>CAZVSN010000007.1:0-5978 GCA_964629455.1 uncultured Micavibrio sp. | reverse complement strand
GCCATTTTTGAGTGTCCCCCTCAGAACATTATTATTTATATATTATGTTATATAGATTAAGAATTTACGAATTATTGAAAATCGATAAAATTTGAAAGAGTTTTTATGCAATTTTCTGCTAGAAAGAGAAAATTAAGAGGCAAAAGTAGAAATGGACAAAAATCATATATTTGATGCGGCTAATATATTGGGCCATATAGGTGAAATCGGGGTTGATTATAAACTCTATCATCATGAACCTGTTTTTTCTGTGGCAGAGGCTGATAAAGTTGCTGGTTTAATGGTGGGGGCGCAAACCCGTAATTTATTCCTGCGGGATAAGCGCGAAACGATGTTTCTGGTTACATTGCGGCATGACACTCCAGTTGATTTAAAAAAATTGGCTGACATATTAAACGCTGGTAAATTTTCGTTTGGATCACCCGAGCGTTTGTGGACGTATTTAGGGGTTAAGCCAGGGTCTGTCACCCCCTTGTCTATTTTGAATGACGTGGATAAGAAAGTGCAGTTGGTTTTAGAAAGTGGAATGATGGCAGAAGATATAATCAATGTTCATCCGCTTGATAATTCCATGACAATCGGAATAACCCCGAATGGGTTAATGAATATTTTAGAACAAAATAATGTGACACCCATGGTTTTGGATTTATCATGTGTGGCTCCAGATAGAGAAAATAAAATATGTTTGGCTTAATACAATCAATTCGTGAACGCGACCCTGCGCGCCCAACTTTTATGGAGGTTGTATTGGCCTATCCAGGGTTTCATGTCATGGGATTTCATCGCATTTCATCATTTCTTTGGCGTTATAATTTGCGCGCCTTGGCAAGATTTATATCCCATCTGGGGCGATTTATAACAGGAATAGAAATTCATCCTGCCGCGAAAATTGGAAAGAACCTCTTTATTGACCATGGTATGGCAACAGTGATTGGCGAAACAGTTGTCATTGGTGATCATGTGACCCTTTATCACAATGTGACATTGGGTGGTCGTGGAAAAACAAAGAATGGGAAGCGGCACCCTACACTTGGTAATCATGTCATGGTGGGTGCGGGTGCAGTGGTGCTGGGCGGTATTACGATTGGCCATCATGCGCATATTGGTGCGAATGCTATCGTTGTAAGTGATGTGGCAGGTGGGGATACAGTGATATCTGAACAATCGCGTATTTTACATGATTGTGCAGATGATAATTGTGCCTATGGCTTGCCCGCAAATGTCAATTTTGCATTAAAAGAGGAATGGAAGAGGTCGTAACCATGTTAATCGGATTAAATAGAAAACAAGACACTTCTGCTGCCGCGCCCGCCGCAGAAAATAATTTTATTTTTGATGCAACCACAGCAGGTTTTGAACAGGATGTTTTAAAGGCATCGATGGATAGGCCTGTCTTAATTGATTTCTGGGCGCCATGGTGCGGGCCTTGTAAACAGTTGATGCCAATGCTTGAACAATTGGTGGCGGCCCGTCAGGGTAAGGTTGCGCTGGCTAAAGTCAATATTGATGAACATCCACAATTGGCGCAGGCCTTTCGTGTTCAATCTGTGCCAATGGTGGTTGCCATGTATCGTGGGCAACCCGTGACGGGGTTTGCCGGCGTCCGCCCGCAAAAAGATATCGAACATGTGTTGGAACAATTAATTGCGTTGCATAACCAGAATCAGCCAGAGGCATTGGACATTCCCGCAGCATTAAAAGATGCGGCATTGATGTTGGATGGTGGTAATTTGGCGGGTGCACAGAATTTATATGCTCAAATCCTGACCCAAGATGCATTGCAGGTTGAGGCCTATGTCGGGATGGTGCGTGTCATGATTGCGGCAGGCGATATGGAACAGGCAACGGGAATGATTGCGGGGGCACCAGAGCAAATTTCCAGTGACCCTCGTTTTGGTGCAGCAAAAACAGCATTGGAATTGGCAGAAAAAGCGCAGCAGGCAGGTGATATGTCGGCAATCGAACATCGTATGATGTCCGACCCAACTGATTTGCAGGCGAAATATGATTATGCCGAAGCTGCCTTTGCCAAAGGATTTAAAGATAAAGCGGTTGATGCGTTGATTGATAGTATTCGCACCAACAAATCATGGGAAAATGAGAAGGCCAAACAGCTTTTGTTAAAATATTTTGAAAGTTGGGGGTTCGCGGACCCTGCGAGTGTGGCAGGACGTCGCAAATTGTCATCTGTCCTTTTTTCCTGATAAAAACGGACTATAATCAATCCATGCCGTATAACCCGTTTGACCCTGTTTTTAAAGATTTACCAAATAGCATCCCGATATTTCCGTTGGAGGGAGTATTGTTGTTGCCGCGCGGGGAATTGCCCTTAAACATTTTTGAACCGCGGTATTTGGCGATGGTTGCTGATGCATTAAAGGGCAATCGTTTGATTGGTATGATACAACCCGATTTTAAAACGGGGTGTGTCGGACGAATTGTACGATTTGAAGAAACAATGGATGGTCGGTATTTGATTTCTCTGCGTGGCGTGTGTCGTTTTCGTTTGGGGCCTGATGAGCCACTCACCCAGAACGGGTATCGCCGAGCTGAAGTTTCTTGGGATGAATTTTCTCAAGATATGGTACGCATGGGATGTCTGGATATTGACAAGGTCAATTTAAAGAAATTATTGCGGAATTATTTCGAAAGCCAAGGATTGTCCATGGATTGGGAATTGATGGATGAAGTGGCAGATGAAGGGTTGTTTACAACCCTTGCCATGGTTTGTCCTTTGCCGCCCCAAGAAAAGCAGGCGTTGCTAGAAGCAAAATGTTGCAAATCGCGCGCCGATCTATTTATGAAACTTTTGGAAATGGCAGTCGGCTGTTGTGCAAAGCCACCTGTAACGCCGCATTGATGGGTATGGATATGACACAAAATTCTGCTGACCCCCGCTTATTAGAAATTCTGGTTGACCCGTTGAGTAAAGTGCCGTTGCGGTATGATGGGGCAAAGCAGGAATTGGTGTGTGATAGCGGTCGTCGTGCCTATCCCATTCGGGATGGAATTCCTGTAATGATGGTAAGCGAGGCAAAACTCATAACCGAAGACGAGGTCAAAAAATGAATTCAAATTCCATGCCATGGCCCACAGATATTGCCTATAAAAAATCCGAACGGGTGTTGGTTGTGACGTTTGATACGGGTGCAAAATTTGGTCTGACCGCAGAATTGCTGCGCGTGGAAAGCCCGTCAGCCGAGGTGCAGGGGCATTCCCCCGACCAGAAAATTACGGTCACAGGTAAGGAAAATGTAGGGATTACCGCCGTTCAACCTGTTGGCAATTATGCTGTGCGGTTGGTTTTTGATGATGGACATCAGACAGGTATCTATAGCTGGTCATATCTTTACGAACTGGCGACTAAGAACCAACCACCATCTTGCGGGTGTGGTTCAAAAGAATCTTGCCACGCTTCATAAAATCTGTTTCACTGAATTTATGTTGAAACAAAACGCCCTTCTTCTTCTACGACTTATGACCCCCTGAGGCCCATAGCGGTATGCCTGCGGTTAATTAAGCGTATGCGCGTGTTTCAGGGGTTCCCCGATTATATTTCCCCAATCAACATATTGAAAATACAGAAGAAGACATAAATCATGACCAATAATCATATTGTAATTTTTGACACAACCTTGCGTGACGGCGAACAATCGCCAGGTTGTTCCATGAATTTGGAAGAGAAATTAAAAATGGCACTGTTGCTGGATGACATGGGTGTTGATGTCATTGAGGCGGGCTTCCCGATAGCCTCGCGCGGTGATTTTGATGCAGTTTCTGCGATTGCCAAAGAATTGAAATCCGCAACGGTGGCTGGATTATCCCGTGCCATCCGCAGGGATATCGAGGTGACGGCAGAGGCGATTGCCTCTGCCCAAAAACGCCGTATTCATACATTTATCTCCACATCCCCCTTGCACATGAAATACAAATTACAGATGGAGCCAGAGCAGGTTTTGGAGGCAATTGCCGAGAGTGTATCTTTTGCACGCGGATTTACTGACGATGTAGAATGGTCGGCAGAGGACGGGTCACGAACAGAGGATGATTTTTTGTGCAGGTGTGTTGAAGCGGCAATAAAAGCGGGGGCCACCACCATTAATATCCCCGATACTGTCGGTTATGCCATGCCAGATGATTACGCAGCAAAATTTATTATGTTGCGCGAGCGTGTGCCCAATATTGATAAAGCCATTTTGTCTGTTCATTGCCACAATGATTTGGGGGTTGCTGTTGCCAATTCACTGGCGGGGGTGATGGCGGGAGCCCGCCAGATTGAATGCACCATCAACGGGATAGGTGAACGTGCGGGGAACGCGGCCTTGGAAGAGGTGGTGATGGCAATGCGCACGCGCCCCGACGCGATGCCATTTCACAACAATATTAAAACGGAAATGATAACCAAAGCATCACGCACATTGTCATCCATTACAGGGTTTGTTGTGCAACCGAACAAGGCGATTGTGGGCGCAAACGCCTTCGCCCATGAAAGCGGTATTCATCAAGACGGAATGTTAAAACATAAAGGGACATATGAAATCATGACACCAGAATCGGTGGGATTAACCGAGTCCCATTTGGTATTGGGAAAACATTCGGGGCGTGCCGCATTCAAATCCAAATTGACGGAACTGGGGTATGAATTGGGCGAAAATGCCTTTGAAGATGTTTTTATCCGTTTCAAACATTTGGCCGATAATAAGAAAGATATTTACGAGGAAGATATTATTGCGTTGGTTGATGACAGTGCCAGCCATGAACATAATAAAGTCCAGTTTTTATCCTTGATGATACAGGCGGGAACAAAAGGACCTCAGACGGCCTCAATTGAATTGGTCGTCGATGGACAAACGCACTATGGAATGTCTGATGGAAATGGCCCTGTGGATGCCATATTCAAATCCATTCGGAAAATTATCCCCCATGATGAAGCGCGATTGCAGTTGTATCAGGTTCATGCAGTCACAGGCGGAACAGATGCTCAGGCGGAAGTGACGGTTAAGATTGAAGAGTTCGGCAAAACTGTGGTCGGTCATGGAATTGATGCCGATACATTGGTGGCCTCTGCCCGCGCTTATATCCACGCTCTCAATAAACTCATGGATAAGCGTGGTAAAACTGCACCACCCTTTAAAGATTGAAATTTAGGTTTATTGACTTTGCAATGACATCTTTCAGAATAGGGGACATATCGAATCAGTTTTCCCCTATTTTCTTTTTTTCCATTTATTTTATGTGAGGCTCAAATGAAAAACCTTTTGTCTTTCTGTGCAGCATTATTTTGTGTTGCATCCCCTGCTATGGCTGAAGATTCTGCGTTTACAGGTAATGTTGCGTTTACAACCGATTACGTTTTCCGTGGGATTTCCCAAAGCAATGAAGAGCCAACCATTCAAGGTGGAATGGATTGGTCAGACAGCTCAACAGGCCTGTATGCAGGCGTTTGGGGGTCTGGTGTTGATTTTACAGACGCAACCACAGAAATTGATGCATACGGTGGTATCAAAGGAACGCAAGATGATATTGATTGGTCACTTGGCGCAATTTATTACTATTATCCAGGTGCTGCGGGTGATTTGAATTATGATTTCTGGGAATTGGCCGCAACTGTTGGCTATGATTTCAAAGCATTCCAAGCCGTTGCATCTTTGAATTATTCCCCTGATTACTTTGCCAGCAGTGGCGATGCATGGTACCCAGCATTGAACGTAACCGTTCCATTGCCATATGAGGGACTAACAGCAAATGCAGGTGTTGCTTATCAATGGGTTGATGATAATGCTGCATACGCTGTTGAAGATTATGCCACATGGTCTGCTGGTCTTGGGTATGATATTTCCGGTTTCAATTTGGGTCTGAAATATATTGATACCAATTTGTCTGAACCGTCTGAATGTGCAGATGGATGCGGCCAACGCGTTGTATTTACCGTGTCACGCGCGTTCTAATTTTATTATTTCTATAATTGGAATGGGGGC
>CAZVSN010000006.1:25275-40411 GCA_964629455.1 uncultured Micavibrio sp. | reverse complement strand
TTTACATTAATCCTTTGCTCTTCATGGATGTGACGCCGTTCCTTGATACGACAAGATGGTCATGGATGACAATACCCAAAGGTTTGGCGGCGTTGATAATCGCTTGGGTCATATCAATATCGGCCTTGCTGGGGTTTGGGTCACCGCTGGGGTGATTATGGACAAGGATAATCGCGGTGGCAGAAAGTTCGAGCGCGCGTTTCACAATCTCACGCGGATAGGCGGGGGTATGGTCAACCGTGCCCGATTGTTGAATTTCATCTGCCATCAATTCATTTTTTTTATTGAGGAATAATAGGCGGAAATTTTCTTTTTGTTCATGCGCCATCGTTGCCTGAACATAGTCCAGTAATTTTGCCCAGCTATTTAGGACAGGTTGTCCGATGACATCTTGTTTCATTAAATGAAATGAAGCGGATTCAATTGTTTTGAGGGCAATCGCTGTATTTTCAGATAGGCCGAAAGCGATAAGGTCACGGACAGAGGCATGAAACACCCCGTTAAATGACCCGAAAGTTTGAATGAGTTTTTTGGCCAGTGGTTTTACGTCGCGTCGCGGGAGCGCCAAGAACAAAATCATTTCCAAGATTTCGTAATCTTGCAGAGCGTCCACGCCGCCCTTTAAAAACCGTTCGCGCAATCTGTCGCGATGGCCAGCGTGATGTGGCGGCGGTTCTTTTTTAAGGGCGGAGGCATCATCCATATTTTATCTTATGATTTAATCCGTTCAACCTTTGCGCCGCAGGCCTCTAACTTGCCCGTCAGGTTTTCATACCCACGGTCGAGGTGATAAATGCGATCAACAATTGTTTCGCCTTCGGCGACTAAACCAGCCAGAATAAGCGATACAGAAGCGCGCAAATCCGTTGCCATCACTTCTGCGCCTTTTAATTTTTTAACGCCGCGCACCAACGCTGTGTTTCCGTGAACTGTAATGTCCGCGCCCATGCGTTGGAGTTCTGGAACGTGCATAAAGCGGTTTTCAAAAATCGTTTCTGTGACCATGCCTGCGCCTTCGCACATGGTGAGCATCGTCATAAATTGCGCCTGTAAATCGGTTGCAAAACCTGGGTAGGGTTCGGTCATAATATCCGTTCCGACCAAAGGTTTGCCGTTGCGATGGACAATGACGTCTGCGCCATCTTGTTCAATGGTGAGGCCTGCCTTTTGCAATGGCAAAATAAGTGATGTCAGGAAATCCATGCGGGTTTTTTGCAATCTGACTGTTCCGCCAGTGAGCGCAACAGCAATCATAAAGGTTCCTGTTTCAATGCGGTCGGCAATGACATCATGTGTCATGCCGTGAAGATAGGGCACGCCTTCGATATGAATTTCAGATGTGCCAAGGCCAGAAATTTTGGCGCCCATTTTAATCAAGGCTTCGCCTTGGTCGATGATTTCTGGTTCGCGCGCTGCGTTCATCAGAATGGTTTCACCCTTAGCAAGTGTTGCCGCCATCATGACGTTTTCGGTTGCACCCACAGATACTTTCGGGAATAGAATTTTAGCACCCTGAAGTCCGCCTATAGGGGCTTTTGCCTTTACATAGCCGTCTTCCAGTGTAATTTCTGCACCCATTGCACGGAAACCATCAAGGTGTAAATCAATCGGGCGTGTGCCGATAGAACATCCACCCGGAAGGGAAACGGTTGCCTCACCCATGCGACCGAGCAGGGGGCCCATCACAAGAATGCTGGCGCGCATTTTACGAACCAAATCATACGGGGCTTCGGTGGAATTAATGTTAGAGGCATTGATAATTGCAACACCATCGCGGCGAAGTCCGATGGACACGCCCATTTCTTTCATCAATGCCGCAAGGGTGCGAATATCTTGCAGACCGCATGGCATATTGGTGAATTGAACGGTTTCTCCTGTCAGCATAGATGCGCAGAGATGTTTGAGGGCTGCATTTTTTGCGCCGCTAATCGGAATGTTTCCGTTTAGCACTGTTCCACCCTGAACACGAATTTTATCCAGTTCCGACGATTTAATCACAGCGTTCGGGTCGATGGATACAAAGTCGATGTCTTGTTTAATTGCCGTATTGGTCATTGTTTTTTCTTTCTTTAGACTTGTGGTGTTTTAAACAAGTCTGAAAATTTTAATAATAAGCTTGATGTCACAATTCCAGTTCCTACCATTTGAGGAATGGAGAGAGCCGTGTGTGTATAAAGGCTGATGTCTGTTGCTACACCTGCTGCTGCGCCTGCGAAAGCAATCAATAATGTTTTTGTTTCAGTATTCATTTTATATCCTTGGCAATGTAACGCCGCGTTGGGACATATATTTTCCTGCGCGGTCGGCATAGCTCACTTCGCAAGCACTTGACCCTTTGAAGAACAGGAATTGCGCGATGCCTTCATTGGCGTAAACTTTGGCAGGGAGCGGTGTTGTGTTGGAGAGTTCCAAAGTCACATGACCTTCCCAACCTGGTTCCAGTGGTGTGACATTCACAATTAATCCACAACGTGCATAGGTTGATTTGCCCAAACATACAACCAATACATCTTTTGGGATGCGGAAATATTCAACGGTGCGGGTCAGAACGAAGGAATTGGGTGGAATAACGCAAACATCATTGGTGCGTTCCACGAAACTTTGGTTTGAGAAATTCTTTGGGTCGACAATTGCATTGTCAACATTGGTGAAAATCATAAATTCATTCGAGCAACGTGCGTCATAACCATAAGAGGACAAGCCATAAGAGATGATTTTCTGACCATCTACTTCGCGATTTTGTTTTTCGGCAAATGGTTCGATCATACCGTGATTGAGTGATTGTTCGCGTATCCAATGGTCGGGCATAATTCCGGGCATTGCATCTATTGCTGTATTTGGTTTTAAAATGGCGTTTGTCATTATGTTACGCTTTCTTCTTTATTTGACTCTATTTTGCATGGTTTTGTATCTCTGGCAGAGGCTTGTTGTTTGCGTTTTTTTAAATTTGCACGCAAGGCTTCGGCCCTTTTTTCTGCCAAAAGGGCGTGTTTTGTTTCCAGAATGGATTTTTTATCCTGCAATTGCCGACACGCTCTTTAAAAAATAGGGAATTGATGCTGTGACCATATACAAAACCCCCCTGTAGTTCCAGAAAATTATGCCTGTTTTCCCCTCATTTTCCTGATAAAATTGGCCTGAATTACATCCTTTGGATACATAATTAAGTGTTTAAAATCAAAAGCATATCTGGTTATTGGGCAGGGGAGTGGGCGCTCTAAGTAGTTGTAATTTATAGATAATTTATATGGAAATTGAAATATCATTAACGAGTCATTAATTCATCTTCGCGTATTCTGAGATTGTAAGGGTTGATCTTACGGATAAAAAAATCTTGCTGGAAACCTCATAAGGAGAAAATAATATGCTGAAACTCGTAGCACTTGTACAAGCTTACGCAACCAAAGAAGACGGCGCGACCGCGATTGAATATGGTCTGATTGCTGCCGGTATTGCTTTGGCGATTTCCGCCGCCGTTTGGGCGTTCGGTGGTCAATTGACAACCTTGTTTGAAAACATGGGTACATCTTTGAGCGCTGCTCCTTAATCTGTCATAGATTAAGATTATCGGTTAGAATTTTCGGAAAGCCCGCTCCTGTTAGTCTGGGGGTGGGCTTTTCTTCGATTGTCGTGTCACATCAGGTCTTTTGGGTCTTTATCATCACATGATTGGGTTTTTATTTTTCCTCTTTGGGGTGTTTGTGACGCTTGGCATGTGCGTGCTGGCGGCGCGGTCTGATTATAAATCATTTAAAATTCCGAATATTGTGCCATTGGTTATTATTCTGGCTTTTGCCGTTTCCTTCGGCGTTTTGAGTCTGACGGGGCAGCGTGATGTTTTCTTTAAACCTATCGGTGTTCATATTGGTGCGGCCTTATTGGTATTGATGGTCACGGGTGCGATGTTTGCGTTGAAACAATTGGGCGCGGGAGATTCAAAATTTGCAACAGCGATTGCGCTGTGGGTCGGGTTACAGGGATTGGCACCGTTTCTGTTTTATATGGTTTTAACGGGTGGGGTGATTGCTGGTATTTCTTTATCCCTTCGTAAATGGAAACCTGTGAAAGGTGTTGTTGAAGGCAGTTGGATTGATGCGGCACAAAAGGGATCTGGTAACGTGCCTTATGGAATTGCAATTGCGGTTGGGGCCTTTGTTGGGTTTTTATTTCAAGGATATTTTAGTCTTTCACGCTGGGAACAGATGTTCTGAAAAATCTCTTTAGAGGTTGTTAAGGTGTCTGGGGCAAATTGAGGTTATGATGAATAAGAATATTCTGATCGTTCTGGGTGGTGGATTTTTGGTGGCTGTTTTGGTGGCCGTCATTGTTCAGGCCAGCTTTGGTTCCAAAAATGCAGACATGGTCGAAGTTGCGGTGGCATCCAAACCGTTAAAGACGGGCGATGTTGTGTCTGAAGCCAATTTCAAATGGCAGGAATGGCCCAAGAACTCTGTCTTCTCTGGAGTTGTAACCCGCGAAGGCAGTAAAAAGATTTCCGAGGCTGCCGATGGCAAAATTCGTCGTGATATGAGTGCTGGAGAGCCTTTACTTAAAGCATCACTTACGGCTCCTGGTAAGGGAAATATTCTGGCGGCTTCAATGGAGCACGGTATGCGTGCGATGGCGATTAAGGTGTCCGCGGAATCAATGGTGGGTGGATTTATTTCCCCCGGAGATAGGGTGGATGTTATTTTGACATCTCAGGTCAAATTGTCAGGCGATGAGCGTGATGAGGCTGCGATGAAAATTGACAGGCACGCATCTCAGACCGTTCTGGAAAATGTAAATATTCTTGCTATCGATCAGAATTCCAAAAAAGAAGATGATAAAGCCAAGGTTGGTCGTACGGTCACGTTGGAAGTTGATGCTGCGGGTGCTGAAAAATTGGCATTGGCCAGCGAGATGGGAGATCTGTCTTTGGTATTGCGTGCGTTGGGTGATGATACATTATCCGATAAGTCGAAACATAAATTTACAACCGATGTTCAGGTCAGTTCTGTTCTTCAAGAGTTAGGAAAAATCAAAAAGAACTCTGGTGGAAAATCGGATATTGTGCGAGTCTATAATGGTCAGAACATTGAAAATGTCACTGTCCGTCGTTAGTTGGTTCTAAATTCTTCTTATCCCAATTTCGGGATTTAAAATAAGCAGTTGTAAAACATGAAAAAAAATATGTTGTTCACAAATTTATCAACAGGATTCCGTCAAATTATTGGCGGGGCTGTTCTTGCGTCATGTTTACTGTCTGGAACGGCTTATGCCGCCACTCATGCTCCAACAACCCCTGAATTTATAAAACTGACTTTGGGCAAGGCCGATGTTATCAAACTCCCATCGATGGTGTCTGACGTTATGGTCGCTGACCCCAAAGTTGCTGATGTGTCGGCATTACAGATTGATCAGCTATATGTTGTTGGGTCGACTTTGGGGAATACCAATATTATTATCTTGGACGGGGCGGGGAACGTTCTGAAAAACTTGAACATCAGTGTGAGTATTGATGTTGATGTTATTGAAAATCTTGTTCGCACGGTTTTCCCATCTGAAAATAATGTTCATGTTCAGGTTGTCGGGAATCAGGTTGCTTTGATGGGGGTGGTTTCCACTCCTGCGGCGGCTCAAAAGATTGCAAAGCTGGTCGCTGCCCATATGGGTGAAATTCGTAAAACCGATTCGTCGAATACTGATTCCATGATTGAAAATTTGCTTGAAGTCAGGGGACAGCAACAGGTTACATTGCGTGTTCGTATTTTAGAAGTATCGCGCACTGTTTTAAAAGAGTTGGGTGTTGAAAGTGCAACGGGCAATGCGACCAATACATCGACAGGATTCCGCCCTAAAGTCACAATTACCGATGGCATTGGTTTAACCAAAGATTCTTTTGCTGTTACCAGTATGTTGTTCAATTCTGGATTTGGAACAATCGGCGATATTTTGCTGAAGCTGAATGCTTTGGAAACCGATGGATTGGCTAATGTGTTGGCCGAGCCTAACCTGACGGCTGTATCTGGTGAACAGGCTGGATTTCTTGCAGGTGGTGAGTTTCCTGTACCGACAGGGCGCGACCAATATGGCAATGTTATTATTGATTACAAACAATTTGGTGTGTCATTGAATTTTAAACCCACCGTGATGTCTGAAGATAGAATTAGTTTGCAATTGAATACCGAAGTGTCATCCCTGAACCAAGGGCAGGGTATTACTTTGACCGAACTTGTTGTTCCTGGGATTGATGTTCGTCGTGCATCGACCACTGTTGAAATTAATAGTGGTGGGTCGTTGATGATGGCGGGTCTTTTGAAGTCAAATAATATCAAGGGATTATCTGGTCTTCCTGGAATTAAAGACACGCCTGTTCTTGGTGATTTGGTATCGTCAAAAAGTTTTCAACGTGAAGAAACAGAATTGGTTGTGATTGTTACTCCGTATCTGGTTCAACCTTATGCCGATACGGTCATGGCAAAACCAATTGTTGAAAATGATTTGGGTGAATTGTTGCCACCACCACCACCGACAACCGCGATGGCGCCTGCTGATAAGGGAAAAACAAAAGCTTTGTATACTCAGGAAGAGGCCAAAAAAATGGCAAATGATTTAGCGGTCGATAAGCGCCCTGTTCAGAAAAATGCCCCGATGTCGAATGTGTTTGGAAACAATATGAAGAAAATTTACGGTAACCGTGTGAATGTTCCATCCAATCAGGCCTTTGGATATATGAATGATTAAGAGATAGAGAGCAAAAGAATGGTTTATCGTTGTCCCTTGATATTTTCTTTTATAGCGGCCTTGCTCATGACGGGTTGCTCTGTTGAATCAAAAAGTTGGGTTAATTCCAATCGCGTGGAAGTGCGTGATGACCAATTTACGGATACGTTTGAAACCGCCAAAATTAATGATGGAACGTTGCATGCCATTGGTGATTATTTTTATCGCTATGGTAATGGTGATATGAATGTCGTTGTGTCTTACGACCCTCAATCAAAAACAAATACTGAGGGGCGTGCAAAATCTGCTTTGGCTTATATTCAGTCAGGTTTATCAAAAAGCGGAATTTCTGGCGTTCACACGGCGTTAAGTCCGATGCGCGGAAGTGGTGATGTGTCCACCACCCTTATCAGTTTTCCTGCATTAACATCGGCCGCCCCATCGGGATGTAATATGATGCCGGGATATGAAAATCCAACTGATGATATCCCGAATAGTACTAATGTTGATCCCACTTATAAATTTGGATGTTCGGTTGAATCTTTGCTGGCGAAACAGGTGGCGCGTCCATCTGATTTGCTTGGAAAACAAGGGTTTGAAACCAATGCGGATGGTCGTCGTCAGGAACGGGTATTATCAAAACGCGGATATTATGGTGATAAACCAAACGATAAACTGCAAGGCGAAACCACGGACAATTAATCGCCGATTTTCTTGGTTTAGTTAACTTCTGATTTATATTCCGACCCTATACTGAAAGGTGAAAAACTATAACAATTCTTAGGGTACAATCAGGTTTATATCATGAGTGACTTTCAGGGGTCCACAAATTCCGTTCTTTTGCCGACTGGCAAAATCACACTCTTTGTAAAAGATGAAGATATCAAGCGTGCTGCATTGGCATTGCGTGATGATTGGCGTTTTGCGCGCGTGAATATTGATGTGTTGAGTGGCGATGTTGAAAGCGCGATTGATTTATATGCGGCCCATGCATCACCCGACATTGTTGTTGTAGAAACACAGGAAATTGCCGATGCCTTTGCAGGGCGTTTAGAGGTTTTAGCGGATCATTGTGCAGAAAATACAGCCGCCGTTGTGGTGGGGCCTGTTAATGATGTTTATCTGTACCGTAAATTAATTGATATGGGGGTCAGCGATTATTTGGTTAAACCATTGACCAGCGATGTTCTGGCGCAGGTTTTTTCAAAGATATTGATTGAACGTTTGGGCGCATCGGGCAGCCATTTGATTGCTTGTGTTGGTGCCAAGGGCGGAGTTGGAACGTCAAGTATTTCACAATTATTGGCATCTGTTGCGGCGGATGGATTACATCAAAAAACAATTATTCTGGATGCTGCGGGTGGGTGGTCTTATCTGAGTGTGGCTATGGGTGGAGATTCTGTTACTACGCTTCATGAAGTTGCGCGCGCCGCAGGTGCGAGTGATAAAGATTCATTTAACCGTATGATTGTCAATGTGAATGATAAATTATCGTTTCTAGGGACGGGGGCAGAGTCATTGTTGGATGACACTATTCACGCCGAAAATTTCGAGATGGTTGTTAATCGTTTGATGCAGACATATCCTGTTGTGGTTGTTGATTTATCAGGTGCGCCGATTGATATTCGTCGTAATATTTTATCCCGTGCGAATGATGTTGTTATTGTTGCGACACCCACATTGTCGGCGTTACGATCTGCACGCGGGTTGTTGCAGGAAACAAAAACAGTGCGCGGCGGATCAGATAATGGATTGCATGTTATATTGAATATGAAGGGCGCAGGGTCAGGCCATGAGGTGTCGGATTCTGATATGGCGACGGCTTTGAAAATAAAGGCGGATATGGTTTTGGGATTCCTTCCTAAAATATTTGGCGCAGCAGAGGGGCAGGGTAAATCCATATCTTCTGTTTCTGGTGCTCAGGATATTGTTCAAACCATTAAACAGTTTTTGGAGTCAAAAATCGGTTTAAATCGTGATCGGGTTGTTGTTGCAACGGCCAGCCATGATAAAGGCAGTTTGTTTGACGGCATCCTTGGAAAAATAATCAAGAAATAGTGGCACAAATGGCATTCGGAAAGAAAAATCAGTCAAATGAACAGCCCGCGCCGGTAGTTAAATCTCCACCGCCGCCAACGGATAGTTCTGCTGTTCCGGTGGCTTCGTCTGTTGCCGAAGAAAAACCGAAATTAGATCCGAAGCCAGAGAAAGATACATCACCATCAAAAAGTATTGATTCTGATTTCGTAAGTAATGAAGCCGAACATATTCATGTGACCTCTACATTGGGTGAGGGGGATTCTATGACTGTTCTGCGATTACAACGCGCGCGGAATAGAATATGGGCTGACCTTCGGGACGGGATTGATTTGAAGGCATTGGCGAGGATGGATGGAAAGGCCGCGCGCGATGAGGTTAAAACTGCTGTTGAAGAGATTGCCCGATTTAGAAATCTGGATTTAACGCCGCTTGAGATGGCGCAAATTGCCAAAGAATGCGGCGATGATATGTTGGGTTATGGCCCGCTTGAGGTTTTGTTGGCGGAAGATGGTATCGCCGATATCATGATTAATGGCCCTGATACTGTTTATGTAGAGCGTAAGGGTAAAATTCAAAAAACAGATATTAAATTCCGTGATAACCAGCATTTGGTAACGATTTGCCAACGGATTGTTGGGGCTATCGGTCGTCGGGTTGATGAATCTTCGCCAATTTGTGATGCGCGTTTGCCCGATGGGTCGCGTGTTAATGCGATTATTCCACCTTTGGCAGTTGATGGGGCGTGTATGACCATTCGTAAATTTGCCAAAGATAAGCTGACTTTGGAAAAGTTGCTAGAGTTTGGGGCCATGACCCCGAGTTGCGCCAAATTGATTATGGCGGTTGGACGGTGTCGGGTGAATGTTCTGGTTTCGGGTGGGACGGGGTCTGGTAAAACAACCATGCTTAATTGTTTAACCCGTTACATTGAACAAGGTGAACGTATTATTACTTGTGAAGATGCGTGCGAACTGCAATTGCAACAGCCGCACGTTGTAAGGCTTGAAACCAGACCAGCAAACCTTGAAGGTGTTGGTGAGGTTACGATGCGTGATTTGGTCAAGAACTGTCTGCGGATGCGTCCTGAACGCATTATTGTGGGTGAGGTGCGCGGGCCTGAAGCATTTGATTTATTGCAGGCCATGAACACAGGTCATGATGGATCAATGGGAACGGTTCACGCCAATAACCCCCGCGAAGCGTTGTCCCGTATGGAAAATATGATTGCAATGGGGAATTTGAATATTCCACAGTCAGCCGTGCGTGAACAAATTGCATCGGCGGTTAATGTGATTATTCAGGTGCAGCGTTTGCGCGATGGATCTCGTAAAGTTACTCATGTGAGTGAGATTACAGGCATGGAAGGTGAAGTTGTGACCATGCAGGATTTATTTATTCTGGATATCGTTGGTGAAGATGCCAATGGAAAATTGATTACCAAGTTGCGCTCCACCGGAATGCGCCCTAAGTTTTATGATAAGGCTCGCGCTTTTGGTGTTGAACAATTGGTTCTGGATGCCATGGAAGAATCCTATGGGTGAGGGCGGGTAAGATAATATATGCCAATATCTATGATTATTCTGATTGTTGTGTTGACTGTTCTGATTATGGTTGGAATGGCTGCTATGCTTTGGTTCCTCAATAAACAGGAACAAAAGAAGCGTACCTTGCAGATTATTACAGGGCAGGCAGTTACGGATGATCAGGATTCAAAGAAGAATAATGACGACAAACGTCGTGCCGCAATGGCCAGAAAATTACAACAGAATGAAAACCCTAAAACCAAGAAATCGGCTGTTCTGGGCGATTTTTTGCGTCAGGCGGGTTGGGGACATATTACGCCCAAGAAATTCTGGATGATATCAATCGGGATTGGCTTTTTCTTACTTTTATTCATGAAAATAACAGGACAAGCCACGCCGATTGTATTGATGTCATGGGTTGTCGGTACTTTTGGATTGCCGCGCATGGTTCTTAAATTTCGTATTCGCCGCCGCCAAAAGAAGTTTTTAGAAGAGTTTCCAGATGCGTTGGAATCAATGGTGCGATTGTTAAAGGCGGGTATGCCTGTCGGTGAGGCCATTGCGATGGTATCGCGTGAGTTTACGGGGCCTGTCGGAGAAGAAATGTCCAAGGTTTATGATGAACAAAAAATTGGTATTTCATTGTCTGAGGCGTGTTTGCATGCGGCAGAGCGCGTGCCCATTACCGAAATGCAAATGTTTGCAACAGGAATTAATATTCAGCAACAGACGGGTTCATCCCTGTCTGAAATTCTTACCAATCTGGCGCGGGTTATTCGTGCGCGATTTCGTTTGAAACGCAAGGTTCAGGCATTGTCCGCAGAGGCAAAAGCATCGGCGATGATTATTGGGTCGCTTCCTATTTTGGTGGGGGCGGGTTTGTCATTGATTAACCCCGATTATATGGGGCCGTTATTTTATACCCTCAAAGGAAAATTCCTGTTGGGTGGCGCTGTCGGGTGGATGGTTTGTGGCGTGTTGGTTATGAAACAAATGATTAATTTTAAGGTATAGACAGATGTTTACCGAAGATATCGACCATATGATTATTCTGATTGTCAGTTCGTTGTTGGCGATGGGGTCGTTTGTTGCTGTGGCGTTGCCGTATCTTAATCGCACTGAAAAGAAAGAGCAGTACAGAAATATTATCGAGAAAAAGCGAAAGGCTTTGTTTGATCAGGCGCGCGAACAATCTTTACGCAAGGGGCAGTCGGATACAGCGTCTGTTCGTGAGTCTTTGGCTTTCTTTTTCAGGGTTCAGCAGTTATTTGGGGCAATGGGTGAGAAAGTTCGTGACCAAATGTTGCAGGCAGGTATTCGCGATCCGAAGGCACCGTTTATTTATCTGGTTGCGCGTGCCGTTATTCCGATAGTGATGATGGTATTTTGTTTTGCGGTGTTGTCTGGTGGAGATCAGGAAATTGAATCTGAGAAGAAATTTTTGATTACTGTTTCTATTGGATTGGCAGGATTTTTGTTGCCGCGTATTTTAATCAAGAATCATATTTTAAAACGTCAGCAGGAAATATCCCTGACCTTTCCTGATGCTCTTGATATGATGTTGATTTGTGTACAGGGTGGGATTGGGTTAGAGCAGACCATTCATCGGGTCGGAGATGAGATTGCAGAACATGCAACAACATTAGCCGAAGAATTGGGCATTTTGAGTGCCGAAATGGGGATGTTGAATGATAGACGGGGTGCATTACAAGATTTTGCGCGTCGTGTTGGAAGCGGTTCGGCAAAGTCGTTTGCAACGGCGATGATACAGGCTGAACAATACGGAACATCTGTATCAACTGCGATGCGGGTCATTGCCGATGAATTGCGCGACCAAAGGATGGCTGAGGCGGAGCGTAAGGCTGCATCATTGCCACCGAAACTGACAGTGCCAATGATTCTATTTTTCTTACCCGCTTTGTTTGTGGTTATTCTTGCGCCAGCGTTCCTTGCTGCCAAGGCCGCAGGCGTTGGCAATTAGGGCGCTTTGAATTAGCCTGTCCTAGAATCTATTCTGGAGCTTTGTTTGCTGGGAATGGTTGTTTTTTTCCTGCAAATTGTGGCGGCTCACTCAATGTTCTGATGATACGGATATTCCGTTCAATTTCCACACGGTCAGGGTCCATTTTTTGTGCCTGATACAGCAGGGTGAGAGCTTGGTCTGTATATCCTTGTGCGGCAAGGTTCAGGGCAAGGTTGTTCATCACAGGAACTTTGTCGTCACCAGTCCATAAATCCATGGCGCGGCGGAATGCAGATTCCCCTTCTTTATATTTTTCTTGTGCATCAAGGGCGTTTCCAAGATTCCGCCATGCGCGATAGTTTGCACCATCTTGTTTAATGGCTTTGCGTGCAGAAAATTCTGCTTTGTTGAAATCACCTTCGGATAAATAGATTGCTGATAATTCGGTGTTCACCAATGTTCCAGATGTTTTATTGTCTGATATTGGGAGCAAGATAGATTTTGCAGCCTTGGTATTTCCAGACTCGCGAAGGGCTTTGCCGTAACGGGCGGCAATCATTTGGTCTTTGGTATCGCGATTGTAGAGTGCTTCGATTGAGGATAGATCATCACGCTCTTCACCATACAGAACATCGGCATTGCTTGCCGCTTTTGGCAAGCTTGTTGCTGGTTTATTCGATCCTGTTGAATCTGTCCCAGATGATGTTCCGCAACCTGTGAGCGCCGTGGATATCAGTAACAGGCCAGCCAATGTGAGGGCAGGGGTGTGGCGGAGTGATAGTATCATATCAAATAACCTTTATTATTTTATTGTTGAGTTTGAACGTTTTCGGAATTCGGGTTGTCATCTGGTCGCGGCGAAGATGGAGCATCCGCAGGGGCATTGGTTGTTTGGGATGACGCATTGTCGCCTTGAACAACATTAACCTCGTGACACATATCAGGGCAGTAATACACACTGAATTGTTTACAGTTTCTATCATCGTTGGCACAGGCGCGACGGATACGGATATATTTGTTTTCACGCTCTGGTGCGCCAACAATAACATGGCGTTGCAAAATAATTTTTCCTTCTGCATCGGTAACTTTTACAAAAGTTGCGCCTGGTTTTTTAGGAATTAAAATCAGTGTGCGGTTTGTATCAGGGACAGCGCGCAATGTTTCTTCGCTTCCGACCAGAACATTGACCGCATCTCTGTCCAAATGAATAACTTCTGGTTTATCAGGAGAAATGCGCAGCGGTGCTTCCTCTTTTGCATCAGTGGCGAGTGCAGGAAGTTCAGGAGCGTCTTTTAAATCCGCTTCGTTTATTTTGGGCATATTGTTTGTTTCGGCACCTGCAGCAGGTTCTAACCCTGAAAAGGACATGGGAGCCAACTTGCCTTGATTGGGAATAAGGGCGTTGCCACTCCAAATTGCTAGACCCAAAACAGCGCAATAGGTCACTGGGAGAAGAAATTTTTTACGGAAATTTTCTTTGTTTGACATGTGGCAATCCTCAAATCAGGTGAATGTTTCGATGGAGATTATACAAGCAGAAACAATTGAGGTCTATGGGGTTTTTGACCTATTTCAGGTTCTGCCAGTCTATTTGTTCATATATTTCAAATCCGATTTCTTCGTAGGGATGGCTCGATCTCATGGCAGATATCACGTTTGATAGTTTATCCCTTGTTACATCGACTTGGATTTGCTCTTCTTCTACGGTTTCGAGAGTGCCTGATCTTCCGATATGGGGATTTGCCCTTTCGTTTGGTAAAAAGCGGCCTGTTCCGCATATCGAAAATGAACAATGGCTATAATTTCCAACCTGACCTGCACCAGCATCGCCAATAGCTTTGCGAACTGCGTCAGCGTGAGTTGCAGGAACATTGATAATCAGTTTGTATAGGTTGGTCATTGGGTGATTATAATGAAGTAGAAATGGTGCGCAATACAGGGATTGAACCTGTGACCCCTACGATGTCAACATAGTGCTCTACCGCTGAGCTAATTGCGCCTCTGGCTTCCATTGTTTTCGCGTGGGCGGCGTCAGATTGCGGCTCATGTATTCTTATACATTTCGCCTTATCTTCCTAGCCACACAAAAACACTGATTGCCATGAAAGTGAGAGGGTTTTTAGCGGGAATAGAAGGTTTATGCAAGTGTAAAGTATTAAAGGGCTGCGGGCGTTGATTTTGCAAGGATTTCGTTCACTTGTTTCACCAAATCGTTGAGGTGAAAGGGTTTCGAGAGCAATTTGGCATTGTCGTTTTGCCCAAGTCCTGCCCCCATCGCTACCGCAGAAAACCCAGTGATAAAGAGGATTTTGATATGGGGGTGAAGTTTGGTGACCATTTGGGATAATTCAATGCCATCCATTCCTGGCATGACAATATCTGCCAGTAACAAATCAACACTTGCGCCAAAATCTTCGGCGGCTTTGTATGCCGCAAGACCGTCTGCGCAAGGTGTGACGCGGTGACCAGCCTTTTCCAAGGCGAGTGTCAGGAATGCGCGCATGGAGTCATCGTCTTCGGCCAGAAGGATATGTGCCATTGTTTTGTCTTCTTCAGTGTCTGTCGTTTGATTATCTATAATACTTCTCCTGTGTGTTTAACCATAATATGGAAGGCCAGACAAGAATTGAGTCGCCGCTTTTTTCCAAGAATACATGTTTTTTGCATGATTTTCTCGAAATTCTGGTGTCGCGGGACTAGAAATCGCCTTTTTCATCGCTGTTTCAAGGTCGTTATCCAGTGCACCCAGCTCGGGCGAGGTCACAATATCAATGGGTCCCAGAACAGGGTAGGCGGCAATCGGCAAACCACAGGCCATTGCTTCGATATTCACCATGCCGAATGTGTCGGTTTTTGACGGGAAGACAAAGAGGTCGGATGAGCGGTAGCAATCCCCTAATTCTTT
>CAZVSN010000006.1:22804-25175 GCA_964629455.1 uncultured Micavibrio sp. | reverse complement strand
GGGCGTTCCTTTTCCGAACAAGTTGCGCTATGGTAGCAGAGTAGAAAGCAGAAAAAAGATATGACCAGATTCGGATTGTTGTTGTGCACAACTCTTTTGTCGGTTACGGGTGCAAATACAGTTTTTGCAGCCGAGCCGAAATCTGTGAAAATCCCAGATCCATGTCAGAGCATTTATGAAGAAATTATGCCAATGCGCATTCCTGATTTTAATCAGGCGGCGATGTGGAAAAAGACCAGTGGCGTTAAGGGGATTGAACGTCCGCGTGCCATTCTGCCTGTGGTTGATGGTGGGCAAATTGGTATTGGGTTGAGTATTCCGTATGATGAAAAAACGGGATTGGCAGCACCCCAAATTCAGATGGTTCGCACAGACAAGAATGGGAAAGTCATCGTTGAGCAATGGATTCCAACAAAAAATTTGAAAACGGTTGCTGATGCCATTTTAATGAAAGACAGAATTGTTGTTTTATCCCAATTGGGACAGGATAAGGATGATACGATTGGGTTGACGTTTTTGAATGGCGCTGGGCAAGAAAAATCTTCACAGGTTCTAACCGATCCATCTGTTCGTTTGATTCCTAAGTCGATTATGTCGATTGTGGGCGGCACAAAAATGGTGATAGCCGCTGAAGCTATATCACGCAAGAACCCCAAAGATTCTTATACTGTTCTGATATGGACGGATAAAGATGGCAAGAGGTTAGCACAAAAAGAATATTTACCCGGAGTTGTCAACAAACCCGAATATGTGGGGCGTTTGGGGGATGGTGAGATAGTTGTTACGGGGCGCGTTCAATCTGAAGATGGGCGAGATGCGGGTTGGGTATTGCGCCTGAGTCAGAAGGGCGACATTTTATACCAACGTCCGTATGCGCGGGGCGGGGATTCTGTACTTCGTCGTGCTGTATCGTTGGGGGATGGCAGCATGATTGTTGTGGGTGATGCGTTGCCATCGCTCAGTGGGGATAAGGCCGCATGGGTTATGCGGTTAAACAAAGAGGGCACCCCTGTCTGGCAAAAATATTTAACAGGTGGATATAGTTATTCTGGAGTTGATGTGATTGCCCTTGCCGATGGACGATTGAATGTTCTGATGGCAGGGAAGCCAACTGAAAAAGGTGGGCGGGCTTATGCGCGTGTCGTGACATTGTCGATGGACGGGGTTGTTATTGGGGATGAATCGTTTTTAGAAGGATCAAATTCCATTCCTGTGCGATTGATTGATCAGCAAGGCAAGCGATATTTGCTGGGTCTGGCGGAAACTGGTTTTTCACGCGGCGGGACACCTGATGATTTGAAATATATCACTTATGATACTTGGATGTTGGGGTTAGCGTCTTTGCCTGAATTTAAAAATACTTGTGCGGGGGCGCCTGACCGTACATTGGATGATTTGCCATGAACCATATAGATGATGAAACCGGCGATACGCTTCAGGTTGTTATACCCGAAGCCCAAGTCGGGTTGCGACTGGATAAAGCAGTTGCTGAATTGTGCCCTGATTATTCACGCACACGATTGCAAAATTTGATTGATGAAGGGGAATGTTTGTTGAATGGACAGACATGTTCCACCCCATCGCGCAAAGTTGAATTGGGCGATATTGTTATTTTATCTTTGCCGCCATTGGTTGATGCCAACCCTGAACCCGAAAATATTCCATTGGATATTGTTTACGAAGACGATGATTTATTGGTCATCAATAAACCTGTTGGAATGGTTGTTCACCCTGCGGTTGGGAATTATACAGGAACCTTGGTGAATGCGTTGTTATACCATTGCGGAGATGGTCTGTCGGGAATAAATGGCGTTAAACGCCCAGGTATTGTGCACCGTCTGGACAAAGATACATCGGGATTGATGATTGTTGCCAAAAATGATTTGGCGCACCATCATTTGTCTGAACAATTGCAAGACCGTAGTTTGTCGCGCGTATATCTGGCTTTGGTTTTGGGGGTTCCTTTTCCGCATCGGGGGAGGGTGGAAACATTAATTGCCCGCCATCCCAATAATCGTTTAAAAATGGCGGTTGTCAAGCATGGCGGAAAAGATGCCGCGACCAATTATATGGTGCGTGATATTTTTAAAAATACATTGTCGATGATTGAATGCCATCTGGAATCGGGACGCACGCACCAGATACGGGTGCATATGGAGCATCTGGGATTCCCGTTGATTGGCGACACACTATACGGCGCACAAAGTACAAAAATAAAATCACAATTGAAAAAAGGTGGCTTTGACGAAGATGTACAAGACAAAGTTTTGTCATTTCCACATCAGGCGCTTCATGCCACCGAAATTTCATTTATTCATCCGCGCAGTGGGGAAGAGATGTCTTTCTCTGCCGATCTGCCTGATGATTATGC
>CAZVSN010000006.1:0-22704 GCA_964629455.1 uncultured Micavibrio sp. | reverse complement strand
ATCCGCGCAGTGGGGAAGAGATGTCTTTCTCTGCCGATCTGCCTGATGATTATGCAGCGTTGGTTGATTCTATTCTTTAGTTGTGGTTTTATTGAAATCATTTTAATAATTATTGATGTTAATTTAAGTTTACAATCAATCTATAGGGATCGTGATGATCATGACTGAGATATTTAATAGTTTTGCAGCTAGCCACCCTGCTGGCCTTGCTATTACAGCTGGTGTATTGGGCGGCGTTTTTTTCAAATATGGTTTGGATTTTCTTACTGCTGCGCATGTTGTATATGAACAAGATGATGTTACTTATGATGAAAATTTAAGCTGTCATGGAGATAGCTTTCGTGAGAGATTAAGCTCTTACTTTAAAGGTGAGTTGCCACACCCTGATAGATTAATTAGATCATCACAGGTAAAGTCTACAAAGATAACCCCTGATGGGCACATAGTCGGTTCAGCTAGATTGTCTAAGTCCAGCCATTATCCCTTATAATTTTAGCGTTGGTTGATTCTATCCGTTAGAAATAATCAAGTGCAGGTTGGCTCTTCGATTTGTGGAATGATAACAGTTTGACCATTCATAATGGCTTCGTCTGTTGGGCTCATTGGTTCATCAAGCGCGCTACGGAGAAGGGCGGAAGCAAATGCCAATGTTGTTTCGCGTGTTTTTGTGATTGTTTGTTCAGTCATTTTTTACATCCTCATTTTATAAAAATTACCGTCGGTTTGTCCGATGGGGGTAATTTATCTAATTGAGAATGATTGTCAATATCAATTAAGAGCGATTCTTAACTAAAATGCTAAATTCCCAGTTTTCTGCGGATTATATGGCTTAAAAACTCGGTTGGGAACATGGGTGGGTTTTCTGCCAAGGCCTGATGATAAATAACCGTGGCAGGGGTGAGACCTGGCAATGTATTTGCTTCAATCACGATAATGTCATCGGTTTTACGGTTATAAAACAAATCAATCCGTGCGTAATTATCAATGCCCAAAGTTTTGGCAACTTTGGAAATAGAGGCACGCAAATGGTCGCATTGTTGTTTGGTCAAAATTGATTCTGGCGGCGGCGTAATATTGATGCCTGTGCCGCCTTGGAATTTTTCTTCAAGCGATAGCATATCGCCTTCGGCAACCGTAATCGATGGATTGAGTGTATAGAATTCATCGCGCGCGACATTGGTTAGCACGCCAACTGTTAATTCAACCCATCCTGTTTTTTCATGATAGGAAAGGTCGGTATGGTTGATGCGAATGGAATCTGTTTCGATGAAGGATTCAATAAGGTATGACCCAGAGCCAGAGCGTGACATTTCCACCAATTCTTTTTGTCCGTGGAATGTTCCTGCTGGAATATATGGCGCGCGATCTGTAATCAGTTCGACATAGGTTTGAATATCTGTTGCTGACCGCAAATGAATAACCCCCGCAGAACAGCCGTCTGATTGGGGTTTAATGATAAAGCTATTCGTTCCTAAATCTGTACAGAGCGTGTTCCAGAAATTTTTGTAATCTGCATCTGTCATTGATTTAAAATCATCAGGCACAACGCAGGCGCGTTTTTTGGCGGTAGAAACTTGGGGAATTTTTGCGGCGGTGATGGCTGCGCCTGTTGCATTTTTGTCCATACAAAGTGCAGATGCGGCAGAGCCTGAACCGTTATAAAGAATTCCTGCTTTGTCCAAGAGGGATTGAATGGTTCCGTCTTCGCCGATGCCGCCGTGCAGCCCTAAAAACACAAAAGCGTTTTCGCGTTTGCTGTCTGCAATAAAATCATTCAGGCTTTGCGGAATGGGTTGTGCAAATTTGACATCGGGTGATAGGCCAAGGCGAGCGCGAATGGTTGGAGCCAATTCTTCCAGTTTTGTGATGATGTCTTTTGCATGATGGCAACTATCGGTAATTTCTTCGATCGTGTGGAACAGGCAGAACATATAAGGAATTTGCCAAACCTGACCTGTCGGGTCGAGGAAATAGGGGCTTGGGTCAAAATCGTGGGATGCGCGGAGTTTTAACCAAACATTTGTCCCGCTCATTAATGACACTTGGCGTTCTGCGGATTGGCCACCAAATAAAACGCGGACTTTTTTGCGATTTTCTTTTGGTGTTGGCATTTCGGGAATTGTCAGGTGATGACGACGACAGGCTGACCGCACTGCCATGCGTATCATGTCGGCGTGGGATAGACCAATGCGCGCACCCTGTTGGAACATGAACGAGTTTTGTTCCATTCCCGATATCGGGTTGAAATCAGAAAACCAGATTTTTCCATCAGGCATTAACCATCCGTCAAGGCGTGCGAAATCGCGCATACCCAGCAATTTGAAAATGCTTTCTGCATTTTTTTGAATTTCAGAAATTTGCCTATCAGTGAAGCGGGGTGGAGAATGGTAGGATACCATATTGGTTGGCAAATATTTACGGCGGAAATCAAAGATAGCATTGCCTTCGTAGCTCATACTGATTTCTGTCGGGATGAGGGCAACCGGTTCCCCTGCATCGTTTTGCAGGATAATAATTGTAAATTCACGCCCTTGGCAAAAAGGTTCCAAAAGGCCCGAGGAATCAATGTCTTTGCCAAAAATATTTTGTTCTAATTTGGTCATTGTTTCGTCAGGGGTGGTGACCGAGAAAACACCGATACTGGATCCGCCCGCCGATGGTTTGATAATCGCGCGAGTTAGTTTGTTATCAGCAAAGAATTTTTCAACCATTTCGCGGTTATGGGGATTTCCTTGGCGCAGTGTTGCAGAAGGCAATGTCGGGAAACCAGCTTTACGAAGCAGAAAGGCCGCGCGGTTTTTATTGAACATTTTGCGACAGGTTTCGGCGGGTGAACCGACATAGGGCAGGTCATAGTCATCCATTAATTGCTGGATGGTTCCGTCTTCGCCGAATGCCCCATGAATGGCGGGGAATACCAAATCAAAATCTTTTAATCGCGTGCCAAGGCCATCTTCGTCCAGACGTTTATGTGTGGATGCTAATTTAAAGTCAAAATCGCTGGGCGTATTTGAATAGATTTGTGACCGCGATAATTCATAGAAATTCAAATGCGGATCAACGTAAAACGGAGTTACGTTAATTTGACTGTCGGTCAAATGATCAATGACCGAGCGAGCCGAGTTGAGGGAAATACCGCGCTCTTGTGAGGGGCCACCGCACAGAACCGCAATTTTCAGAGGAGAATCAGATTTGGACATAAGAATAACTATATACATTCTGATATTAAAATAAATACCTTGGAATTCATGATTTGAGTGTATATTGTTATCTAAGTATCCATTTTCGGGCTTTCGCCCATTCACCCGTTTTTCTTATTATTTTGTTGCTATGTCAAAGACCGGAACCCGCAGAACACCCATTATGAATCGTCGTGCAGGACAACAGGCGCGCCTGTCGTTTTGGATGAAACGCGTCGGGCTGGCCGTTGTGACGGGCGGCATTGTCATTGGCGGAATGTCTTATGCCATATCATCGGGGTATTTTGACCAGATATTTGGTCGTATGACACGGTTGTTCCATGCCGAAATGGTTGATAACGGGTTTAAAGTTGAAAGTGTGTTGGTTGATGGTCGTGAAAATACCAGTCGGGACGCTTTGAAATATTTGGTATCGATTGATAAGGGGCAGTCTATTTTCCAACCAGATTTGTCTGATTTAAAAGATAAGTTGGAACATTTGACGTGGGTTAAATCTGCAACCGTTGAACGCCGATTGCCCGATACAATTGCGGTGCGTTTGAATGAACGTCGTCCGTTGGCATTGTGGCAACATCAGGGAAAATTATCCGTCATTGATACCGATGGTAGTGTGTTGTCTGACAATAATTTGGGTCGATTTAAAAATTTATTGATATTGGTGGGGGAGGACGCTCCATCCCATGCTGCTGATTTGGTGGCAATGATTTCTGCTGAGTCTGATTTAAAATCGCGGGTTGAATCTGCCAAATGGATTGGTGGACGGCGTTGGGATTTGTATTTGAAAAATGGGGTGTCTGTGAAGTTGCCCGAAGATGATCTGGGGCAGGCAGTCCGCCGTTTGGCGAATGCTCAGGGTGAGGCCAAGTTAATGGATAGAAAAATCCAATCGATTGATTTGCGAGATCCTTTGCGTATTGTTGTTCAAACTGAGCCTGGTGCGGCTGAAGAATATCAGGCGGCCTATCATCCGCAAAAAAATATTTAAGGGCGTGCGTAATGAGTAGACAGTTTCATCCCAAAGGTTCAGTGATTGCGGCGCTCGATATCGGGTCGACAAAAATTGCCTGTTTTATTGCGCGCATTCGTGATGATAATGGGAATATAGATTTAATTGGTATCGGACATCAGGCATCCCAAGGAATTAAATCGGGGACTGTTGTTGATTTGGACTCTGCTGAGGCTGCTATTCGTCAGGCTGTTCATGCTGCCGAAAATATGGCGGCTGATGTCACCAAGGGATATCCATTGCGCGAAGTTATTGTCAATGTTCCTGCAACCCATTCCCAATCCCGCTTAATGAACATGGGGGTTCAGATTTTAGGGTCTGCGGTAACCGAGAATGATATTCGGCGTGCGCTGGCGAAAGCCCAAGACCAGATTGTCGGTCATGATGTTGAACTTATTCATACGATTCCGACGGCTTATCGCATTGATGGACATGACGGTATTAAAGAACCGCGTGGATTGTATGGCCAGCATTTGGATGTGGATGTCCATATGGTGATGGGGAATGTTGCGCCACTTCGCAATATGGCGAGTTGTATTCAAAGTTCTCATCTTGATATTACTGCCTTGTGTTCATCGCCGTATGCGGCTGGTCTTGCGTGTCTGGTTGAAGACGAAATGGATATGGGGTGCACTGTTGTTGATATGGGCGGGGGCACGACCTCAATCGCTGTTTTTTATGGTCGTGAATTAATTTATACCGATGCCATTCCCGTTGGAGGTCAACACGTCACCAATGATATTGCGCGTGGATTGACAACATCGCTTCATGCCGCGGAACGTATGAAAACACTTTATGGTAGCGCGATTGCAACCGCCACCGATGAAAAAGATTTGATTGACGTGCCGCCGCTTGGCGAAGAGGACAGTTTGAATCCTAATCACATTCCACGGTCTTATCTGGTGAGTATTATTGCGCCACGGATTGAAGAAACATTGGAATTGGTTCGTGCGCGATTAATTGATAGTGGCTTGGGCCAAATTGCAGGTCGTCGTGTTGTGTTGACGGGCGGTGCGAGCCAGATTCCAGGGCTTCGTGAGTTGTCACAAAAATATTTGGAAAAACAAGTTCGTTTGGGTCGCCCCATACGTTTACAGGGATTGCCAGATGCGGTGAGCGGCCCAGCTTTTTCAGCAACAGCAGGTTTGCTTCATTATGTGACAGAGAGATTTAATGAAATGCCTGCGGAGATTATGGCGACAGTTGAGGCGGGAAGTGTTTGGCAGCGCGCCAAGATGTGGCTTCGTGAGAATTGGTAGAGGCTCTTTGAATTTTGGGCTGCAAATACAGCATTAAAATTCTGTGAACCGTTTTGGAGCTTGTATGAAAATTATTGAATGCCCATCTTTGAATTTTGATGACCGTGCGGGCGGGCAATCTCCATTCATGATTATTCTGCATTATACGGGAACAAAAACGGCGGATGAAGCGCGAAACATATTTTGTGATGCAAATTCAACGGCAACCTATGGGCGGGTTTCGCCCCATTATATGATTGGTGCAGAGGCCGAGATTTATCAGTTCGTAGATGAAGAAAAACGGGCGTGGCACGCAGGGCGTGCGTCATGGGGAGATATTACTGATATCAATTCGGCATCAATTGGAATTGAAATTTGGAATACAGGTCATGAATTTGATTTGGAAGATTTTATACCCGCGCAGATTGATGCGGTGATTGAATTAATTGAAGGTATATGCACGCGCTGGGATATTCCGCAAAAAAATATTCTTGGGCATTCTGATGTTGCCCCAGGGCGAAAACTTGACCCTGGTGAAAAATTTCCATGGGCGCGCTTGGCAGAGGCAGGGATAGGCGTTATGCCCAATATGGGGGCGATTGGTGCAGTTGCAAAAGACCAATTTTTCCAAGCTTTGAAAGATTACGGATACACCTATACTGATGATGAATCTGTTCTGTTAACAGAGTTTCGCCGCCATTTTATGCCACATTTGCTCAGTGTGGATGGTGTCACCGATGCAGATTGCGCCGCTTTGTTTGACATTTCCCGTTAAATAGTCGCATATTACCCCCGCCAGTTGGTCGGAGAACCGCGCTCATGCAAATGGGTGAGGAAAGTCCGGACTTCACGGAAATATGGTGCCGGTTAATGACCGGGCAGGGTGACCTGACGGAAAGTGCAACAGAAAGCAGACCGCTTCCTTCGGGAAGTAAGGGTGAAACGGTGCGGTAAGAGCGCACCACTCGTCCAGTAATGGACAGGTATGGCAAACCCCACCAGAAGCAAGACCAAATAGGGGTTACACATGGCGCATTTCCGCGTCGTAGCCCGGGTAGGTTGCTAGAGGTATGTGGTGACACATATCGGAGAGGAATGGTTCTCGCTCGCCCCGTCAAAAGGGAGGAGTACAGAATCCGGCTTATAGACCGACTGGCATTTTTATTCCCCCACACATCCAATTTATATGAAAAATAAAATGGGACATTATCCCCGTTTTATCCACACGCTATTTGGCGAGTTATCCACAGATTTATCCATAGGAATTTGTGTGAAAACCCTTTGTTTTGCTTGATTTCCCATGGTTTCCCATGCTATCCCATTAAAGAACAGTTAATTCCCATTTTGAGCGCGCAAAAAACTTAAATGCCTTTATTCCTGTCAACATATGCCAATAAGGTCGATAAAAAGGGTCGGATTTCCGTTCCTGCGCCGTTTCGCGCGACCTTGGCTGACCAGTCTTTTCAAGGTGTGGTTTTGTTCAAGGCGACGGGGCATCCGTGTATCGAGGGATTTGATTTTGGTACGATGGCGGAATTGTCTGAACGGTTGGATCATTTTGATTTGTTTTCCAATCAGCAAGATGATTTGGCGACAGCGATTTTCGGTGAGGCAGTTCAGTGCCCATTTGATAGCGAAGGTCGTGTGAATGTTCCGCAATCTTTGCTCGATTTTGCAAAAATTTTTGATAGCGCGACCTTTGTTGGGTTGGGTCGTAAGTTTCAGATTTGGGACACTGCGGCATTTGAAGAGCGCCGCGCTGCTGCACGCAAAAATGTTATCAAAGAAGGTTTGACCCTTCCAAAATTAGATAAGGCAAAAAGCGGGGAGAGTGCGTAATGGCTGATGCTCCGCATATTCCTGTCATGTTGAATGAAGTTCTGGAGGCCTTAATTCCCGCCGAGGGCAAGGTTTATGTTGATGGGACATTGGGGGCGGGTGGATATACGCGCGGTATTCTGAATGCTGAACAGAATTGCAAAGTCATCGGTGTTGATCGCGACCAGACGGCGCATGATATGGCTGAAAAATGGGGGGCTGATTTTTTAGGTCGTCTTGTTTTGATAAAAAATAGTTTTGCCAATCTGGAATCTGTTCTGTCTGATTTAAAGATTGATAAGGTTGATGGTATTGTCCTCGATCTTGGTGTGTCGTCAATGCAATTTGATGAAGCTGAGCGTGGGTTTTCGTTTCGCTTTGATGCGCCGCTTGATATGCGGATGGATAGAAATTCAGGTCAGACCGCTGCCGATATTGTGAATACAATGGCAGAGGAACCGTTGGCCAATTTAATTTATTTGTATGGTGAAGAACGAAAGTCCCGCCATATTGCTGCCGCCATTGTTAGGGCGCGCGCGTTGTCAAAAATTGAAACTACAAAGCAACTTGCGGATATTATTCGCTCTGTCATTCATACATCGCCCCGCGATAAAATTGACCCGTCAACCCGTACATTTCAGGCATTGCGAATTGCGGTGAATGATGAATTGGGAGAGCTTGAGTCTGTTCTGTCTGCGGCAGAGAGGGTTTTGAATGTTGGTGGCCGGTTGGTTGTTGTTACCTTTCATTCTTTAGAAGATCGTATTGTTAAGAATTTCCTCAATGAACGGGCGCGCCCTGCGCCATCTCCATCCCGTCATATGCCGATGGCTTATGATGTCCCTCAAAACAGGTTGAGTTTTTCGCTCGTCACAAAAAAACCTGTTCTTCCCACTGAATCTGAAATGAAAATTAATCCACGGTCACGTTCCGCAAAACTACGCGCGGCTATCAAGCTGGAGGCAGCATGAAACGTTTTAAGGTCAAATTATCGTCATTATTAACTTTTGTGTTGGCAACCATTTTGGGTGCGTCTTTGTTCTGGGTATCCCAACAGGTTCAGCAATTAGAGCGTGAGCAGCGTGGTCTAAATGAAGAAATATTGAGCGAGAATGAAGGTGTGCGCGTATTGAACGCAGAATGGGATTATTTGAATCGTCCAGATCGTATTGAAGCGTTGGCAGCCAAATATTTAAATACAATGTCCCCCGTTATCCCTACAGATTTATTGGTTGATGCGCGTGCAGTTCCAGAACCGCAAATGATGCAAGGCGAAGATGATGTTCCGGTTCTTGTGTCAACCAGTGATGATAAAGAAACTCAGAAAGATAAAATATCGGCAGAGCCATCTGCGCGACCTATTCGTGATGTTGAGGATTTGAAATCAACTGATTTTGATGGCGTTCTTGGAAATACAACTGGGGATAGTGAATGAGCAGGAAGTCACCATTCTCGAGCCTGTCGCTCAGGATTATGGGTGAAAAGTCAGATCACCTAAATCTGGCGCGTGGTCGTTTGGTTTTAATTACTGCTTTTTTTATGCTGTGTTATCTGGTTGTTGGTGCGCGGTTGATTGATGCGACAATTATTCAGGGATATTTAAGCCAGCAGCCAGATGCGATTGATTCTAAGGAAGATAAAAAACATAGTTCTATTCATCAAGACAAAAAGAGTGATGTAAAATTTCGTTCCGATATTCTTGATCGTAATGGTGTTTTGTTGGCAACGTCCTTGAAAACAGCATCATTGCATGCAGATTCAAAAAATATTTTGAACCCAATTGAAACGGCAAAAGGGTTGGCCAAAATATTTCCTGAAATCACTTATGGCGAGATTCTAAAAAAATTACAGAGCGGCAAACGATTTATATGGATCAAACGGAATTTAACGCCAAAAGAGCAAGCGGCTGTTTTAAATCTTGGTGAGCCAGGATTGGTATTTGATTATGATTACCATCGCCTGTATCCGCAGGGGAATCTGGTGTCCCATATTGTCGGTTATAGTGATGTCGACGGGAATGGGCTGGCGGGGATTGAGCGCAGTTTTAACGGATTGTTGAATGAATCCAAAGAGCCGTTGCGATTGAGTGTTGATGTTCGTTTCCAACATATTCTGCGCCGTGAAGTAAAGCGTGCCATCACCGATTTTACTGCGATTGCTGGTGCTGGGGTTATTATGGATGTGAATAACGGACAGATATTAGCGGCAACATCTTTGCCTGATTTTGATCCGAATACTGTTTCATCTGCGCCGACGGCTCCTGAAATGTTTAATCGGGTAACTTTGGGGGTTTATGAACCGGGATCTGTTTTTAAAATATTTACAACAGCAGCGTTGTTGGATTTGAAGCGGCCTTTGTTTTCAAAACAGTATGATGCGACCAATCCAATTCGTGAAGGGCGTTTTACGATTAAAGATTTTCACCCTGAGAAGCGCCCATTGACAATTCCAGAGATTTTTATGGTGTCCTCCAACATTGGTACTGCCCATATGGCACAAGATATTGGAACGGATTCTCTGAAAAAAGTATTTTCTGATTTAGGTTTAATGAAAAAACCAGAATTTGAGATTGAAGAAGTTGGAACGCCGATTATTCCTAGCCCATGGGGAAGTATTAATACATTGACGGCATCGTATGGTCATGGGATTGCGGTGTCGCCATTACAATTGACCTCTGCGGTTGGAACTGTTGTCAATGGCGGAATGCGTGTTTATCCATCTTTGGTCATGCGTGATAAGGATGATGAAAAAGATAAATCATTGGTGCGTGTGTTGTCCAAAGAAACATCACTTAAAATGCGGCAATTATTACGTTTGGTCGTGAGTAATGGGACGGCAAAGAAAGCAGATGTTGCTGGATATTATATTGGCGGAAAAACAGGAACGGCCCAAAAGAATCTTCACGGTCGTTATGTTGCGGATAAACGCATGGCTGTTTTTATTGGTGTATTTCCTATTAATAACCCGAAATATGTTGTCATGGTTATGGTGGATGAACCAAACCCTAACAAATCTAGTTACGGTTATGCAACGGCGGGATGGGTTGCGGCACCTGCGGTTGGTCGTGTGATATCTGGTATGGGGTCCATTCTGGGTATGCAACCACATCATGATGAAGAAGATATCGCGGAACCATTGAAGAAATATCTTCGTGATGTAAAGGCGGAGCATTAACATGATATTTGATGTGTCCTCCATAACTGGCATAACAGCAGATAGCCGCAAGGTTCAGCGCGGATTTGTTTTTGTTGCATTGTCTGGATCAAAGCTTGATGGATCTTCTTATATTGCTGATGCGGTAGCGGCTGGTGCAAAATATATTGTTGTTGGAAAAGGGGCCAAAACCCAAGATATTGGGTCTGTGCAGTGGTTGGAAGTTGAAAATCCTCGCCAATTCTTGGCCCATACGGCGGCTGCATTTTATAAAAACCAGCCCCATCATATTGTTGCCGTCACAGGAACAAATGGAAAAACATCAACGGTTAATTTTGCGCGGATGATTTGGGCAGAGATTGGTAAAAAATCTGCTTCGCTTGGCACATTGGGTTTGATGGGCGAGGGGTTGGAGCCTGTTGCGGGAATGACAACACCCGATCCTGTTTCATTGTTTTCAACCTTGGCAGATTTATCCGCCAAAGGATTTACACATTTGGCGATGGAAGCATCAAGTCACGGATTGCATCAGCATCGTTTGGATGGGGTCAAAATACAGGCGGGTGGGATAACCAATATTACCCGCGATCATCTGGATTATCATGGAACAATGGATGATTATTTTGATGCAAAGTTGCGTTTGTTTTCTGAGGTTGTTGGCGATGGTGGAGTGGCTGTTATCAATGCTGATATCCCCCAATATGCAGATATTAGAAACTGTGCCGTCAATCGTGGGTTGGATATTATAACTTATGGGCTCTCTGATGGTGCAGATTTGCGTATCGTCAATCGTGTTGCCGTTAGTAATGGTCAGGATATAACACTGAATGTTTTTGGAAAAACATATCAGGTTCATTTGAATCTGGTTGGTGAATTTCAGGCTATGAATGTTTTATGTGCTGCGGGATTGGTTTTAGCTGATAAATCTATCCCGCATCATTCTGTGGTGTCTGTTCTTGATAAAATACAGGGTGTTGCGGGGCGTTTGCAACCCGTTCCCCATTCATTAAAAGATGTTGGTGTTTATATTGATTATGCGCATACGCCAGATGGATTGGAAACAATTCTGAATGCCTTGCGCCCGCACGCAACGGGTCGTTTGATTTGTGTATTTGGGTGCGGCGGTGACAGGGATACAGGAAAGCGTCCTGTGATGGGCGAGATATCAGCCCGTCTTGCCGATATTACAATTGTAACCGACGACAATCCGCGTAGCGAGATGCCTGATGCTATTCGGTCAGAAATTATGGTGGGTGCAAAATCCGCCATCAATATTGGCGGGCGGCGCAATGCCATCCGCGAAGCTGTAAAAAACCTAAAGGCTGGAGATGTTCTGGTTGTGGCTGGCAAAGGCCATGAACAGGGACAAATTTTTGCCGATCACACTGAAAATTTTGATGATTTAACTGAAACTCAATCTGCCCTCCAATCTTTCTTCCAATAACTTCTTCCTCTTTATCCTTACTGAATTCATTTTTTTAGCACCTTTAAGAACAGAAAGTACTTTTTATGAACGACGCACATTCGAAATCCTCTTTATGGAGTTCAACCGAAGCCGCCAGAGTGACCAATGGTATTGCCAAAGGACATTGGGTTGCCCATGGTATATCCATTGATACACGGAGCTTGCAAAAGGGTGATTTGTTTATTGCCATTCGTGGTGATGCAATGGATGGGCATAAATTTGCGGCGGATGCTTTGGCGAAAGGTGCTGCGGCAGTTGTTATTGATCATGCGATTGAAGGTGTGCCTGATGATAAGGCCTTAATGGTTTCTGATACATTCAAAGCGATGCAAGATTTGGGTGTCGGTGCGCGTACGCGGACAGCCGCAAAAATTATAGGTGTAACGGGCAGTGTTGGAAAAACGGGAACCAAAGAAATGTTGGGTCGTGTTTTTTCAGCATTGGGGCAGACACATTACAGTGAAAAAAGCTTGAATAACCATTGGGGTGTTCCTCTTTCTTTGTCACGGATGGATGCGGGATGTGATTTTGGGGTGTTTGAAATGGGGATGAACCATGCAAATGAAATTGCACCACTTACACAAATGGTTAAACCCCATATTGCCATTATTACCACGATTGCCCCTGTGCATACCGAACATTTCCCAGATGGATTAAATGGAATTGCAAAGGCAAAATCAGAAATATTTTCAGGAATGGATGCGCATGGTATTGCCATTTTGAATCGTGATAATCCAGAATATGATTTGATTGTGTCTGAAGCAAAGCGTCAAAATATTACAAAAATATTTTCTTTCGGGAAAAGTGATCAGGCAGATGCACGATTGATTGATTGTTTGGTGGCAAGCAATGGAACGCGTATTAAAGCGATTATTTTGGGTGAAGAAATAAATTTCACGATGAAAGACGCGGGGCCGCATAATGCGACCAATGCATTGTCTGTTTTATTGTCTGTAAAATTGATTGGTGGGGATATTCAGAAAGCAACCATGGCGTTACACGATATGGAACCACCAGCAGGGCGTGGGAAACGTGAATATTTAAATATTGGTGATGCCAATAATCCTGTGACATTGATTGATGAAAGTTATAATGCGTCCCCTGTTGCTATGCAGGCCGCATTCAAGGTCATGGCATTAATTGATCCTGGCCGTGGTGGTCGTCGTATTGCCATTTTGGGTGATATGTATGAATTGGGTGCAAATTCTGCGCAAATGCACCGTGATTTGGCGATGCCATTACAGGCGGCGGGAATTGATTTGGTTTATACCTGTGGCCCGCTCATGAAGAATTTATATGATGCGTTGCCAGAGCAAAATCGCGGGCAACATCGTGATGAAGCGCCAGAAATGGCCAAAATTGTGCCTGATGTCCTTGTTCCGGGCGATGTTGTGCTGGTTAAGGGATCTCGCGGGGGTGGGGACAGGCCGCGCATGCAACTGATCGTTGAGGCCTTGCGCGAAATGCCCGCAAAGTGTACAGATGCCGCCAATAATGCCCATCAGGAAAGGAAATAATTGTTATGCTCTCTCTTCTTGCAGATTTGAAAGATATATGGATCGGGTTTAATTTGTTCAACTATGTATCGTTTCGTATGGGCGGTGCAGTGTTGACTGCTTTCTTTCTTTCTTTGGCGATGGGGCCAAGAATGATTTTATGGTTAAAATCATTGCAGGGGGCTGGGCAACCTATTCGTACCGATGGGCCAGAAACGCATTTCAAAAAAGCGGGTACACCGACTATGGGTGGGTTGTTGATTTTATTAAGTGTAACAATCAGCACTGTATTATGGGCCCATCCGTCTAACCCGTTTGTGTGGCTTGCGTTATTGGTGATGGTTGGTTTCGGGTTATTGGGTTTTGGCGATGACTATTTGAAATTAACAAAACGGAATACGGATGGATTATCTGGTCGTTTGAAATTGGTTGGGCAAACCGTGATTAGTTTGATTGCGGCATTTGGAATTGTTCATTTTTTGCCCGTTGATATTTCAACCAGTATTGCCATTCCATTTTTTAAACATTTTTTTATTCCTTTGGGCATTTTCTTTTTTGTATGGTCGGTCTTTGTTATGATTGGGGCATCTAATGCTGTTAATCTGACTGATGGATTGGACGGATTGGCAATTGTGCCTGTGGCAATTGCGGCGGCTTGTTTTGGTTTGATTGCATATTTGGTCGGTCGCGTTGATTTTTCTGAATACCTTCAAATTCCTTATGTTCCGGGGACTTCCGAATTGGCTATTTTGTGTGGTGCATTGGTTGGTGGGGCAATGGGGTTCCTTTGGTTTAATGCCCCGCCCGCGATGATTTTTATGGGCGATACGGGATCATTGTCGATGGGTGGTGTTTTGGGAGCCATTGCGATTATGGTTAAACATGAATTGGTTTTGGCCATTATTGGCGGGGTGTTTGTCATGGAAACCGCGTCGGTTATTATTCAGGTGGCATCATTTAAATTGCGTGGCAAGCGTGTTTTTTTGATGGCTCCTATCCATCATCATTTCGAGAAAAAGGGCTGGTCTGAATCAACCGTTGTTATTCGATTTTGGATTATTGCGATGGTTCTGGCTTTGATTGGATTATCGACATTGAAGTTGCGTTAAGGGATATAAAATGATTGATCTGTCTGCATTTCGGGGACAATGTGTTGCTGTTATGGGGCTGGGGAAAACCGGTCTTTCTGCTGCATTGTCCTTATCGCATGCGGGGGTTCAGGTCTGGGCATGGGATGATAATGCAACCTCCCGCCTGAATGCAGAGAATATAGGAATACCGATTGTCGATTTGAATTCTGTGCCGTTGGATAATGTGAATTTTATCATTTGGTCACCTGGAATTCCCCATACTTATCCAACACCTCATCCGATTGCTGAACGGGCGCGCGCATCTGGTGTGCCTATAGTATGCGATATTGATGTTTTGTGCCGCGTTCAGGATAAGGCCGATTATATTGGCGTGACGGGAACAAACGGGAAATCAACAACAACAGCGTTGATTGGCCATACATTAAAAGAGTTTCGCCCTGCGCAGATTGGTGGGAATATTGGTGTTCCTGTGCTTGATTTGGACCCGATGGAGGGTGAGGGGACTTATGTTCTTGAATTATCCTCTTATCAAACAGAGTTGGCGCCATCGTTTTCGCCTATGGGGGTTGTATTCTTGAATATTACACCTGACCATTTATATCGCCATGGTGGATTGCAGGGATATATTGATGCAAAGAAAAAGATTTTTTCAAACCCATCCATGGGACAGCGTAAGCCGATTGCTGTTATTTCAATTGATACCGAAGATTGTTTTGATATTGCCGAAGAATTAGAAGATGACAATGTGTGGACAGTTATTCCCGTATCTACACAAAAGAAATTGGACAAAGGTGTCTATGTTGAGGACGGTCAGTTGTATGAGGTGAGGGAAGAAGAGCCAATATTTATAACGGATTTAAAATCTTTTAAACATTTGCGTGGACAACATAATCATGAAAATATTGCCTGTGCTTATGCTGTTATTCGCCAAATTTATGGGTATGAGCCCCAAAAGATTATTGAAGCTATGGCAAGCTTTGGCGGACTGCCGCATCGTCAATTTCTGGTCAAAACCATCAATGGTATTCCTTATATTAATGACAGTAAGGCGACAAACGCCGATGCAACGGCACGGGCATTGGCTTGTTTCCGCCGTATATACTGGATTCTTGGCGGGCAACCCAAAGAGGGCGGCTTGAATGGTCTGGAAGATTATATGGACAGGATAGAGGGGGCTTATCTGATTGGGGAAGCCGCCCCGCAATTCGCCGAATGGCTGGCTGCGCGAAATGTTCCGTTTGCCCAGTGTGGAACATTGGAAGTTGCTTTGGCTGCTGCTCATCTGGATGCGCAAATGAATAGGGATGCACCCGCACTTGATGGCGCTGGTGTTGTTTTGTTGTCGCCTGCTTGTGCGTCATGGGATCAGTTTAAATCATTTGAACATCGGGGGGATGTCTTTTCCGATTTGGTTCATCAGTTGAAAGAGGATATCTCTGTATGAGTGCATCACAATCTATGACCAGTTTTTTTGCCAGAACAGATAGATCTGCTATTGCCCGTTGGTGGTGGACTGTTGATAAAGCCATGTTGGCGTGTTTGATAGTTTTGATGGTTCTTGGCATTGCTTTGGTTACATCTGCTAGTCCTTCTGTTGCCAATAGGATTGGTGCTGATCATGCTCATTTTATCACCCGCCATATTGTTTTTGTTATTCCATCCTTCCTGATTATGTTGGGTGTTTCGGTTCTTGATCATTTGTGGATACGTCGGGTCGGGACAATTGTATTTATGGCTATGGTTTTTTTATTGATATTGGTTCCGTTTGTGGGGCCCGATATTAAAGGGGCGCAACGGTGGATTAATCTGGCGGGGTTTTCATTGCAACCCAGTGAATTTGTAAAGCCTGCATTTGCAATTGTGTCTGCATGGTTAATTGCACATCAGAAAAAAAATCCAATTTTTCGTGGTAATTTGTTTTGTGCTTTGATTTATGCGTTTGTTGTTTTCTTATTAATGTCCCAACCTGATTTCGGGATGACAACAGTTTTGACATGCATGTTTGCATCACAGGTTTTTATGGCAGGTCTACCTTTGCGATATTTGTTTGTGATGGCTTTGGTTGCTATTGTTGCTGTTGTTTGTGTTTATTATAGTTTTGACCATGTTCGCATTCGTATGGATAAATTTTTGAATCCGCATGGTACAGCAGATACATATCAGGTTGATAAATCTTTAGAGGCTTTTGCCAATGGCGGGTTTTTTGGAACGGGGCCCGGTCAGGGGACGGTTAAAAATAGCATTCCCGATGTTCATGCCGATTTTATTTTTGCGGTGTCTGGTGAAGAGTTGGGGTTACTGGCAACGCTTGGGTTGGTTGGAATTTATGCGTTTATTTTATTGCGTGGGTTTGGGCGTTTGATGGAAAGTGATGATTTGTTTGTCATTTTGGCTGCTGGTGGAATACTGAGTATGTTTGGATTGCAAGCCTTTGTTCATATAGGATCAAGCCTCCATCTTCTTCCTACCAAAGGAATGACGTTACCGTTTATCAGTTACGGCGGGTCATCCATTTTGGCTATGGGTTTTGGAATGGGTGTTGTTTTGGGGTTAACCCGTCGTGAGGCCAGAACATCGATTGCGCGTCGTGGGTTGTCATTGGTTGCCAGACTTAAAGGAAAATAAAATGGTTCAGAATGCGCCCTATGTTTTATTATCTGCTGGCGGAACGGGTGGGCATGTTTTCCCTGCACGAGCCTTAGCCGAAGAGTTAATGCGCCGTGGGTTCCGTGTTGCATTAGCTACAGACACACGGGGATTAAAATATTTTGATGGTTTGGATTCATCTGTTCCACGCCATATTATTGCATCTGGAACTTATACATCTGGAGTATTGGGAAAAATAAATGGTGGGTTTGAACTTATCAAAGGATTTGTTCAATCATTGAAATTGATACATCATTATAAGCCGATTGCTGTTGTTGGATTTGGTGGATACCCTTCTGCGCCACCGCTTTTCGCGGGGCAGGTGATGGGTGTACCCACTGTTTTACACGAACAGAATGCTATTTTGGGTTTGGCGAATAAGTTACTGGCTCCGTTTTCTAGCAAGATTGCCCTCTCTTATGCCGAAACTGTTGGTGTGTCTGATAAGCTTTTGGAAAAATCAGTCTTTGTTGGAAATCCAGTTCGCCAATCGATTGCTGATTTGGCATCAGAGTCTTATCCATCCATGGATGGCAAAATAAATATTATGGTTGTTGGGGGATCTCAAGGCGCAAAAGTATTCAGTGATGTTGTTCCATTTGCAATTGCGGGTTTGCCCTCAGAACTTCAAAAGAAACTACATATCATACAGCAATCACGGCCAGATGCTGTTGAATCTGTTCGTGATATCTATTCAAAAACTGAATTGGATTTTGAAATCAAATCATTCTTTGATGATATGCCTGAAAAAATTAAAAATACGCATTTGTTTATTACGCGGTCGGGGGCAAGCACGATTGCCGAATTAACAGCAGCGGGTCGTCCTGCCATTTATGTCCCATTTCCATGGAATAGGGATAACCAGCAGGTGTATAACGCCGAGCAAGTTGAAAAAGCGGGTGGTGGATGGATGGTTTTGGAACGGAATTTGACGGTTGAAGGCCTTAAAATCCTCTTGTTAAACCTCTTGGAAGGTTCTGAAAAACTGAGGGAATCGGCGGCTTCTGCCAAAAGATTGGGAAAAATCAATGCCTCTGGCTTGCTTGCGGATATAATCACAGAATTTCGTTGAGAATCTGCGGTTTTTTTGCAATAAAGGGTCATCACAAAGGATGACATTTATGAAACATATTCCCCCTGAAATCGGGTCTTTGCATTTTATTGGAATTGGTGGCATTGGCATGAGCGGAATTGCCGAGGCTCTGGCCGCTCTTGGGTACCAAATTCAGGGAAGTGATATCGCGGAAAATTATAACGTCGACAGACTGCGCGCGAGTGGGATTGTTGTTAAAATTGGCCATAAGGCCGAGAATTTACAAACGGATACGCAAGCGCTTCCCGGAGCAGTTGTTGTGTCATCTGCAATTAAACCTGATAACCCTGAGTTATTGGCAGCGAAAGAAAAACGCATTCCAATCGTGCAACGTGCCGAGATGTTGGCAGAGTTAATGCGCCTGAAATGGGCGGTCGCGATTGCCGGAACGCACGGGAAAACAACAACCACATCATTGGTTGGCGCAATGTTGGAAGCAGGGGATATTGATCCCACCGTTATCAATGGCGGTATTGTTAATTCCTATGGAACAAACACACGTCTGGGTCAGGGCGACTGGATTGTCGTTGAAGCAGATGAGAGTGATGGGTCATTCAAAATGCTCCCTGCGACGGTTGCGGTTGTGACCAATATTGATCCTGAGCATATGGAACATTACGGATCATTTGATAATGTGCGCACGGCGTACCTTGATTTCATTGAACGTATTCCTTTCTATGGGTTTGCGGTCCTCTGTCTTGATCACCCTGTGGTGCAGAACTTGATTCCCGAAATTACCAATCGTGCGGTTGTAACCTATGGGTTTAATAAACAGGCAGATATCCGCGCTGTGAATATTCGCACCTCTGCTATGGGGAGCACATTTGATGTTGATATCATGGATGGTCAGGTCGTCCTGTCGGATGTTTTCTTGCCGATGATGGGTATTCACAATGTGCAGAATGCATTGGCGGCAATTGCGGTTGGATATAAACTCAAAATGACACCCGCACAGATGAAATCTGCCCTGTCGACATTTGAAGGTGTGAAGCGGCGCTTTACCCGCACGGGTATTGCGGGCGGCATTACTGTGATTGATGATTATGGTCATCATCCTGTTGAAATCGCGGCGGTTCTAAAGGCGGGTCGTCAAGCGGTGGGCGAGGGGTCAGGAAAAATTATTACTGTGGTTCAGCCACACAGATATTCCCGCCTGCAGTCCTTGTTTGATGAATTTTGCACCTGTTTTGACGAGGCAGATGTTGTCATGGTCGCTGATGTTTATGCGGCTGGAGAATCCCCCGTCGAAAATATAAATAAAGAAACATTGGTTGAAGGCATTAAAGCGCATGGTCATCGCCATGTTGAAATTTTGACCACACCCGATGAGCTTGCGGCGCGTGTTGCAGATATTGCTGAGGCAGGCGATATGGTGATTTGTTTGGGCGCAGGAAGTATTACATATTGGGCGCATGATTTGCCCGCACAACTGGACATGATTTTCAAATCTGGCAATGTGGTTGGAAAGTCCGTTGCGAATGGTTAGTCCTGCATTGAAATCTGTTGAATTGCCACAGGTGCGTGGTCGGTATAGCGAAAACGCGCCGCTCGGATCTGTCGGTTGGTTTCAGGCTGGCGGTAATGCTGAAGTTTTATTTAAGCCAGCCGATATGGATGATTTGCAATTCTTTTTGAGCAATTGCCCGTCCGATATTCCTGTGACCGTGTTGGGTGTTTTATCGAATACCATTATTCGTGATGGTGGCGTGGGCGGTGTTGTTATTCGTCTTGGTCGTGATTTTGCAGGCATTCAGAATATCGAAGATAATCTTATTCAGGTTGGGGCAGCTGCTTTGGATGTTAATACGGCAGAATTTGCGGCACAGTCAGGATTCACAGGTCTGGAATTTCTATGTGGTGTTCCGGGGTCAATCGGTGGCGCGCTCGCCATGAATGCGGGTGCGTATGGTGGAGAGATAAAAGATATTTTGGTGTCCGCACAGTTTATCGACAGAGCGGGGCAGGTGCATCATCTGACACCTGCTGAGCTGAATATGTCTTACCGTCATTCTGAAATACCGGAAGGGTGGATTGCAACAGGTGCAGTTTTTAAGGCGGTAGGGCGTGATGATCCCCAGAAAATTATGTCACATATGACGGACATTCGTGAAAAACGCGCATCAACCCAACCCATTCGCTCTAAAACAGGGGGGTCGACTTTTGCGAACCCGAAACTAGATGAATTACTATCCTGTGGTTTGCCAGAGGGCACAAAATCGTGGCAATTGGTGGACAGGGTTGGCGGACGCGGTCTGCAAATCGGTGGCGCGCAAATGTCAGAACTCCATGCGAATTTTATGATTAATACGGGTGGGGCAACGGCTGCTGATTTGGAAAATCTGGGTGACGAAATTCGTCGTCGCGTGATGGATGATTGTGGTCTGGATTTGCATTGGGAAATTAAACGTATTGGGAATAAGGTTTCAGAATGACAACGGAAAATATGAATTTTGGTGCGGACGTATCGCGCTTGCTAGAGATTGTAACCCATGCGCTTTACAGCAACCGTGACGTATTCTTGCGCGAATTGGTGTCCAACGCGGCTGATGCGTGCGATAGGTTGCGGTATGATTCTATTCAAACACCATCGTTGACATCGGGGCATAGCGGATATCACATTCGTATTGTAACTGATACAGCAGCGCGGACATTGACCGTGATGGATTCGGGTATCGGCATGACCCGTGATGAATTGGTTGAAAATCTGGGCACGATTGCCAAATCAGGTACTAAAGCATTAATGGAACAATTAAAACAGGCGGGAACGTCTGGCCCTGCTTTGATTGGGCAATTCGGTGTCGGGTTTTATTCATCGTTTATGGTTGCAGATTCTGTTGATGTGATTTCGCGTCGCGCGGGGGCTGACAAAGCCTTTATCTGGTCGTCTGCGGGCGGGGCAGATGGGTTTACCATTCGTGAGGCAACACCTGATGAATCTGATAAACTTCTAACCACATCTGGGACGAGCATTATTCTCAAAATCAAGGATGAAGCCTGTGATTTTCTGGTTGATGATAAAATTAAAATGGTGGTTACCACTTATTCCAACCATATCAATCTGCCTGTCTATGTTGGTAAAGACAGTACAGAGCCAGTGAATTCTGCGTCCGCCCTGTGGATGAAACCTAAATCCGATATTTCGGAAGATGAATATAATGAATTTTTTGCCGTGTGTTCAAACTCGATGGGAATGGACGTTCCTGCTGTCACATCGCACTGGAAGGCAGAGGGGAAAATTGAATATACGGCATTATTATTCGTGCCGAATTTGCGCCCATGGGATTTATATGACCCTAGCCGCAAGCACTCTGTACGCCTCTATGTGCGTCGGGTCTTTATATCGGATGATTGTCAGGGATTAATGTATCCATGGATGCGTTTTCTGCGCGGTGTGATTGACAGCGAAGACTTGCCCCTAAATATCAGCCGTGAGAGCCTACAACATAACCAGATTATTACCAAAATCCGTTCTGGCGTTGCCAAACATATCCTTGCCGATTTGGATAAATTATCACGCAATGATGCCACTGCTTTTGGAGCATTCTGGATGCAATTTGGCGCAGTTGTAAAAGAAGGGTTATATGATGCCCCTGAACACCGCGACGATATTTTGAAAATCGCACGGTTTTATTCGACACACGGTACGGATATGACATCTTTGGATGATTATATATCCCGTATGAAAGACGGGCAGGATAGTATTTATTATATTTCTGGCGAGAATGTCGGGAACCTCCGCAATTCCCCGCAGATTGAAGGCCTTAAGAAACGTGGTATCGAAGTGTTATTGTTCAATGACACGATTGATGATTTCTGGTTGCCGGTTGTGATGAATTTCAAAGGTAAGTCGTTTGTATCGGTGACTAAGGGCGCGATTGATTTATCCAAATTTCCTGCGGAAAACAAATCCGAAGGCGATGATGTTCCGCAAAAAACACGCGGCGCGTTAATTGCGTTTCTGAAATCCCATCTGTCCGAGTGGGTGAGTGATGTGCGCGTGTCTGACCGCCTGACCGATTCCCCTGTGTGTTTGGTGGCGGGTGACAAAGATGCGGATTTGAATGTCGCGCGCATTTTAAAGGTGAACCAGAATTACGATGCAAAAGCAAAACCCGTGCTTGAGATTAATGCAGATCATCCGTTAATTGACCAATTGGATTCATTGGCGGATACATCAACCGAATCGGTGGCGTTATGCGATGCGGCAGATTTGCTGTTTGATCAGGCGCGGATTATTCAGGGCGAACCCGTGAATGACCCGACAGCGTTTGCAAGGAGGATGGCAGACTTTCTCCGCCGCGGTCTTGCCGCGTAATAGGCTGCGATAAATGGTCTGCAAAGAAATTATTTTTGCGCTTCCTTTGCTCACGTACCTTTAAGTACGCTGCGCTACGGTTCTCAAAATCAATTCTTCTCGACTCATTTCTCTTTGCCTATTTTGAACAGCGATAAATGGTCTAAAGATATGAAATAAAAAAAACCACTCCCGAAAGAGTGG
>CAZVSN010000005.1:30984-41011 GCA_964629455.1 uncultured Micavibrio sp. | reverse complement strand
CTTATCCTTTGTTTTGATTAGTTAACAACAGTCACAGCACGACGGTTTTGTGCCCAACCAGATGGGGAAGCATCGGTTACTGCTGGACGCTCTTTGCCATAGCTGATTGTGTTAATGCGGCTTGCTTCAACACCTTGTGACAACAAATATGATTTCACAGATGCGGCGCGACGCTCACCGAGAGCCAAGTTGTATTCACGGGTTCCGCGTTCATCAGCATGACCTTCGATGGTCACAGATACGTTTGGATATTGTTTGAGCCATGCAACTTGACGATCAAGAGTTGCTTTGCCTTCGGCAGCAACATCGGACTCATCATAACCAAAGAACACACGGTCGCCAACATTAACAACGAGGTCTTGTTGAGTTCCTGGTGTCACACCATTTACAGGTGCCATTCCGTTTGCACCACTCATATCAGTACCAGTTCCTTGACCGCCACCTTGCATTCCATTCATGGATGCATCAATGCCAGCAGCATCTTCATCCGAAGAGCAAGCAGCGAGAGAGATAAGAGCAACGGACATTAAAAGAAGATTGCGAATAGCCATATTGGGACTCCTGTGGCGGTTAAAATAGATTTTGGGGCGGTTCAACTTAGCATGATTCGCCAAGCAGATTTCGAATATAACTCCTAAATAGCCCCTTACCCCCCGCTTCGCAAGGGGAAAGAGCCATTTTTTTGAAAAAAATGTAAAATTTCTCAAAACAATATTCTGTCTAATGGAGTCGATCTTCCAAAGTCCTGAGCAAAACCTCGGCATCATATTTATCGCGGGGGTCTTGAACAACCGCCAGATAGTCACGAATGGACTGCACCGCCATATCAGTTTGCCCTAATCTGGCCTTTAAAACCCCGTCATCCAACATCAATCGATATTCTTGGGGGGCAAATAAACGCATCACAGTTACCGTTGCCAACGCCTCATCATAATGTTCGGTTTCAATCTGGCGATATTTGATATTGTTTTGCAACCGCAACAGAATTTCGCGATTACTGGCCTCTTGATAAAAACTGGATGATAACTCCGCTTTATCGCCCAGCGCGCGTTTCAGCAATGCCCGCAAATCAGGTGCCTGTAAAATATCAAATTTATCAAACGGGTCGCACATCACGCGCGTGCCCCCAACATCCATCCGTAATAAAAAATGTCCGGGGAAATTCAATCCATGAATACCCCACCCTTGCGCGCGCCCAATTTCCAAAGCCAGAATAGCAAGCGCAATAGGAAGACCTTTGCGCCTATCGATCACATCAATCAAATCGGCATTTCGCAAATCGTTATATGTGTCGGTATCACCAGCATATCCGTATTTGTCACACATAATATGTTTCAGGGCCGCAATGCGCGTTTCGCAATTATCTTCTGCGCCCGCATCTCTCAATTCCTGAAACCGCACGCTAACATCTTCACTCATTTTTTTAACATGATGACTATATGGCTCCAGCAATCGCCCCTCATGGGTTAACGCCGCAAGCTGGATTGCCGTATCAACAAGGGGAATATCATCATCGGTCAAATGACCTTTATCAGCCAAATTTTGTAATGCTGGATGCGGGGTCATTGAAAAACCTGCCCGTCATTTAAGGTGGCAAAACTTCAGACTGAATGGATGAACTTCCACCACCATTTCCACTTTGCCCGACAGGGGCAGCAGGCATATAGGATGGCTCAAACGTCATATCATTCGATGACAATGGAACAGGCTGCCCAACAGATTGGGATTGGGATTGGGGTTGATAGGTAGATGTCGGCACACTTCCCTCAGCCTGAGTTGAACCAATACCCGCTTCAACACCGGCCAGTTTCGCATAGCTGATAACCTCTTTCACGCCCTTAATCCGACGGGAAATACTGACAACCCTATCCAATTCTTGTTGGTCTTGGGCAACACCCATCAGATAGACAGTGCCCTGCACCACCTCTAAGGAATAATTGATGGACTGCACATATTTTTCAAACGTCAACCGTGTGCGCAATTGTCCGGCAATCCATGTATCTTGCGCGAAACTTCCAAAACTATTGGAATTTCCAACGCGCACTTCGTTGATAACTTGTTTCACACCCTTCGGCTGCCATGCCAAACGAATGGCCTCAACCCTATCTTCAGGATTATTTACAACACCCGTCACCAGAACGCGCCCCTGATCGACCGTTAAATTCAGTTTACTAAACATTTCGGTGCTGCGTTTAAACCATAAATCACTAATCTTGATACGAATGGCTTCGTCGGTGACGGAACTCCGCAACCCACCTTCTTTGGCGGCACTCACGCCCAGCGCGGCTCCCGCGCCAATCGCAGCCCCGACACATCCCGACAATAAAAGACTGGATGCCATCAATGATAAAATCAATTTGGAATTTTTCAGCATGGTAAAACCTGTTTTAGAGAAACAAAAACGAATCAAGTCCCCTATTATGTGGTGCTCTGCCACGCATTGTCCAGATGTCTTAAACGAAAACCTGACACCGCGACCACATCAAACCGCATAAACTTATCCTGAAACTTCGGGTGTGATACCATAAAATGACTGGCTGCGCGGATAATCCGCCCCTGCGCCTTGGGTGTGACTGCATATAACCCGTCATCCAAGGCGGGACGCAACTTTACCTCGACAAAGGCGATCACAGCGCCGCGTCGCGCCACAATATCCACTTCGCCCATGGGGGTTTTGTATCGCCACGCCAGAATGCGATACCCCTTGCATGTCAGATAAACCATTGTGTAAATTTCAGCAATCAAACCACGCGTGTATGTATTATTCTGCATCTCGCAATTCCAACGCACGATTATAAACTTGTTTTTTGGGCAATCCCGTTGCGGCAACAATGTCGGCGACTGCCTCTTTGATGGATGTTGTTTTAATGGCAGATAAAATCATCTTATCTAGGTCGATGATTTCATCTACCTGTTCGCTGCGACCAATCACCAAAACGATTTCACCTTTTGGCGCACCCTCTTTTTTCAACCGCTCTAAAACACCTGATACCGTGCTCGGCCAGATATCTTCGAATTTTTTGGTGAGTTCACGGGTGAGTGTCATCGGCCTGTCACCAAGTGTTGCCAAGATGTCGGAACAGCTATCTTCCAATCGCGCAGCACTCTCGAACACAATTAATGTTGTATCCATCGATTTCCATTTTTCGAGCACATCACATCGCGCTTTCGATTTGGATGGAAGGAATCCGATAAAGGTAAAATTATCGCTGGGTAATCCCGATAATTGTAATGCCATGAGCGGCGAGTTTGCCCCCGGCAAACTGGTAACATAAACACCAGCTTCCAGACAATCGCGTACCAATTTATATCCAGGGTCGGAAATAAGTGGCATCCCCGCATCACTGATAAGCGCCACCGATTTCCCTTCTGCAATCTGGGACAAAATATATGGGCGTTGCATATCGGCATTATGGTCATGATAGGCAATCAATTTTTGTTTAAACCCTAACGCCCCGAATAATTTGCCACTGACCCGCGTATCTTCACACGCAACCATATCTGCCGCCGCCAATGTATCAATCGCGCGCAAGGTAATATCCCGTAAATTGCCAATGGGCGTCGCAACCAGATAAAGGCCTGATTTCAAAGTAATTTTTTGAATATCTGTAAAATTATATAAAGCCTCTGGCATCATGCGGTCATTTTGTGTAGGGTCTTGTCCATTCTTAACATTGTCAGACTTTACGGGAGTAGCCCATGCAACGCAATCCGCTTTCTGCTGGACACATATCTTTATTCGTTACAACCCTCCTCCTCTTGGCGGGATGTACAACAACAGGCTCCAGCCCATGGTCATCCCCGTCATCACAAAACGGACAATCCGGAACCATTCCCGTACCACCTGTTTCCCCCGTACCTCCAATAGAAACCGTATCCGCCCCCATAAATGCAAAGGTGGCCATCCTTCTTCCTTTAACGGGAAAAGGCGCTGACGCAGGCCAAGCAATGTTAAACGCCGCACAACTGGCCATGTTTGATTTGAACGCAAATTCTCTGTTTGAATTAATTCCCGAAGACACAGGTTTGGGCGCAACCCAAGCGATGGCAGATGCGTCAGCCAAAGGCGCTAATCTGATTTTAGGCCCCCTCTTTTCCGATACGACAAAAGCAGTATCACCCATAGCACTCCAGAACGGTGTAAACGTTGTATCCTTTTCAACCGATACAACAGCCGCCGTTGGCAATACATTCCTGATGGGATTTATGCCACAAACACAAGTGGAACACGTTATCACCTACGCGGCATCCCAAGGAATAAAACATATCGCCTTGATTGCACCACGCGACCTATACGGCGACTCTACCTCTGCGGCCTTCTTTAATACTGTTCAACAATATGGGTTAGATAGCGGCGGAATTATCCGTTATAATTCAGGCACTCTTCCAACTGCTACAGACATTGCTATTCTTGAAAAAGATCTGACCGCCGTTTTAATTGCAGCCCCCGCGATCGAAGCCAATAAAATTTCAAACTTACTGACGGCACAGGGCTTACCCCCAGCTTCGGTTAAACGACTAGGGACAGGATTATGGGACACAACCGAAGCACCAAAATTATCTGCTCTCCAAGGGGCGTGGTATGCGGCATCTTCCCCGCGTATGCGATCACGATTTGAACAACGCTATTTTGAAACATACGGGGTTCAAGCACCGCGCATTGCATCCCTTGCTTATGATGCAACCGCCTTGGCCGTTGTAATGGCGAAATCAGGCAAAGGATTCGGACGCGATGCCCTGACCAATCCGAATGGATTTTCAGGAATTGACGGGATTTTCCGCTTTAATCAACAGGGTCTAACCGACCGTGGATTAGCAATTCTTGAAATAAACAATGGCGCTCCTACCGTCATTCGGGATGCCCCGCAACGCTTCGGACGCTAATAAAATCAATAAGTTGCTATTTATTGGGGTTAAATCTGATTTTTTCTTGCCCTCTTAAGCCAAGACAGGGTAAGAAGAGCATCCCAAATAAAAAGACCAAAGTAAAAAGATAATAGAGGTAATTCAGTATGACCGCACTCGCCCGCCAAAATAATAACAATGACAATCATGAAATTGAAATTTCCGAAGACAATATTCCACGCGCGAATGGTCGTCCTCGTTCCGAAAAATCAATGCAGGCGATTTTGGACACAACCAACAAAATGTTGTTACTCAACTCTGTACGCGATATCTCTATTGAATCTGTTGCTAAAAAAGCAGGCGTTGGAAAAACAACCATCTATCGCTGGTGGCCAAATAAAGTGGCACTGGTTCTCGATTCCATTTCTGGCCCGATGAATTCATTGCCTGCTCCTGTGACAGGTGGCAACCCGAAAGAACTTCTCGAAAAACAATTGGAACGCTTTGCGCGTATCTGCCGTGGTCGTGGCGGGAAAATCATCGCTGAACTTTATGCAGAATCCCAAGGCAACCCAGATACCCAAGCCTTGTTCTTTGAAAAATTCATGGTTCAACACGAAGAAATTTTGGCAAGCATCTTGGAACAAGGAAAATCATCTGGTGATTTCCGCACAACACTTGATACTGCCCTCACCGTCGATATGATTTACGGTGCATTCTTTTACCAATTGATGAGCAATCCAAACCCGCTCGACCAGAATTTTGCAAACAGCATCATTCTCGAAGCCCTGCGGATTTGCAAATAACAATGACCGAAGAAACATCAATTGACACCGCCCCCATGATGGATAAAGAACCGCCATCATGCGGGCTGTATATCATACTGCCTGAAACATCCGACCATGATAAACAATGCTTTAAACTGGGACAGGCTCTTCATGCGGCGAACCGCTTCTCAACTTACGGATTGAATAACCATGTGGTGGAATATCGCGCCACCGCAACCAATCCTGCATCTGAACAAATGGTTAAGGCCTATCAGGAAACGGCATCTCGCAACGGGTTTATTTTTCTGGTCTATGATGATGCGCAACTGGCACGCGCCGTTGATGCCGATGGCGTTTTATGCTCAACCGTTCAACGCGCAACCGAAGCCCGAAAATTATTGGATGAAAATTCCATTATCGGACTGCGCTGTCCAACCAAAGCCGCCGCAAATTCTGCGCTCGCCCATGAATTTGATTTTATCAGCATCTATTCGGAAAAGAATGGCGACAACCTCTTGGATATTCTCAATTGGTGGACAACCGCAACCGACAACCCGATTGCAGTCGAAGGGGTGTTTGACCAAGAAAACTGCGCCAGCTTTGTACGCGCCGAGGCCAGCTTTATCGATTCCTCCCACCACATCTGGACACACCCATCGGACAACCCGATGCAGGGCGTGGTCAATATGATGGATGCCTTCGAGCGCTATAAACCCATCATCACCAAATTGAATTAATAAAAAAAGCCCCCTGTTTTCACAGAGGGCTTTTGAATTTATCTAAAACTAAGCTGCCTGAGCAATTTGTGCCGGCATATATTTTGCCGATTCCATGGTTGTCGCAGTCGCATTCACTGTCGCTGCAATACGCAGAGCAGTTTGAATTTGCGCCGTGGACAATCCCGCTTTTTGCAATTGCGACTCGTGGGCATCCAAACACATGCCGCATCCGCTAATCGCGGACACTGCAAATGACCAAAGTTCAAAGTCGATTTTATCAACGCCCGGATTGCCAATCACATTCATGCGAAGTTTCGCAGGAAGGGTTTGGTATTCCTTATTGGTCATCAAATGAACCGAACGATAATACACATTGTTCATTGCCATGATGCTTGATGCCGCAAACGCTGCGTTCTGTGCCTCGGGTGAGAGGTTGGCAGAAGCATCCGCCATAACAGCCGCAATCACGTCCGCTTGACGGGTTGCCAATGCACAGGACAAGAAACATCCCCATAGCTGCTGGGATGAGAGGGTTTCCTCTCCCGCCAGCGTCGACAGGTTCAGTTTAATATCCTTGGCATAGTCAGGCATTGCGTCACGAAGTTCTGCAAGGGATGCCATGTTAAGCCGCCTTTGCCAAATCAATGTTCGGGCCGCCAACAGGACGGTTACATGGGCACAGCTCGTCTGTTTGCAAAGCATCCAGAATACGCAAGATTTCTTTTGGGTTGCGACCAACGTTCAAATTGTTGATGGACACATGTTGAATAACATTGTGTGGGTCAACGATATAGGTTGCACGGTAAGCAACACCGGAATCTTCACGCACGCCCAAACCATCAACCAATGTTCCATTGGTATCGGCAAATTGCCATTGGTTCAGATTTGCAAGATCTTTGTGTTCGCGGCGCCATGCCAATTTGCAAAATTCGTTGTCCACAGAACCACCGATACAAACGGTATCACGGTCTTGGAATTCGCTTTCCAGATTTGCGAATTCAACGATTTCAGTTGGGCAAACGAATGTAAAATCTTTTGGATAGAAATAGAAAATTTTCCATTTTCCTTCGAAAGATTTTTCGGTCAATGTTTCAAATGCAGAAACACCGTTTTCTTCGTGTTTCATGAATTTTGGTTTTACGCCTGTAATTTCGAATTCAGGCAGTGTATCTCCGACGCCAAGCATGGGATATCTCCTCGTATGTTTATGGGTTAACTAATGGGGGTAACTTACCCCCTGCGCCGCACAAAAATCCAATGAATTATTTTGGTGACATTTATCGATTTTATCGATAAATTAAACGGAAATTCAGTGGATAAACCGATATGCGCCTCCCAACCCTTCGCCAGCTCCAATATTTTATCGCCGTTGCCGAAACCCTATCGGTCAGCCGCGCTGCCGATAATTGCCATATTACACAATCCACCTTGAGCGCCTCCCTCGCGGAGCTTGAGGACATCTTGGGTGAAAAACTCTTTACCCGCGACACCCGCCACCTGACATTAAGCCCTGTGGGGAACGACCTCCTCCCCTCTGCCCGCACCATTATCGAACAAAGCGAAAATCTGGTACGCATGGCCACCCGCCACCGCGAACCGCTGACGGGTAAATTATCGCTTGGGGTTATTCCAACCATTGCGCCCTATCTGTTGCCCAAATTACTGCCCGCGCTCCAAACCGAATTTCTCTCACTCGATTTGATGTTGCGTGAAGATATTACAGGACGCCAATTAGATGATTTAAAAAACGGGAAGACAGATGTCGTCCTGATGGCATTCCCCTATGATACGCCACCCGCATTCGATACACTGATGCTGTGGAAGGAACCTTTCTTTCTGGCGCGCGCAGGGGAAAATTTATCAAACCCACACGCCGTCACCATCGATGATTTGAAACAAGAAACGATTTTGCTGTTAGATGACGGGCATTGCCTGCGCGATCACATCATATCGGCTTGCCGTCTGTCCCCATCATCAGGAACACGCAAAACATTGGGCGCAACCAGTTTGCAAACCCTGATCCAGATGGTTCAACATGGTTATGGAACAACGCTTTTGCCCGCCATGGCAATCCAAGCCGACCAAATGCCCAAAGGCATTTGCATTCAGCGCTTTACAAACCCACAACCAACCCGACAAATCGGGCTGGTCTGGCGAAAAAACGACCCGCGCGCGGGTGAATTCGCTCTGCTGGGTGGATTTATCAAGAAAATAGGATATATTAAGCGCAACCCAACACATCTGGAGTCGTAACGTGAATTTCAAAACCATCGTTTCAGTATCACTCGTATCCGCCTTACTGTCATCCTGTTCGATGATACCGACATACACAAAGCCACAGGTCGAAACCCCCGCACGTTGGACGATGGAAACAAAGAATGCAGACGGAACAGAAATTCCAGAACAATGGTGGACGTTATTCAAAGACGACAATCTGAATGAAATCGTCGACCAAGCCCGCAGAAAAAATCTGGATTTAAAAATGGGAATTGAACGCGTCAACCAATCACGCGCGGCATTAAAAATTGCAGGAGCAAATCTGTTACCATCTGCCGACGCATCACTCTCTGCCAACAAAACACACACCAATCCCGCAACAGGAAACACGACAACCACCACTGGCCTGTCTGGTGGATTGTCAATAGCCTATGATCTTGATTTATTCGGCGCAAATGATGCAACACGCCAAGCGGCCATAGCAAATTTCAAAGCCAGCGAATACACACAAAAAGCATTAGAGCTGAGCACATACAGTGATCTGACAGAAGTTTATTTTAATTTACTGCTCAACCGCGATAGAATATCTCTGGCAACAGATAATCTCAAAAACGCCAAGAAAATACTTCAGATTACCGAGGCTCGCGCCAAAGCTGGGGTCGGGTCAGATTTAGAAATTGCCCAACAAAAAGTTGTTGTTGCAAACAGCGAAGCCACATTATCTTCCCTGACCCAAACCATTAAAACATATATTACGGCCTATGCTCTTTTATTAGGCGAAGCCCCACACGATTTAGGTTTATCCAGAGGCTCGCTTGAGTACCTGACAATACCAACCATTGCCGAAGGCCAACCATCAACTTTGTTGGAACGCCGCCCCGATATTGCAATTGCAGAACAAAATCTGATTGCCGCAAATGCCAATATCGGCGTTGCCCGCGCAGCATTCTTTCCATCCATCACATTGGGCCTAACTGCAACTGCGACAGGAAGCGGGTTATCAGATCCATTAGGAACAGCCATAGGAATAGCAACTGGACTAACCGCCCCAATATTTGAAGGCGGTCGTTTGGAAGGCGGTGTCGAACAGGCCAATGCCAAACAACGTGAATTGGTGGCAAGCTATCAAAAGATAGTTCTGAATGCCTTTGGCGAAGTTGAAAATGCACTTTCAGCAGTCAAAACATCGGCAGAAAGAGTTGGTTCCCTAAAAATCGCCATGGATCAATCGCACAGGGCATATGAAATATCCGCCAAACAATATCAGGTTGGAACCATTGATTATGCGACACTCCTCAATACACAGACCAGCTTCATAAACGCCCGAGATGCCTATGCCCAAGCGGTCAAATCCCGCCTGTCAGCATCCCTCGACCTGATGAAAGCCCTTGGCGGCGGCTGGAAATCATAGGTTTCAGCTAACTTTATTGCATTTTACTGCGAAATATCCTAAAAAACGGGCATGGAATACAAAGTTGC
>CAZVSN010000005.1:23059-30884 GCA_964629455.1 uncultured Micavibrio sp. | reverse complement strand
ACCAAATGCGCGTACAGCCAAACATCAAAGCACAAAAAGAAGCGCAAAAATCTGCTGCAAATTAACCCTGCGGCAACTTACCTTTACCAGCAAAATGGATATAATAGAAGGAAACAGAAAATGGGATTAAATCTCCGAGGACTATTCAAACCACCATCGGTCATATCTGATGTCGGAAAATCCGCAGCAGATGAAGTTTATACAAATGGCAACAAAGGATACGCAGAATACACTTTAAGACAAGGCAACTTTGACACTCTCGAAAGCTGGGAAATTACTGGCGGCGGTGTACGTTGGAATGACACAACAAAAAAGTATGAAAGCGCCGGCAGAAAAATCAGTCCAGAAATAATGTAAAAAAAGACTACACCTGCGGCAACTTACCCTTACCTTGGAAAAAGACGCAATTTCTGCCGCCATGTTTTGCGGCATATAATTGATCATCGGCATGTTTTATCAAATCGGCGGCAGTAATATTTTCAACATCTGTGTCGCTCACCACAACTGCCCCGAAAGATGATGTAATTGATAATTGTCCCTCTGGCGTAGAACATGGGAAAGGCAAATCCGCCACAGCTTTCCGCAGACGTTCCGCAATCACCATCGCAACATCTTCGGTTGTATCGGGCAACACGGCCACAAATTCTTCACCACCCAAACGAGCCACAAGGTCGAAAGACCGCAGACCATCCTTCACACGACGTGCAAAACCCTGCAAAATTTCATCGCCCACCTGATGCCCATAGGTGTCATTGACCTTTTTAAAGAAATCAATGTCCATATATAAAAACCCGACGGGCTTACGGCTCTCACGCGCAGAGGCCAGCGTCTTTTGCAAGTGCGCCTCAAGATAACGGCGATTATAAAGCCCCGTCAACGGATCGGTCAGCGCCAATGATAACGACATTTCGTAATTGGCACGCAATTTATCCTGAAACCGTTTATGACGAATTTGCGATCTGCATCGCGCCATCACTTCATTGCGATCAAGCGGTCGCAAAATATAATCATGCGCCCCAATTTCCAAACCATGCGCCACGCGTGGCATATCAACCTCTTCGGCCAACATCACAATCGGCGTTGATCTCGATTTATCATTCGACCTTAAATGCGCACAAAAGCGAATACCATCTTCTTTGGCCAGATTTAACGACACAATAATCAAATCAAATTCTTTTTGGTTGATTTCAGAAATCGCATCAACCCCCGACTTCACAATTGTAACCGTGCTTTGATCACGCGCCAATGTATCGCGGATTTTATTGCTCTCAAACTCCATGTCTTCCAACAACAAAACATTGGCATGATCAACGGGTTGGGTCATAACCGACGCACCTTCGTCATTCACCCCAAGCTGAGAAGCCGTTTTTTCACGCGCGCGCCATTCATCAACCGTCATTTTCAAACGAACAAGAGAGCGGACACGCGCCATCAACGCAACATCATTAACAGGTTTCGATAGAAAATCATCGGCCCCATTCTCAAGACCGCGCACCTTATCTTCGGTATCGGTCAACGCCGTGACCATCACCACAGGGATATGGGCAACCGCAGGATTTGCTTTTATCTGCCGACAGACTTCAAACCCGTCCATCCCCGGCATCATAACATCCAGCAAAACAACATCAGGGCTGGTTTCAACAATTTTCTTTAATGCCTCAGGGCCGTTCAAAGCCGTGACAACATCATAGTATTCAGCCTTCAACTTTGCTTCGAGCAATTTGACGTTAGGCAAAATATCATCAACAACCAAAACACGCGCCGTCATTTGGTACCCTTATTCCTGTCCTAATTATTCTTTAATTGACTGCACAGCAGCAACAGAGGACTCATCCTCGGGAACATCCACCACATCCTCTTTAACAACGGGTGTCAGATATTTTTGAACGGTTTCAATAAACTTAATCACCGAAATAGGTTTGGAAATATAATCCTCACACCCGCCTTCACGGATTTTCTGTTCATCGCCCTTCATGGCAAAAGCGGTTACAGCAATCACAGGGATAGATTTTAATTCATCATCCTCTTTCAACCATTTGGTAATATCCAAACCAGAAACTTCAGGCAATTGAATATCCATCAAAACCAAATCAGGCTTATGTTGCCGTGCCAAGGCCAACACATTCTTCCCATCGCGGGCCTGAATGGTTTCAACACCATGGGCTTCTAACAAGTCATGAAATAATTTCATGTTGAGTTCATTATCCTCAACAATCATAACTTTTTTACCTTGCCCCATATCTGGCTTTATCATTTTACTCTACTCCACATTCTTCTGCTTTAACCGGCTCAATCGCCACTAATTTTTGTGATACCGAAAAATCATGATAATCAACTCTCATATTTTTAACGACACCATTTTCCAACAGTTCCATAGTCATTTCATAATCTGAAATATCCTGATCATCCCCCTGTTTGGGAAACACGGCCAAACGCATTGACCATCCTGAAACACCTGTCAAAGTTTTATCCAATTTCGATTTATCATCTACCCCAATTTTCTTACCAATCACGGCATTAATATCAACTGGCCCTTTATCATCGCTGCCATCAAAGACCGTCGCCTTAAATAATTTCTTTCCCTGCATCGCCGCGTCTATTAAGTGCGATGTATGCGCCGCAGGAAACAAAGTGGTGGAATCCAGATCAAATGATAAATCATCAGGAATAGAATAAACGGCAGCATTCTTTGCATCGCCAGAAGACACATGGGCCTTTCCACGCAATTCCTGATCTGCCTCACCATTGCTCAACCGATTAGAGGAAAAATTCAGAACCTTTCCATCCAAACCTTCGAAACTTGTAAACTTTGTTTCAACTTGCACGGGGGGGGATCCCGAATATTCGTAATTCAAATTGAATTTATGATCAGAAATATACCCGTCACATGATTTTTTAATGACATAGAGCATTTTTCCCCGAACATCCAAAACTTGTGACCCGTTTTTAGATGATACCAAACGAATATCATAAATAGCCTTATGCGATGCCAAACTGACCGCCCCCGCGACAACGGGGAACATCAAAACCGCCCCGAACAGAGCACATCCAGAAACAATGCCAGATAATCGTATCAGGGAAGACATCCCAGCCATAGAAACCTCAAAAAAAACAGTTCGTTTAGTATACAGGGTTTGGCAGAATGAAGCCAACCCCAAAGGGAATAAAGGGGGTAAGAATTTAGAAAAAGGTGCAATCTGGAAAATTCTGCCGCCCCAACCAGAAAAAGAAGCGGAAAAAAAGTCACAGTTTAAACTTCTTACCTAGTTTTACCCGATTTTTCCCCAAGCACCAACCAAAAAAATCATTGTTTTTCAGTATTTTAATAGAAAATCGCAGTTGGCACAGCTTTCGCAAAACCCTATTCATCGATCAAACACAACAAAATCGGGTGGTTACAATGAGTTCATATTTTATTCCAGCAAGCGATAGATCAATTGATATTCTGCCAGACTCCCTGTCTGTCTTGGGGCAACCCAATGGTAAATTAGGGCGCGGTGGCGGATTAGAACGAATTTTGAGCACAACCGTTGCCATGCTCAACCAAACCCAGTCTGATTTGGACAGCAGCAAAAAACAAATCGAGCACCTGAAACAACAATTGGCAGAATTGGAACGCGTGGCCACCACCGATTTGTTAACAGGTTTAAAAAATCGTCGTGGATTTGACGCTGCCTTTGCCGCAGAATTGGACAGAACAAAACGTGCCAAATCAATTGGTGGCGTCTTGGTTGTCATCGACCTTGACAGTTTCAAGGCCATTAACGACACCTATGGTCACCAAGCTGGCGACGAATGCCTGAAAGTGGTTGCAGACACATTAGCCGCAGAAATCCGCGAAATGGACACCGCAGCCCGCTTGGGCGGGGACGAGTTTGTTCTGCTGCTGACCGACACCAACCCCGAACTGCTTCTGACCCGCGTTCAAAATATTGCATGGAAATTGAACCACTTATCCCTGGCATGGGAAAACAATGTTCATATCGCCATCAACGCCAGTGTCGGAATGAAACCATACACCCACAAAGATAACGCCGCAGACATTTTCTCTGGCGCAGACAAAGATATGTACGCCGACAAAAAACGCGCAAAAGGTGTAAATTAGAGATTACGTTTCCCAGCATTGAGGTTGCCTACTCCTGACCCCTTACCCCCCACAGGGCAACCTCAAAACCCCTCCCCCGATTGCGTCCCACCGCAATCGGGGGTTTTCTTTTATATTTTCATAATATTTTTCTTGCTAGATTATTAAGAAAGTGTTATTTTCTTTCAAATTTCACAAACGGTAATACTTTTATACGGAGAAACGTATGAGCGAAGCAGCCAAACTGGTCAAACAATATATAGAAAAAAAACCAAGTGCCAGCCCACATGACATTATAAATGTCCTGAAAATCTTTGCCGTCAAACACTGCTCACCTTCCAATGACAACCAACCATCTGAAGATGATATGCTCGTCCTATCCACATTATTTGACCTCTGTTCAGAGAACCAACACCTCAAAAGAGAACTCACCAAAGTTAACACGGGCTTAGGTTTAGAAGAGGCTTTGCGCAAAGCCGCAGAACAAGACTGCCAACAATGGAAATTTTTGGCCAACACAGATTCCCTGACAAATATCTATAACAGTCGTGGGGGTATGTCCGCTTTGCTGAGCAAAGAAGAATTAAGAAACCCAGAACTCCAAGGGCAACACTCTATCCTATTTATAGACCTTGATGATTTCGGCAAAATCAATAAACGTCATGGTGATCATGTCGGTGACACAGCCCTTCAAGCCGTTGCCAAAACAATCACAAACAGCCTGAGAGAATCCGATATCGCTTTCAGAAAAGGCGGAGATGAATTTATTATCGTTCTATCCGGACAAAACATGGAAACAACAAACCAGATTGTTGTTGACCGCCTAACCAAAGCATTGGATGGCGAAATTGAAATCACAAACGATAAAGAAGAGCCTATCGGCATCAAAGGAAGTATTGGAATATTTGAATACCAAACCAACCTATCTCCAGAAGACAATATAAAATTGGCAGATGCCGAAATGATTAAGAAAAAAATGGAAAGAAAAACCCAAAAAATCATGCAGGCTGGCGCCCAAATTCAACATGGAATAACTCTTGGATAACGCGCCAAAAGTCTAGACTTATCATAAACCCACCCTTAATATGTGGGACGTTTGATAAGGAATCACACTATGAAAGTTAACAAATCCAACATGATGATGATTGCGCTGAAGCAAGAACTCATCCGCGCCCAAGAAGCCGCCAAGCAATGGGAAGTTTTGGCAACCACCGATGATTTAACGGGGCTGCATAACCGCCGCGTCCTCAATGAACTTGATGAGAGAATCAGTGAGCGTCGTAACCCGAAAATTGCCCGTGAAGTCAGCCTCCTTTTCATCGACCTCGATGATTTCGGCAAAATCAACAAAGATTACGGTGATGATGTCGGTGACGAAGCTTTACGCCTTATCGGAAAAACCATTCGCCAGAATATTCGCTGTGACGATATCGCCATCCGCAAAGGTGGGGATGAATTTGTAATTATCCTGATTGGATCAACCCCCGACATGACCAATGAAAGTGTTATCGGACGATTAAACACCATGTTGAACGGCGGATTATATGTATCCCACGCCAATATCAGCATTCCCGTGCGCGGGAGCATGGGTGTCTATACCTATGATGAAGACATCACCCCGTTTGATAATTTGAAAAAAGCAGATGAATTGATGCGCACCCAAAAGAAAGAGCGGAAAGCCAAAAAAGCCGCCGCTCTATCTGCATCTGATGATGCCGATGGTAATGGTGTAACTGTTTAGCTTGCCACCTGAACCTTTGCCTTTGGCTCCACAATCTTGATATGAAGATCACGGAGTTGTTCTGGTGTTGCATCCGACGGTGAACCCATCATCTGGTCTTCATACGCGCCGTTCATCACAAACGCATAAACCTCACGCAGATTTGGTTCATCTGCCAAAATCATCACCATACGGTCAATCCCGAAAGCACAGCCACCGTGCGGCGGTGCGCCATACTGGAACGCATTCAACATCCCGCCGAATTTCTTCTCTAACACTTCGCGTGGATATCCAGCAATCGCAAATGCCTTTTCCATGATATCGGCACGGTGGTTACGAATTCCACCAGAGCACAATTCATAACCGTTACACACGGCATCATATTGCATCGCTTTAATGGTCAATGGGTCTTGATTATTCAATGCGTCCAACCCACCCTGCATCATGGAAAACGGATTGTGAGAGAAATCAATTTTTCCCGTTTTCTCGTCCATTTCATACATCGGGAAATCAACAACCCAACAGAATTTAAACGCATTGGTTTCGCGGTTGCCCATATCATCACAAATTTTGTCGCGTGCTTTACCAGCCATTTTTGCGGCTTTATCGGCTTTATCACACACAAAGAAAATGGCATCGCCATCTTTCATACCTGTCACAGAAAACAATTCTGCCTGAGCTTCAGCAGGAACAAACTTCGCAATCGGGCCTTTGCCTTCGCCAGCCTCTTTCAGAATATACCCAAGTCCAGGGGCACCTTCACCACGCGCCCAGTCATTCAATTTATCAAAGAAGGAACGAGGCTTATCACCAACGGCAGGCGCAACAATCGCACGCACAACACCGCCCGCAGAAATCACAGATTTAAATGCATTAAATGTTACATCATCGCGTTTGAAAACTGCGGTGACATCCTGAATAATCAACGGATTACGAAGGTCAGGTTTATCTGTGCCATATTTCAACATGGCATCTTCCCATGTCAAATGTGGCCATGGCGTTGGGGTGACCGATTTTTTTGTGCCTGTCCACGCAGAAAATTCTTCGAACATATTGCCGATAACATCCTGCATGGTATTGAACACATCGTCTTGGGTGACAAATGACATTTCAACGTCCAACTGGTAAAATTCTGCCAAACGATCGGCGCGGCCATCTTCATCGCGGAAACATGGCGCAACTTGGAAATATCGGTCAAAGCCCGACACCATCAATAATTGTTTGAATTGTTGCGGCGCTTGCGGCAGCGCATAGAATTTCCCAGCATGCAACCGTGACGGAACCAAATAATCACGCGCACCTTCTGGTGATGATGCGGTCAAGATTGGTGTATTGAATTCTTGGAAACCCTTATCCCACATTCTTTTACGCAAAGATGCAATCATGTTGTTACGCAGACGCACACGGGAATGCATCCCGTCACGGCGCAAATCGAGGAAACGATATTTCAAACGCAAATCTTCACCAGCATTATCAGGTTCAGAAACTTGGAACGGCAAAATTTCTGCGCCAGATTGCAACACAGCTTGGTCAATATAAACTTCAATTTCACCTGTCGACAAAGATGCATTCTCTGTCCCTGCATGACGGGCTTTGACTTTACCAGTGAGCGTGACAACAGACTCAACGCGCCATTTATTGGCATCGTTCAAAACGGGGCTATCCACATCAACCACACATTGGGTCAACCCATAGGTATCGCGCAAATCGATAAACAAAACCCCGCCATGATCACGAATGCGGCTAATCCATCCTGATAGTTTCACAGTTTGGCCTTCATCAGCGAGGCGCAAAGCGCCACAATTATGGGTACGATATGCGTGCATAGTATCTGTCTTTCAGTAGAAATAAAAAGGTTCAGCCGCCTTTATAGCGACTGAACCGACTGATTCCAATGGTTTTTTAGATTTCCCCTTCCTTTTTTGACACAATTCCACTAAATCTTAGGGTCAGAACAAAGAGTTCTAGAATTTTGAACCACAAAGGGGATTTCACCCCAATGTCCCTTTCGTGGTTCAAAA
>CAZVSN010000005.1:17098-22959 GCA_964629455.1 uncultured Micavibrio sp. | reverse complement strand
AGAATTTTGAACCACAAAGGGGATTTCACCCCAATGTCCCTTTCGTGGTTCAAAAATCTGAAATACCAAAATTTGAGAGATTTTATGACCCTGATTACCACCAATGACGCTTTAAAAGCCTATTGTGCGACCCTGACCGATTGCCCCTATATCACCGTTGATACAGAATTTATGCGGGAACGCACCTATTACGCGAAACTCTGCCTGTTGCAAATTTCTGGCCCCGACAAAGAAGCCGTGGGCGTTGATGTTCTGGCAGGCGACGAAGAATTGGATTTAACCCCCGTTTGGAACTTATTCGCCAATCAAAATATTGTGAAAGTTTTTCACGCGGCACGTCAAGATTTAGAAATTATCTACCAACTCTCTGGCACACTTCCCGCCCCGTTATTTGATACACAAATTGCCGCCATGGTGTGCGGATATGGTGATCAGGTGGGGTATGAAGCATTGGTCAATGATATTTGCAAAGCCAAAGCCGATAAGTCGAGCCAATTTACAGACTGGACCCATCGTCCCTTAAGCCAAAAACAAATCACCTATGCTCTGAACGATGTTATTTTCCTCAAAGATATTTACGAGAATTTGAAAAACCGTCTGGATAAAAAAGGACGAAGTGATTGGGTATTGGAAGAAACCCAAAACCTACTTGACCCGACCCTTTATCAATTTCCACCGCGCGATGCGTGGCAACGGTTAAAACTCCGCTCTCCAAAGCCACGGGATTTGGCTATTCTCCGCGAACTTGCCCAATGGCGCGAAGAAGAATCACAAAAGAAAGATGTTCCGCGCGGGCGCATTTTAAAAGATGAAACGCTGCTCGACCTCACCTATCAAAAACCACGCACCGAATCCGATTTGGCACGCATTCGTGGCGTCAGTGCCGATATGTCCAAAGGAAAATTTGGAAAACTAATTCTTGATGCGATGGAACGCGGTTTGGCTGTTCCTGATGCAGATTGCCCGATTGTTATTGCCCGCGATCCGCTACCACAACGACTATCGCCCATTCTTGAAATGCTGAAAATGCTCCTTCGTATTCAGGCGAGCGAACATGATGTCGCTGGACGGTTAATTACCGACAGCGAAACATTAGAAAATTTTGTCAAAGACCCAAGCTCGTCCCCCACACTTATTCAGGGATGGAGATACGATGTGTTCGGAAAATTTGCCAAAGAGATGATGGACGGAAAAATCGGCCTCTCTATTGAAAACGGAAAAATCAAACGCCTTAAATTACAGGATTAAAAATGCCACAACCACAAACAACACCCGCATGGGCACACCTGACCACACACAAAGAAGAAATGAAAAATTTCTCTCTGCGCGATGCATTGGCTGACTCCAAAAGATTTCAGGAATTTTCTCTGACAGAATCTGGTGTTTTGTTTGATTTTTCCAAACACCTTATCACCGCCGACACAGCGTTTCTTCTTCAATCCCTTGCCAAAGCAATGAATGTTGAAGGTATGCGCGATCAAATGTTTGCAGGCGCAAAAATAAACAACACCGAAGACCGCGCAGTCCTGCATACGGCACTCCGCGCGCCGAAAACGGCAAGCATCATGTTTGAAGGTGAGAATGTCATCCCCTTTATTCATAGCGTTCTTGACCAGATGAAAAATTTCTCGGACGCTGTGCGTTCTGGCGCGCACAAAGGTTACACAGGAAAACCCATCACCGATATCGTCAATATCGGGATCGGCGGTTCCGACCTAGGCCCCCGCTTTGTGGTCGATGCCCTTGCCGATTTCTGTTCAGGGCCCAAAGTTCATTTTGTATCAAACGTAGATGGATTTGACATCACATCAACCCTGAAAAAATTAAACCCAGAAACAACATTATTTGTGGTTGCATCCAAAACATTCACCACCGAAGAAACATTGTTGAATGCAAATGTTGCCAAAGACTGGCTACTGAAATCTGCCCCAGCAGATTCAATCGCCAAACATTTTGTTGCCCTATCCACCAACCGTGACGCGGTTTTGCAATTCGGCATTCTGGAACAAAATATGTTCCCATTCCGCGATTGGGTTGGCGGGCGATATTCATTATGGTCTGCAATTGGGTTATCAATCGCCCTTGCCACAGGATTTGAAAATTTCCGTGGCCTGCTCGATGGCGCACACGCCATGGACACCCATTTCAAAACCACATCTTTGGACAAAAACATCCCCGTGATAATGGGAATGCTCGGCGTGTGGTACAGAAATTTCTGGGATTATCCCGCCCATCTTCTTCTGGCTTATGATGCCCGCCTCGGGAAAATTGCAAAATTCACCCAACAAATGGACATGGAATCAAATGGCAAAGCCGTTGACCGTGATGGCAACGCCGTCCATACATCAACAGGCCCCGTCATATTCGGTGAACCGGGAACAGACAGCCAACATTCATTCATGCAACTTGTTCATCAATCACCAACACCTATCCCTGCCGATTTTATCATCTGCAAAAAACCATCGCATGATTTAAAACAAAACCATGCATCACTCATGGCAAATTTCTTGGCACAAACACGCGCGCTTGCCATTGGACAAACCTTGGGTGAAGCAGAAGGTGACGCATCCCGCGTGTTCACAGGCAACCGCCCGACCACCAGCATTATTTTGCCAGAACTCACACCATTCACACTCGGTCTTTTGATTGCCGCCTATGAACACAAAGTGTTCGTTCAAGGTATCATCTGGAATCTGAATTCCTATGACCAACCGGGTGTCGAACTGGGCAAGAAATTGGCGAAACCACTCCGCGCATTAATCGAATCCAAAAAAATTGACCCATCTCTCGACGGGTCAACACTTGGATTATTGTCGCATTTGAACGATTAATTACGACCAGTTTTAAGAAACCGCGCGGATTTTGCTAGTGGCTTTTCCACCTTCAGCCAATTCTGGGCGACCGATTGAGATATAACGGAACCCACGCTCTTCCATTTCTGGAAGTTTGTAAATATTGCGCATATCAACAATGGTTTTTGATTTCAGCAATCCCGCAACCCTATCCATATCCAGACCACGGAATTCATTCCATTCGGTCACAATTACCAAGACATCGGCATCTTTCATAGTTGCATATGGCTCATCGCACCATTCAACATTCGGCAATACTTTCTTGGCATGTTCCATACCAGCAGGGTCATGTGCAGAAACGGTTGCGCCTGCTGCCTGTAATGCAGGAATAATCACCAAAGACGGCGCTTCGCGGATATCATCGGTGTTTGGTTTAAATGCAATACCAAGCACGGCAATTTTTTTGCCTTTCACATCACCATTGCATGCCGCAATCACGCGGTCAGCCATAGACAATTGACGTTTATGGTTCACATCCACAACGGTTTCAACAATCGTTTGTGGTGCTTTGTAATTCTGACCAATTTGCACCAGTGCCAATGTATCTTTCGGGAAACATGACCCGCCATATCCAGGGCCCGCATGCAAGAATTTTGACCCGATACGACCATCAAGCCCCATACCCTTGGCAACGTCCTGAACGTTTGCGCCAGCAGCTTCACACAGATTGGCAATTTCATTGATAAAGGTAATTTTAACCGCCAAGAATGCATTGCTCGCATATTTAATGATTTCCGAACTTTCAGGAGTCGTCATCACCATTGGTGTTTCATTGATATACAACGGACGATAAAGTTCACGCATCACCGCACGAGCACGTTCAGATGTTGTTCCAACAACCACGCGATCAGGGTGCAAGAAGTCATCAATCGCAGCGCCTTCGCGCAAGAATTCAGGGTTCGATACAACATCGAAATCAGCATTCGGATTTGCTTTGCGAATAACCTCTTCAACACGGCGCGCAGTCCCAACAGGAACAGTCGATTTATTGACGATGATTGTGTAGCCTTTAATATGTTGCGCAATTTCTTTTGCGGCTTCGAATACATAGGTCAGGTCGGCCTGTCCATCAATCACACTTGGTGGAGTTCCAACAGCAATAAAGACAGCATCGGCATCTTTCATAGCTTCCGCCAAATCGGTTGTAAAATGCAAACGACCTGCCTTCACCTGTTTGGCAACCAAATCATCAAGACCAGGTTCATAAATAGGAATGCCCCCTGCTTTCAACATATCAATTTTGCGGGCATCCTTATCCACACAAGTGACATCTATCCCGAACTCTGCAAAGCAAGTTCCCGACACCAATCCGACATATCCAGTTCCAACAACACCGATTTTCATGGTTAATTCCTTTATGTATATAAAATGATGGGGGGAACCTAACGGTTTTTGCGGCGCAAGAAAAGAAAAAAATCCCTTTTCTGGTCTATAGATACGGGTTAAAGTCCTACAATCATCAATTTTTAAGGAATTTTGACCTATGACCGCCGAAAAACAAGCCTCTACCCTCCCCCTTTTCTACAAAAATCCAGAGCCCTTGGATTCAAAACGCCATGCAAATCTGGCATTAAAGAAAGATTTTGGCTTAAAATTCACAAAAAATGTGAACGCGGTTCCCATCACCATGATAGAAATGGCGCAAATTTGTCATTCATACCCTATCGCTTTCAGCCCCGATTCAAATGCAACCCCCGTTGCCATTTTAGGATTAAGAGATAACGAAAACCTGTTTGTTGATAACAAAGGAAATTGGGAAAATGACACCTATATTCCATCCTATATCCGTCGCTACCCTTTTATTTTCTCAGAACACCAAGGGGGAGATCAACTGACGCTGTGTATGGACATCAACCAAGATGTCACCGAAGATAACGGAGAACAAAAGTTTTTTGAGGCAGATGGACAACCAACAGCGCTGTCAAAAAATGCGTTGGAATTTTGCAAATCTTATCACGCTGCCGCCCAACAAACGATAGCCTTTGGCCAAGGGCTTCATAATGCTGGATTGTTGGTTGAGCGCGCCGCCGAAATTGTAATCCCTAACGGGCAACAAGGGGGGCAAAAAATCAGCTTTTCAGGATTCCGTATCATTGATGAGCAAAAATTAGCAGAGCTGGATGAGAAAACATTCCTTGATTTCCGCAAAAAAGGATGGATTCCCTTTATCTATGCCCATCTGTTTTCAGGGGCCCAATGGGCACGTCTGACCCGCCAACTCAATGAACGGGTTAAAAAATCTGCGGCTTAATTGGGTTATTCACAAGTTTATGGGGAAAACCTTATCGAATGCTTGAAAGCCCAAACACCCCTGTGCTAGGTGTCATGCATTCCACATTTATATATTTATACCAGACAACCAGAGGGATTAAACCATGGCTAAAGTTGGAGTTCAAAAAGCGGCGGATTTATCCGGAAAGTCCAAAGCAACTATTCAGCGTGCAATGAAATCTGGACGCCTATCCTTTGAATTGGATGAGGCTGGCGACAAGGTCATTGATATGTCGGAACTGGAACGCGTATACGGCCCGTTCACCTCTAAATCAATGGGCGAAAGCGAAGCGATTATTCGTGCAGAATTACAACGCGCACAAGATATGTTGGAAGTCGAGCGTATTAAAATGCGTGTTCGCGGTTTAGAAGACCAATTGCACATGACCAAAGAACAATTGGATGACATGCGCGAGCAACGCGATTTGTGGCAAAAACAAGCCCAACAAATTATGATCACCAACCAGATGTCGCAAAAACAAGCCGAAGATCTGAAGCAAGAATTGCGTGAACGCGAAGCGCGTGAACGCGCCGCACGGCAACGTCAAATGGAAGAGCGTTTGAAGCGTCAGGCCGAAAACGAAAATGCCACTGCAATGGCAGAAGAAGAAGCAAGCGCCCCAATCTGGGCAAGAATTTTGAATAAAATTCGCGCATAATCCTCTTTTCACATACCAAGTTTCAACATTACGGGCTACAATAGCCCGTAATTCTTTTTTGGCGTAAAATTTACAACCC
>CAZVSN010000005.1:0-16998 GCA_964629455.1 uncultured Micavibrio sp. | reverse complement strand
CTATGGCTGACGATAACGATCAGGATGACGCATCAAAAACCGAAGACCCCTCGGCCAAGAAACTGGAAGAGGGGCGAAATCGCGGACAGGTTGCCCAGTCCCGCGATTTAAGCACATGGGTTATGCTGCTCGCAGCCACATTATTGCTGGGAACCGCAACACCATCCATGTTTTCTGATCTCACTGTGTTTATGCGGACATTTCTGGAACGTGCCCATGAAATGCCCGCAGGCCCTGGTGGAATATCTGCCATTCTAACCGACACCGCTATAGCCAGCTTAAAAGCCTGCGCCATATTTTTTATCATCCTGACATTTGCTGCGATTTTGGGGCCCACGATGCAAATCGGATTGATGTTTGCGCCCGATGTTATCAAACCTGACCTGAGCAAAATATCCATCATGAAAGGTGTCAAACGGCTCTTTTCAATCAAATCTGTTGTCGAATTCATCAAAGGTTTACTCAAAATGATCGCGATTGGTGCGGTTGGGTTTACCCTTGTTGCACCTTATCTTGAAGGAATTGAACACAGCATTGAAATTTCCCCAATGGAAGGTTTAATCGAAATGAAAAGCCTGTCGATCAGAATGATGACAGGAATCCTGATTGCCCTTCTTTCGATTGCGCTCGCAGATTTTCTATTCCAGCGTTGGGAATTTATGAAACAAATGCGCATGACCAAACAAGAGGTCAAAGATGAATATAAACAAACCGAGGGTGATCCATACGTCAAAGGAAAATTAAAACAATTACGGATGGAAAAAGCACGCCAACGGATGATGCAAGCCGTTCCAAAAGCAGACGTTATCATCACCAACCCAACCCACTTTTCGATTGCCCTGAAATACGACCCAGAAATATCAGAAGCCCCGATTGTAATTGCCAAAGGGGTAGATGAGGTCGCGGCACGCATTCGGGAAATCGCCAAGGAACATGATATTATCCTTTACGAAAACCCACCCCTTGCCAGAACCCTTTACGACACAGTTGATATTGACGACCCCATTCCCGTTGACCTTTACAAGGCAGTGGCAGAAATTATATCATTTGTTTATCGGAAAAAAGGGAAAATCAAGTAAGCCACTCTATTCAAACGCCTCCGTTTCTGGCATTCTACCATCATAATGCCGATATCATTTTTATACGCCATCCCACCCGCCGCATTGGCAATTTATCTTTTTCACAGATCACACAATCCTGTGAAAAAAGAACACAAACTCATGCGCGAAGTATTAGAGGCAAGCCGTGGCGCTCGACTGGTTATCGATGGCAATAACAAAACAATTTTTATCAATTCAAAATTCAAAGCATTTTGTAAACCGTACGGATCGCCATCCTACTCCGCACTTCTCAATATGTTTGAACAACACAAACAACAAATAGAAAACATCGCCAATCGCGCCCGTGCAGGATTTAATGAATCAATTGAAATTGATACAATTCAATTGGGGCAACACCGATGGATAAGTATTACAGCCCAGAATGTTCCAGGATTCAAAGGTCATATTCACTGGCGGATTGATGACATCACAAATGCCCACTCACAAACCCGCCAAATCGCAGAAGAACGCGCAACATTAATCGATTATTCGGATAATGCACCCGTTGGATTTTTCTCCGTTGATGAAAATGGACGTTTTGTGTTTGTAAACGCAACCTTTGCCAGATGGATTGGGTACGACACCAAAGATTTATTATCATCCCACACATTGCACGACTTTCTTGTAACGCCGCCAGAGCAAGCGGCTCCGTATGATATAAAAACAGGCGGTGGCGTGCGCCAAATTGCCGAAGTTCTGATGAAAAACAAAAGCGGGCGGGAATTTCTGGCATCCATTACCCAAACCGTTGTTCATGAAGATGATGGAAAAGTCAGAACCCGTGCCGTTATCAACGACCTGACTGCCGAGAAAACCATTCGCCAAGCTTTGGCCGATTCTGAAACACGGTTTAAAAGATTTTTTGAAGAAGCCCCTCTCGGCGTTGCCTTAATTGACCGCGATGGAATTATCAAAGATTGTAACGCAACCCTTGCCAAATTATCGGGACGATTAATTTCCAACGCCGAAGGACGTCCATACACTGAAATTATTGACAGAGCAGATTGGCAAACAACAACATCTATTTTGGAACGGATTACAAAAGGCGAGGTCATCAACGACCCAACAGAAATTCGTTTATGGGTTGATGAAAAAAATGATTCATTGCCCTGCCAGATGTTTGCCCGTCAGTTTGGTGACGGCACACACACCGCCCTTCACTTTATCGATTTGTCCAAACTAAAAAGTTTGGAAAACCAATTTATTCAGTCCCAGAAAATGCAGGCCGTAGGACAATTGGCAGGCGGCATCGCCCATGACTTTAACAACCTACTGACTGCTATTATTGGTTTCTGCGATTTATTACTCCTACGCCATAAACCAGGCGACCCATCCTTCGGCGACATTCAACAAATCAAACAAAACTCGAACCGCGCTGCCAATCTGGTGCGCCAACTCTTGGCTTTCTCGCGACAACAAACATTGCGCCCACAGGTTCAGGACATTACAGATATTCTGACCGAAGTATCACACCTTCTCCGTCGTTTAATTGGTGTAAATATTGAACTCAAACTGGTTCATGGCAACAATCTAGGCTTTGTAAAGGTCGATGGCGGCCAAATGGAACAGGTGTTGGTCAATATGGCCGTGAATGCACGGGATGCAATGACCGATGGCGGATCACTGACCATTGCCACACGGTCAATGCATAATTCCTATCCGATGAGTTTTGGCGAAGATGTCATGCCCATTGGTGACTGGGTTGTAATCGATGTGAAAGATACGGGAACGGGCATCCCACCTGATGTAATGGAGAGAATATTCGAACCATTCTTTACAACCAAAGACGTTGGTAAAGGAACTGGACTTGGCCTTGCAACCGTTTATGGAATCATCCGCCAGACTGGTGGATATTTGGGCGTTGATAGCACAGTGGGTCAAGGCACAACGTTTTCAATCTATCTGCCCCGAATTAACGAAGACGAAGTAAAACACAATGCGCCATCATCTGCCCCAGAAGAAACAGAGCGCGATTTAACGGGCACAGCGCGCATTTTGTTGGTGGAAGATGAGGATGCCGTCCGCACCTTCTCAACCCGCGCCCTCACCAACAAAGGTTACGAAGTCCTAACCGCAGAGCATGGAGAAGCGGGTCTTTCTGTTTTCAAAGAACAAACCAAGCCAATTGATTTATTGATTACCGATGTCATGATGCCGGGAATGGATGGGCCAACACTCGCCAAAGAAATTCGCGCCGTAATGCCAGATTTGAAAATTATTTTTGTGTCAGGTTACACCGAAGAAAAATTAAAAGACACATTGGGCGAAGGAATTTATTTCCTGCCAAAACCATTCACCCTGAAACAACTGGCCGCAAAGGTCAAAGACGTTTTAGGGGAATAAAATCTATTCAAATAAAAATAAGAAGAATTTATTTCGCAGGGGCAATATCCACATAAACGCGATTGCCTGAATCGCCGCTCGGCTTCAAACGCGCCGTTGCAACAACCTTCGCGGTTTGTTTTAGTTCAACAACCAAATGCGCACCAGCATCATCATGAGATGCGTGGAAAGATTTAACCATCGGTGATTTCTTAAGGGTTAAAGATTCTGTGGTTGACCACGCAGATTTTGGCACATCAATGACCAATAGTCCTTCACCATTATCCAGATCATAATGAATTTCAGCAGGGCGAGTTGTATCCAAAACAATACGCGTTACGTCTTTTGGTTGATCACCAATACGAACCGAAGTCACAGCAAGCGCAGCACCTGCAGATGCAATTTCTTTTTTCTTCGGAGCAGGAACAGGTTTTGTTTCAACCTTGCTGACCTTAGGGGATTCAACTTCTTTTTTAACAACAGGCACAGAAACAGGTTGAGCCGTTTCAACAGGCGCAATTTCTGGAACATTATAGGTGGTCGCAATCCGCCCCAATTCCAAAGATAAGGTTTTAAAATGCGCCTCCATCACTTCAACTTTTTTCAAAGTTGGCTGAGCAGATTTCATTTGCCCTTCCAGCATCTCAACGCGGCGCTCAAGTTCCTCATACCCAGCAGCCACAGGCAACGATGATGTTGGTTGCTGTCCATTGGCTGGTGCAGATTGACAGCCAGCAACAGCCAGAACCATCAAAGAAAGAGCAAACACGGACACAGAGGATGAAAAAGAACGGGACATATGAAAGCCAAAAGATTTGAAAGGCATGATAAAACTTGGTACCCAAGGATCACAGACGAATCAAAAGCCGTCAAACCATCCCCGAATCATCCACGATTTTATCCACAGGGTTAATCTTGGGTGGCGGCGGATATTACAGATTCATACACGGCAAGGGTTTGCTGTGCCATCATTTGGAATGTAAATTTCTCTTCAAAACGTGCACGCCCTGCACGCCCCATATCCATCAACCGCAATCTATCTGGCAATAAGGTTTGCAAAGCATCCAGTAACGGCGCATCTTGACCAGCAGGAACAACCCACCCCGTTTTCTGATGGACAACCGCCTCACTGACACCACCGACATGGCTTGCAATCACTGGCAACCCTGCCCGCATAGCTTCCAGAATACTCAAAGGCAGACCTTCCCAATTGGAAATAAGTAAAAAAACATCGGCAGCAACCATCAAATCAGGAACATCTTCGCGCTCTCCCATAAAATGCACCCTATCTGCAAAGCCCATTTTATCAACCATCTGGCGCAATTCTAAATCATCACCACCACCAACAAGATTTAGCGTCCAATCAATATCCAAACACCCCCACAAAACACGCAACAACCGATGATGGTCTTTTTGTGCCCCGATGCGCGCCACCATCAATAAATTTAATGGTTGATGACTTTTGATACTCCGCAAAACAGGAGGAATCATCGGCATCCCATTATGAATAGCCGTTATATGACGGGGATGAGCGATATGAAATTTGATGCCCAGATTTCGATCATACTGACTGACCGTAATAATTCTGTCGGTAAAATAAGACGCAATTTTTTCTAATACCCAATAAATAATGCGCGCAACGGGAGAAACCCCAACCGTAAAAGCCCAGCCATGTGCCGTAAAAGTGACGGGCAACCCACAAACCTTGGCCGCCAGTCGCCCAAGCAACCCCGCCTTAGACGAATGACAGGCCACAATATCGGGATTAACCCGTTTTAAAGCATCGCGAATTTGGACAAAAGCCCGAAAATCTTTAACGGGGTGAATAGCCCGTTGCAAATCAGGAATCTCAATACATTCAATATCTTGGGACTGAAGAAAGTCAGAAACCTTACCCAACCAACCCGACAAAACAACAGGATCATGCCCCTGACCTTTCAGCCAAAGACATAAGTCGCGCAAATGCACTTGCGCGCCACCATATTCATCCATTCGGGTAATACAAAAAGCTATTTTCATGGTTACAAAATGGTTATAAAAGAGATTATGAATTTTGACCAGCCAGAAAGAACAATATGACGTCACCGCGCAAAATAGCCCTTTTAGGGGGAAGTGGATTTATTGGCACGCGATTAACATCCGACCTGTTACGTTCTGGTCACGATGTAACCATTTGCGACATCGCACCAAGCACGTCTTATCCTGATTTACGAATTGATGCCGATGTCCGCGAATTAGATAGCCTTATCTCGTCCTGCGCCGAATGTGACACCATTATTAATCTGGCAGCCGCCCACCGTGATGACATACGCCCTATCTCTCTTTATTACGACACCAATGTTACAGGGGCACGAGTGACTTGTCAGGCCGCAGAAAAATTGGGCATTAAAAAAATTATTTTCACCAGTTCCGTTGCCGTTTATGGACACCAACATGGCGAGCCAGATGAAACCGCCCCACATAAACCCATCGGCCCATATGGCGAAACAAAATCCCAAGCCGAAACCGTTTACAAAGAATGGCATGCCAAAGACCCGCTGAATCGTACACTTGTGATTATCCGTCCAACCGTTGTCTTTGGCCCCACCAATCGTGGCAATGTACACAACCTGATGGAACAAATTGCCAAGGGACATTTCTTGATGGTTGGAAATGGTGATAATAGAAAATCAATGGCTTACGTCGGAAACGTTGCTGCATTTCTAATGCACAGCCTATCCCTTGAAACAGGTCGTCATATCTTTAATTACGTTGATAAGCCAGATTTTAGCATGAACGATCTTGTGACGTTAATTAAACGCCGCACGGGGAAAGAAATATCATCATTCCGCCTGCCAAAAATAATCGGCCTAGGTGCAGGGGCCATGTTAGATATCGTTGCCCGCGCAACCAATAAGAAATTGCCGATTAGTCGCGTGCGCGTTGAAAAATTCTGTGCCACAACAATATTCAAAGCAGACAGGGTCAAGGAAACAGGATTCATTGCCCCTACGGAATTGGAAAAAGCGTTGATTGAAACTATTGATTCAGAATTCCTGAACGGACGCGCGCAAGCAGCCGAATAAATTGATCCGCATGAATGGTAAGCGCAGTGTGTCCAGCCCACAAGGCAACCCACCCCCACCCCAGAACAAAGTCAGGAACACCCATCCGTGGTGCAAAGAAACCAATTGATCCCAATAAAATTGAATATGCCAAAATCAGGAAAGTCGTCTGTCCCGCACTAAACCCAGCATGAATAAAATGATGGTGAAAATGCCGCCTATCTGGTGCAAATGGATGTTTCCCATCTTTCAAACGTGCCACCAGCAATGCAAATGAATCAAATATTGGCAAAGCAATCAACCACGCAACACTCGCAGGATTTATAACCGCATAGGGCTGTTGCGATAATGTAATCGCAAACCACGCAATCATTAAACCCAACGCCATGCTCCCAGCATCACCCAGAAAAATAATGGCCCGCGAGCGGATCGGGCTGCGCATATTATAAACAAGAAAGCCAGAAAGACAGGCCATTAAAATAGAAATTTGGACAACAACATCATCATAAGACCCACCGATAGCGGCCACCAACAACCATCCAAAAACAATCAAACTATATCCACCAGCCAAACCATCAACACCATCCATCATATTGACGGCATTTTGAACATAAACAACACACGCAATAGAAAATGGAATAGCAAAAAAGCCAAGGGTTACATCCCCAAGCCCCAACAAATTTCCCAAAGAATGAAGTTGCGCGCCACCACCCAACACCATGACAAAAGCAGAGGTAAAATGAAGAGCAAATTTTAACTTCGCATTCATTCCACGCGCATCATCGACAATACCTACAACCAACATCAACGCGAGCGCACCAAAAACAGCCCAAGGCAACCCACCAAGAACAGACATAATCATCAGAAAGATTGTAAAAATTGTAATCCCGCCAAGAGGTGGAACAGGGACTTCATGCTGTTTGCGACCCTCTGGGTTATCAAGAAAACCAGCCCTACCCGCCAGCTTACACACCAAAGGAATAGCAATCAGAACAGAAAAAAAAGCGAATAAAGAGGTCATGAAAAAATGTCCGCTTCCAACAGGATTAGGAAGACCCCTTAATACGAATACGACCATCTTCTTCGATGCCTGGCTGGGCAACGCCACGCACGCTCATGACACCAGTTGAATACGCGGCAGGAACCAAAGCTTCCCATTCCAATCGACCATTCGCAACTTCATACTTGACCAAGGTTCCATCAATCTTTGACAAATCGTCCAACAATTGTTGTACCCGCACCGTGTATTTCAGAACTTCGTTCTGTGACATCTCAGCAGCCTTTACCAGCAACTGCATACTTGCATCCTCGGTCTGGGTCTTAACCTGCTCCAATTGGCGATCAACAAAATTGATCATAATGTATTGAACCACAATAAAACCAAGCAAAATAAGGTTGACTAGAATACCCGCAACAACAAGCATTCTTGCAGTCCCACGCGCCAATTGCTCACTCCGCAATTGCTTATTTTTCCACGGAACAATATCGGCAATTTGCGGATTAATCGTAATAAAATTGGCTTCCATACTTTGAATGCGGGGAAGAATTGTTCTGGCTGCACCAAAAAATATTTGCAGACGTCCCGTTTCATGATCCCACCGCAAAGCAGCAGCCAAGCTGTCTTTTTCATAGATATATACGGATTGTTTATCCCAGAACTCGCTGTTTCCAGGTAATGCCGCAGCCAATGGACACCAACTATCAGGTGCAGATGCCAAAGACACAGACGGGCACGCAAGATACCAAATACGGTTCCCCTCAACAGTATAAACGTAATGAACTTTTTCTGTTGCACACGCTTGCGCAGCCGCATTCCACACCGCCTCATCTTCCATACCGGGAACATAAGGGATACCACCACCAATCAATTCTGGCGGCAGGAACGGGGTTAAATTATCAATGTAAAATTTTTCTTCGCCAGAAATTTTATCAGAAAGATTAGGCTTTGGTTTTTCTTGTGGCTTCCGCTCACCCTCCTGAGATGAGGAGGCTCCCTGATTAACTGTCAGTTCATCCAAACCCACATCTTGCTCAGACGGAGTTGTTTTACCAGCAACCAGTTTCTTTAAATCAAAACCAAATTTCATTATTATCCCCCCTCGCCCATCAGGCCGCCCATCATACTATCCATGCTCATATTCATCACAGTCAAAGCATAAATCGCGCTACCCATACCAATCATCAAGTAAACGCCAGTAAATAGAAAAGCCATCCAGACAATAATCTTGTGTTTTGTCCGAGCCGCCTGAGAGCGTAGCTCGGCAATTGATTCCATGATTGTAGCAACCTGCGAGAGGTCAGACAAGGTCGCAAGTTCAAGTCTTTCCGACCTATTTAACGGTTCTTGGTCCAACGCAGAGCCCAATCCAACCCCACGCGCCAATTGTTCGTTACACCTATCCCAATAATCAGCAACTTCGGGCGAACTTGCCGCCTCACCCGATTGGCGCAGGGTATCGCCGATAGGAACATTGCTTCGTAACATCCTTGATGCCGCCGCCATTGAATCGGCAAAACTCAAATCTCTCATATACCCTGCAATCAAGGGGATTTTTCTGACAACACGCGCCGTAGGCCAATCCCGCTTTCCTTTATTCAAAAAGAAAGAAGTGACACACCACGCCATAAATCCGCCAAAGCCAAAGGCCACCCAAATCAGAACATCCCATGTCAATTCAAGATTGCCCGTTACACGAATATATTTTTCAAGATCTGGCCCCTCTTTCGGAGCATTGTCTTTGAACCACCCAAGAACCATATCCTTACCAGAGATAAGACTGGTCACAATCGAAAACACATCAAAGGCCAACCAACCCATTGTCCCCACAATTGCCTGTGTATTCTTTCTTTTCTGGGTAATCGAGTTAATGGCATAAGGAATACCTTCACTCAAACGCCCCGCACGTTCACTGGCCGCAATAATTGCCAAAGTCGATCTATCAAAAATATTCAAAGCTTTGAGCGCATCCATCAACCCCAGACCTTGCACCAAAGCTTCGCGGGCAGGTGCCAAAATATTCTGGCGCGTTGGATTTGTTTCAGCTTCGATAATTTTCCAAAAACCAACACCAGGGGATGTTGATGTAGACCTGAACATAATTCCGCGCAACAACTGAACTTGCCACCAACTGGATCGCGCCAATAAACGTTCAAGCGGGGTTCGCGTATGCGGGCGAATACTCAACACATGTCCACCACGTTGACGCACGGCATCACGAACATCGGCCTCACTCGGCATATACATCGTTTCAGTTGCCCGCTTGGGCCCTGAACGAGTATCATACGCAATTTGGACAATCCACTGCTGCATGTATCCCCGTTACGATTCCAAATAATTCAACGCAGATTTGGGGTCAACCAACCCGTTAACAACCAAATCAATCAGACCACTTCTGCGGGTGTGAACAACCACACCCTCTTGCTGAACGACATCATTCACGTTCTGCATCAATGCCTTATAAATCTTATCACGATCCCCTGGCCCCAACGTAATCATCAAAGCATCAAGCAACAATGTCCGACCAGAAATCCCTGTACGATTACACAAATCACATCCACTGGTGTTATGCCGACGAACAATAATTGCGGGATCAATACCCAACATATTAATTTCATGCTGTTCCAACGCGTCAACGGCACGCCCCTGATGCGCACACCCCTGACACAACATTTTAACCAGACGCTGGTTGATAATACAACGAACCTGCTGCGCCAACGTAAAGGTCGAAGCACGTTCCCGTTCCGATGGCATCAAAGATTTCAAACGTTCAAATGTCTGAAGCGCAGTATCCGCGTGAACGGTTGAAATAACCGTATGCCCCGACTCCGCAGCTTTCAAGGCAGTTTCAACCGTATCCGAGTCCCGCAACTCCCCGATCACAATATAATCAGGGTCATGACGCATGGCCGCACGAATAAGGTCTGCAAACTCACCACCCTTCATGCCGGGACGAACTTGCCATTGCGTGGCATAGCGCAATTCATATTCAATTGGGTCTTCAATCGTCAACACATGCTTACGACGGCGGTCAATCTGTTGAATACAGGCATAAAGCGTTGTTGTTTTACCAGAACCCGTTGGCCCCGACAGCATAATCAACCCGCCACCACCTTTAATTTCAGGTGACAAAGATTGGGCAAGATAATCACCAACGTCTTCATGACGTTTGAACAATTCATCAAACCCTTTAAGCGCAGCCCTATCCAGCAAACGCAAAGTCAGTTTTTCACCATCCTGCGCATGGGGTCCAGCCGCAACACGAATGTCAATAACACGCCCCTGCCATGTAAAACTAAACCGTCCATCTTTAGGGGTCACACGATCACCAAAGTTCATCCCCGCATCACGCTTAATAAGCGTAGTCAAACGTGCCATCGCATCAGGCGGCAACAAATGAACAGGAACCAAATCACCATCAATACGATAGCGTATCCAGTTCGGTGCAGATGGATTATTATCTTGCAACAAGTGAATATCGGATACGCGCATTTGCAAAGACTCTGCCATCATATCGCGCATAAACTGATTGAGCAAAATCCCGTTATCGGTATCGGCCAACCATGCAGATAATGTCTTTTCCGTTCTATCGGCTGACAGGTCATGAACGGCGCGCATTGTTTGTTGTAACTCTGCCCGATCCCACATTTCGGTTTCAACCCGAGTAACCAACAAACCACTTCGGTTAGCAGTCGACACCAAAGCTTCTAACTGTCTGGAGTTCAATTCGTTCAAAGGGGCAATTTTTAAAACGCCATCATGCAAGCCAATCAAGTGAATACTTAATGGCAACCAAGACTGAACGGGCAAAATAGAACGAAGCTGATCCCCATTGGCATGGTCACGAATAGATTTTTCAGTATTCTCTTCATCAGATACTATCGGCGTTCCAGCCATATCCAATAATTGTTCTGTGGACCGCGTTACGCCCAAATCCAAGAGCATTCCGCGTTCACGTTGAACCATATCCAGATATCGTTCACGGCCTTCACTTGCCTTTGACTTACGCCGATCCTTCCACTGACGACGCTCAACTCCGTCAGGAGGATTAGAGTCAGCGGCCTGACGGCGATCAACCTTCAACCTTGTATCAAAAGGCTCAAGGTCGTCAGAGGGAGTTGGTGTATTTGAATTCTGATCCATTTACTGTACAGCCGCCGTAGGTGACGCAGCAGAGGTTGTTGAGGTTTCCGAAGATGATGAAGACGAAGATGAAGACCGCCCAGATGATGACAAGGATCTATCAAATAACAATCGAACACGATCATTGCTATTTACAAATTCAACCCCATTTTCAACAATGCTAATCTTCCATTCAATTCCACCCAGCACAACATTCTGACCATCGGACACAACACGGCTTCCACCGGGGCCATTAATAATCGCTTTTGTTTGGGAATGAGATGTAATGACAAAACCTTCAAGAGCCTGTTTTTTCTCAACAGGCTTAATAACCTCTTGGACATCGCCACTTGCATTTACAACGACAGCCTTTGCATCACGATTAACCGCAGCGTTGGAATTTCCACGAACAGGAAGAACCAACACGCCACGGGCACCATCATGAGATATTCTAACATCTTCTAAAATTTCCCCAGGACGCACTGGCGACCAATTAATGGTCAACGCACATGCCGCCACTGGTTCAAGAACTGTTTGCGCACGACATCCAGTATTTGCAATCGTCAAACCTTTATCAGAACTTCCTAAAGACAGATCTTTAATTTGCAATTCTTGATCGCCAACATTGACCAAAGATACTGTCATAGAGGCTTCATTGGTAATGCTTCCAAAATCTATTTCCTCTTGTGAAGACACCAACAACCCAGCCCCCGGAACTGCTTCAGGGAATATGCCCGCTTTCTCAGCAGCTTTAGGGTCATAACTTCCCATTAAATTAACACTGGCAACACGGGTTGGCCCATCATGTTCAACAACAAGAACGCCATCAGATTTACCAGAGGATAAAGGCGCCCATGTAATGGTTGTCATACACGCCTGACCTGCTTTTAATTCTTTACAATCAGATGACAACGCATAACCAGATTGAGGAGAGGCATCAACATAGACCTTGGCAATATTAATTGGTTTTGATGTCACGTTCCGCAAAATAACCGACTTCACCAAAGGGCGTGAAGACGACAATGTTCCAAAATCAATTTCATTCGGAATCATTTCAACGTCACTCAACAAAACATCCGTCTTATCATCACCCGCAACAACCGCTCCAGAAATGGATGATGTCACAATTTTGGATTTTCCGTCATGACGCACCAACATCTCGACACGCCAGTTCCCTATTTTCAAACCTTTAACCGAAATAACAATCGCGCATTCTGCGCCGACAGGGAGACTATCTTTTGCGGTCATACATTCATTCAATGCAACTTCAGAACCGACAGTAGACGATGGATAAAGATTGATATTTCCGATCTTTAATTCTTGACCAGAATCATTACGAAATTTTACAACAACCTGATTGGTTGACCCGACAGTAATATCTCCAGCCTTTGTTTCAGGAACAACAGAAACCAATCCCGTAACGCCCGTCTTGGCCGCCGCCCGATTAACAGGGTCGCCCAAGGCATTACTTGCCTGAGCATTACCTGCCGCTATCATCGACATACACAAAGCAAGCCCGATAGCAAAAACTGAATTGGTTCTTTGAAATCCCGACATCATCTTCATCCTCTAATGCCCCAATACATCATAATTCACGGTAACAGATGGATCATCAACCCCACCCGCTTTATTTGTAACAACCACGTCCTGAGACTCATCATTCAAAGGAACAACAGTTGGCAATGGTTGAATTTCAACAGACGTTTCCGGAGTCAATGCAGGAGTCACAACTGTTGGCAACCCAATCGGTTCAGGAATATCCGCAACAACCGGTGCAACGACTGGAGCAACGACTGGCGCAACAACAGGTGGAGGAGCCAAATTAGAAACAACATCAGGCGCAGACATCATATCAGGTTGGGTAAAAGATGTTTGAGGCAAAGCAACAGCACCTTTTTTAGGAGTGTTAGCATTTGCCGAGGTAAAGACAATAACCCGAGGACGTAACAAGAAAACAAGTTCCGAATTCGAACTAGATGCAGATCTGCTTGATGGAATAATCGGCTCTGTCAATCCGGGCCCTTCTTTTTTGAAGTTATCACGCTCACGAACAAGACCCGCAATTAACAACAAATCCCCTGGACGAATACGAACAGATGTATTCAATTCACGCTCTGTTGTTTGTGGTAACTGAACAACCGCATCAGGATTATCATCAAACGTATCAATCGCCTGAACTTCTTGAAGCAGAATATCAATCGTTCCATAAACGGTTGAGTTATCCCAGTTTGAACCAATATTCAAAGTAAAACCAGTATCAACAGAATCGGTTGTTGTAGAAACAGTTGTGTTACCACCATCCGTTGTTGTTCTTGATATAGACGCAACATAGTTTTGAGTATCTGCAATCCGTAATTTTGCAGCAGATCCAGACAAAACAGTAATCTGTGGTTGAGAGATTGTTTTAACAGCACCATAAGATGAAATAAACTGGAACACATCATTAACACTGAAATCAACATTCCCAGTTGTCGGCAAACCTATACTGATTGGGGTTCCGATATTTGTATCCGCAGCCCCAGCCAAATTAATCCCAAATTTAAATCGACCAACCTTATCAAAGAGCGACCACTTGATACCCGTGGTATTGCCAGCCTCAAGTGAAACTTCCCAAATATAAGTTTCATAAACAACCATCGCCGTATTGGAACGAAGACGTTGAAAATATCGCCGCGCCAATTCCGATGTACGTTGGCTAGCACGATAAACAATTGTCCGCGTCGATGCATCGGTGATGGGGGTATCCCCTGTAATATTACCAACAGCCGCAGCAATATTTGTCAAAAGAGTTCCAACATCTGCACTTGCAACGATTGGAGGAACGGTCACGGTAAATACCTGCCTGTCCTTCACAACCAAAATACCATTATTATAAGAACAATACATATTCGCCAACGAGCAGACCTCATTGACAACCATTCCCAGAGGCCCCTTAAGGTTGGTAACAGTAATATTTTGTGTCAAACTAGAGGACGATTCAAACGCAACAGGAACATCCGTTCCATCTAGAATTAATTGCAAAGCGCCCGCCAGCGTTTCTCCACGCAATTCAAATGGCCCGACAATTTTGTCTGGTAATGGATCGCCCGCCTCACCCTGAGGCAACAAAACATCATCACCCAAAGGTAAGTAAATAATCGGTTCGCCGTTTTCATTCACGCCCGCCTGACGCTCATCAGCATTCTTTGGCGCAGGCACATTCACATTTCTTGCTTTAGGGCCAATAGCATCAGCACAACTCGACAGAGCCAGACCACTCACCATCAGTAAAGCCAAAACAGACACCCCGAATTTGACCGATGATGCAGGTTTCATTTTCTTAAATTGACTAATCAAAGACATCGACTTGCCCTTTTCCTAAAACATTCTAAACAATTTTCTTACGCACCTGATTAATGGCACGCTCAGCCATACTGATTAAACGATCACGTTGCACAGGTTTCATTAAAACGGCACTCACCGTCCACTTACTGGCTTCATTCAATAAATCAGGATTCTGGTCGCCAGTCACCAGAATCATGGGTAAAGTTGCATTTCGTCCCCTGACAGCTTTAATAAACTCAAATCCGTCTATAGGAGCCATCCGCACATCCAGAATAATCAAAGCCAGATCGGATGTAACCATCCCCAAGGCTCGCGCCCCGTTTTCAGCCTCAATAACGGTGTAGCCCGCATCCTGAAGATAGGAAACAACCTGCATGCGAACAAAATCGTTATCTTCGACAACTAGGATCTTTTCTCCCTGCGACATTTAGGTAAACTTCTTTCTAGAAACGAATCATGAGGGCTAAGTGAAATTTAGAAACGAAATGGTAAAACAACTGCCAACCCATTGCAATCCCAACTTGATTCCAATGTTTTCCTTGCACAAAAGGGTAATGACATAAAATGGAAATACTTCCCTATCTTCTCTGTGGAGCTGGCTTTATCACGCTCGTAACCCTTTCTATCATTGATTTGCGTGTCTGGTTACTCCCCAATTGGCTGAACCTACTGCTGGGAATTCTGGGAATATGTTTTCATATCACAACAAAATTCGACATTTTCCCGCCACACGAGCTTTTATACGGCGCACTTCTTGGTGCAGGAACGCTCTACACCATCCGTTTTTTTGGAAACAGGCATTATAAACAAGACACATTGGGACTTGGCGATGTCAAATTATTGGGGGCAGCAGGTCTGTGGCTGGGGATGGATGGCGTTGTTATCGCAATGACAATCGGTGCCTTTGCGGGACTGCTTCATGGAATTGGGGTCGCTGCGACGCGCGCCATCCAAACAAAAACAAAACCCAACCTCGCCCGCCTGATGATACCCGCAGGCCCCGGATTTTGTGTTGGAATCCTCATATCAGCTATATGGAAATTTTATCCGTATTTTGCAGGGTAGCTCTGAAATAGAAATGGGGGCAACTATATCGCACTCTCGTGTTGCCCCCATCCCCACAGAATTACAGAGAATGGTTAATAAAATATTACCAGCACTGGAAAAATAAACAGCACTGCGTCATAACTCTGTCTATGACACACACTCTCTCTGTTAAAAACCTTTTGGATATTCCTCCCCTGTCGGTTGAGGACATCAACACCATTCTCTCCCGCGCTGCATTTTTCAAAACCGCATTAGCGAATAAAAATGTTCCGCAAACACTCGCCGGAAAAGTTGTCCTGACCCTGTTTACCGAAAATTCAACCCGCACCCGCAATTCGTTTGAGATGGCAGTTCTACGTCTGGGCGGAAAATTAATGAACTGGGATGAAAAAATCAGTTCCGCGCAAAAGGGGGAAAGTTTTTCAGACACTATTCGCTTTTTAAACGGATACCAACCCGATGCCGTTATCATGCGCCACCATGAATATAACGCCCCCCATTACGTTCAGAAACTGGTGGACTGCCCTGTGATTAATGCGGGCGACAGTTACCGTGAACACCCGACCCAAGCCTTGCTCGACGCGTTCACAATTTTGGAACATAAAAAAACAATTGCAGGATTAACCATCGCTATCATTGGCGATCTGGCACATAGCCGTGTTGCCAATTCCAATGTTGCCCTGCTGACCAAAATGGGCGCAACCATCCATCTGATTGCCCCGAAAAATTTACAGCCACAAAAATTTCCAGATAGCGTTAAAATTTTCGACACTCTGGAAGACGGGCTGGTGGGATGTGATGTTGTCTATGTTTTGCGGATTCAAAAAGAACGAATGGACGCATCGCTTATTCCCGATGACCGTGCCTATTACCACGCTTACGGATTAACGCCAGAACGTTTATCAATTGCAAAGCCAGATGCAATCGTAATGCACCCAGCGCCGATGAACCGCGGTGTGGAAATTTCCGATGATGTCGCCGATGACCCAAAACAAAGCGTGATATTTGAACAAGGTGCAAACGGCGTTCCCGTCCGCATGGC
>CAZVSN010000004.1:24372-41140 GCA_964629455.1 uncultured Micavibrio sp. | reverse complement strand
TGTCCCGATTTTCTCCTTTTGTCCAAGCGGCTATTTTAGCGCTCAGTGCCTATATCTTATTCACAACAGCCGACGTATCCGCAAAAATATTATCAGGGCGCTATCCTCTTGCGTTGTGTATTGCGGCCCCCGCACTCATTGCTCTGCTTGGGCTGGGGGCACAAATTATTTATCAACGCGGATGGGCAGGATTTAAATCAACCCAAATCAAACTACACGCCGCAAGGTCAATTATTATTGCGATCATGGTAACTCTGTTTGTCCATGGGCTTAAAACCGTTCCGATTTCTGACTTTTACTGCATCATATTTTTAAGTCCGTTTTTTGTGATGCTCACGTCATACTTTGTTTTTAAAGAACCTCTGAAACTGGAACGCCTATTTGTTATCTGTTTGGCCTTTACAGGGGTTGTTGTCACAATTGGCCCCCATTTTTCCGATATGAATATAGGGTACGCGTATATTTTCGGGGCAGTTTTGTTCAGTTCCAGCAATATATTCGTTATCCGCAAAATGGGGCAGGATGAATATAGCCCCCTTTATGGATTCTATCCGCTCTTGGCAATTGTCATTGGCAATCTTCCCTTTGCCGTTCAGGATATCCCCTCAACACTCCCGACAGGTGACGCAGCAATCTTCCTGCTTTATGGAGTGGTTCTGATCGGGGCCCATACTTTTCTGCCTATGGCCTTTGCCAAAACCCCTGAAATATCACTGATTGCCCCCCTCCATTATTCCCAAATGCTTTGGGGTATTCTGGCCGACATCATGATTTTCCGGCAATCCCCGCCACTTACAACCTATATTGGTGCAGGAATTATTATTTCAGCAGGAATGATCATGATGTGGAAAGAAAGACATCACCTTCGCAAAGAAAATATCAAAGAAGTCATTGAAGAAGAGAACATGACTTTGCTATAAGTGAAGCCATGACACATATTTCAAAAGCAACACCACTGACCGCAAAAAAATCCGCAGCCCTAACGGGAACAATTGTTGTTCCGGGTGACAAATCCATGTCACATCGTGCCCTGATGTTTGGAGCATTGGCCGAGGGTGAAACCATGATTTCAGGATTATTAGAAGGCGAAGATGTTTTAAATACCGCCGCCGCGATGCGCGCCATGGGTGCAAAAATCGACAAAGGGGCCGATGGTCTGTGGCGATGCTTTGGGCAAGGCGTAGGCAATCTGGTTGAACCAACCACCGTTCTCGACATGGGGAATAGCGGGACATCTACGCGTCTGTTAATGGGCATAGTTGCATCCCACCCGATATCAGCCTGCTTTACAGGGGATGCATCCCTGATTAAACGCCCGATGGGTCGTGTGACTGTCCCACTGGAACAAATGGGCGCAAGTTTTATCACCCGCGCAGGCGGTAAACCGCCTTTTGCGGTACGCGGAACTGATGATGCCAAAGCCATTACCTATCGCCTGCCCGTTGCATCCGCCCAAGTCAAATCTGCTATCTTACTGGCGGGGTTAAACGCACGCGGAACAACCACCGTCATTGAACCCCACCCCACCCGCGATCACAGCGAAAATATGCTGCGTCACTTTGGTGTAAAAGTTAATATTACAAAAACAGAAGATGGCGCAGACGCGATATCAATTACAGGCGGGCAACGTTTACTTGGGTGTGCGGTCGATGTTCCATCTGACCCCTCATCTGCTGCATTCCCGATTGTTGCAGCCCTTATCAATATTGGGTCTGACATCAAACTACCACGCGTTGGCATCAACCCACGCCGCACAGGTCTTTACGACACCCTGATAGAAATGGGTGCAGAAATCGAATTCCAAAACAAAACAATTGATGCGGGCGAACCGATTGCCAATATCATTGTCAAATCAACCAAACCATTAAAGGGCGTGACGGTTCCCGCGTCCCGCGTCCCCAGCATGATTGATGAATTTCCTGTTCTCGCCATGGCCGCCGCCTGTGCCGAGGGCACAACCTATATGACAGATTTGGCCGAACTGCGCGTTAAAGAAAGCGACAGGCTATTAATGGTTGCCAACGGTTTGCGCGCCTGTGGTGTAAATTTGGAAATGGGCGATGACTGGCTGACCATTCACGGAACAGGAAAGCCACCCAAAGGCGGCGCAAAAATTGAAACCGCCCTCGACCACCGCATCGCCATGAGTTTTCTGGTATTAGGAACCGTCACCGATGAACCAATAACCATTGATGATGGCAGCCCGATTAATACAAGCTTCCCGAAATTCAAGGAACTGATGGCGGATTTAGGGGCGGAGATTCTTCCGTCGTAGCAGCCTGCACCACATAGAAATCTTTTGCTTTTTCCATCCACCCCTTAACCGTGGATGCCAACGTCCCTCTTTGCCCACACAGCTGGATAGTGACCAATGCAGATTGGCCTTGTTGATCAATAGTGAATAAAGAATGGCACCCAGTAATGGTTGCGGTTTTAAATAAAATTCCACTTTCAACAAACTCTCGTTTCCAGGGCTTTATTTCTTTATTTAATGATTTTCCATCTACTTCTAATGGGCGGCTTTCATAGTGTTTATAATCATCCACCATCGGCATCAACGCCTGCGCCATTTTTAACAAATCATTGGCGGTTGTGTGTTCCGATTTCCTGTTCCCAATGGGCAATCCGTGGGCATTCACAAAATGGGTTGATGTCATTCCCCATTCCTTGGCTTGGGCATTCATCTGCGCTACAAATTCCTTCTTATTGCCCGCAACTGCGACAGCCAAATTATCCGCCATCGGGTTACTGGATAAAAGAATGAGTTGTGTCAAAGCATCTTCAACAGAAATATCTGTGATATTATCAGGCAAAGGGGTAACTGCAAAATCACTATCAGGCAGGCACAAACTTTCCTTTGAAACTTTGATACGATCCGCGGGACTCATTTCACCTTTTTTTATTTTCTCAATAACCAGATAAGCCGTCATCATTTTTGTAATCGATGCTATCGGTAATTTTTGATCAGCATTTTTTTCATCCAACCGTTTTTCATCTGTATGAGAAATTTGCGCGACCAAATGTGCCGCCTTCCAGGGCTTCGAAGGAGGAGGAGGACTTTTCTTGATTGGACACTCCATTGCGGAGGCATCACCTGCAATGCCCCCCACCGCAACAGCGGAAAGAAACGCCAAAGAAACAACGGAAGATTTCATACCTACCCCCAAATATTTATGGATAATAAACATAGGCGCGACAAATTGTCAAAAAATCTCTTAGGGGCTGTTATTCTGGGAAAAAATCGGTATATAAACAGCTATGAGCCAATTTATCATCATCGCCGTTGACGGACCCGCAGCCAGTGGTAAAGGCACACTGGCCCGCCGCTTGGCAGAACAATTCCACTTGTTTTATCTTGATACAGGCGCGATTTATCGTGCTGCTGCCAAACATATTCTGGATACAAACGGCAATCCCGATGACCCAGAATCCGCCGTCACTGCCGCCATCTATGTGCGCGATAATCTGTCATGGGAAATGTTGAACGACCCTGCTCTTCGTACAGATATTGTTGCCGATGCAACATCGCGGTCTTGCCGATTTCCGCCGATGCGCGAAATTCTGTTGGACACCCAACGCCTATACGCAACCCATCCCCCCTTAATGGAATCCAAGAACAAACCGTTCCAAGGATCAGTTTTGGATGGCCGCGATATAGGGACCGTCGTTTGCCCCAATGCGGATGTAAAATTATACGTCACCGCCGATGTCGAAACACGCGCCAAACGCAGATATCAGGAATTGTCGGGCAAAGGCGTTCCAACAACCTATGAAACCGTTTTGCAAGATATGATGGATAGGGATGCGCGGGACAGTGGACGGGAAACAGCCCCCCTAAAACCCGCTAGCGATGCCATTATAGTAGATACCAGCGCATTGAATGCAGATGAAGCCCTAAGAACAGCAGCAGATATTATCCGCGCAAAACTGGTTTAAATCCTATAAATTAGTAATTTATATATGTTTTTGGTATAGAATACCTCCATGGAAATTGGGCGCATTTTACATGTAGAAAATCATACGGCACTTGAGAAATTTCTTGATAGTTTCTTAGAGGAAGCACGCACCAGACTTGATAAAGTCAGAAATTCATTACCCAATCTATCACAAGAAAAAAGCGACCTTTATAAATGGGCAAAGGAAGAAAAAACATATCCTTTAATGTGCGCATTTGCACAAAAGCTCATGGTTTATAATCTCGAAGATAACAGTTTTATCGGGAAACCCTTCGCATCAGATGCCATCAAAGAATCCCCCTTTTCTCATTGTGCGGCCTCAATGCCTGTCAAAATAGGGACCACAAAGGAATCTCTACATGTGATGCTTGACCCAACCTATACACAGTTTTCATTGCCTTCTAATTTATATCCCGCTTTCGGATTGAGAGAAATACAATCACGACACTCTCCGCTATCTTTCCTGCAAGAAACAAAAGAAGGCCAAGAATTTTGGAACAATATTAAAGAAAAAGGGTACTTCATCATCACCCCTGAAACCGCAAAACTTTATGTAGAAAGTTTGTGCCCAAGATTTTCAATAGCAAAAGATGATGCATACAGAGCTCTCGCTTATCCCGCATTCTATCAAGGGGAAAAAGAACACAATCGAACACGACTTTCCGAACAAGGGTGTTTAGGTATAGATCTACACAAAATGCTCAATAAATCTGAAATAATAGCGCCCAAAGCATGGGGTCATACACCGGCCCCCTTTTAAATCTCTCGTTATCATCTCGATAAAATAGGATTAATATCCTTTTCTGACCAAGAAAAACAACAAAATCAATTGGAAATGCTTGCTTTATAGGGGTGTTTCAGATATGAATCCGCCTGCCTGACTGGTACGAAAGCGCGGCCAAGACGATTAATATAAATCTTGTCTGCCCTTATCCTCTGTCAGTTTTGGTACATCTTATTCTCCGAAGAGGAAATAACGTCATGGCACACGCAGCAGCCAATATTATCGACCGTGAGGAGTCAAATGAATTTGCAGCTCTCCTCGCTGGCTCACTAAACAATAAAAGCAAATTTACCGGACAAGTTGTCAAAGGTCGTATCGTCGGAATGACAGATGATTCTGTTATCGTCGACGTGGGTCTGAAATCAGAAGGTCGCATTTCAAAACGCGAATTCAGCCTTCCGGGTCAAGATCCTGAAATCCGCACTGGCGACACTGTCGAAGTATTCGTAGAACGTATGGAAGATCGTGATGGCTATACAGTCCTCTCACGCGAAAAAGCACGTCGCGAAGAAGTCTGGGTTGTTCTCGAGAAAAATTGTGAAAACAAAGAACGTGTTACCGGTATCATTTTCTCCCGCGTTAAAGGTGGTTTCACCGTTGACTTGGGCGGCGCCGTTGCCTTCTTGCCGGGTTCACAAGTTGATATTCGCCCAGTACGCGATGTATCTCCTTTGATGGGAACTCCACAACCATTCATGATTCTCAAAATGGACCGTCAACGTGGCAACATTGTTGTATCACGTCGTGCAGTTCTTGAAGAGAGCCGCGAAGAGGCACGTTCAGAATTGATGGGACAACTCCGTGAAGGGTCTATCGTAAATGGTGTTGTTAAAAACATCACTGATTACGGTGCATTTATTGACCTCGGCGGTGTTGATGGATTGTTGCACGTTACCGATATTTCTTGGAAACGCGTTAACCACCCATCCGAAATGCTGACTGTTGGACAATCTATCGAAGTTCAAATCATCCGTTACAACGAAGAAAACCAACGTATCTCCCTCGGGATGAAACAATTGGAATCTGATCCTTGGGCGGAAGCATCTCAGAAATATACATCTGGTCTGCGTTGCACAGGCAAGATCACAAACATCACCGATTACGGTGCGTTTGTTGAACTTGAATCTGGTATCGAAGGTCTGGTTCACGTTTCAGAAATGTCATGGACCAAGAAAAACGTTCATCCGAACAAAATCGTTACCCCAGGACAAGAAGTATCTGTTCAGGTTCTCGATATTGACATGGAAAAACGTCGTATCTCTCTGGGTATTAAACAAACTCAGGACAATCCATGGACAGCTTTTGCGGCTGGTCATGCGGCTGGACAAGAGATTGAAGGCGAAATCCGCAACATCACTGAATTCGGCCTATTCGTTGGCCTATCTGGTGATATTGATGGAATGGTTCACCTCTCAGACGTATCTTGGGAAGATGCCAGTGAAGAAGCTCTTAAAGCATACAAAAAAGGCGACATGGTCAAAGTCAAAATTCTTGACATTGACGCAGCCAAAGAACGTGTTGCTTTGGGCATCAAACAACTGACTGAAAACCCAGGAACTGGTTCCAACACAGGTTCATCCTCTGCCGCATCTGCGTCAGCAATGGGCGGAATTGCGAAGAACCAAGTTGTAACATGTACAGTTACCGAAGTTCATGACAAAGGTATCGAAGTTCAAGTGAATGAGACAATGAAAGGCTCTATCAAACGCGCCGATCTGTCCCGTGAACGTTCTGAACAACGTCCTGACCGTTTTGCCGTTGGCGAAAAAGTTGATGCGAAAGTTATCAGCGTTGACGCTAAAAAAGGCATCTTGGGTCTGTCCATTAAACAACGTGAAATCGACGAAGATAAAGCAGCAATGGCTGAATTCGGTTCAACCGAATCTGGCGCATCATTGGGCGATATCCTTGGCGCAGCGTTGAAAGACAGCAAAAAATAATTAAAGGGGAAACCCAAATAAAAAAGCCGAAGGTTTCATCCTTCGGCTTTTTTTATTCCTAAACAATCATCCGACGGGATTAAAGTCTTTATAGATATCCTGAATTTCCTGACCAATACCAATCACATCCGTATTGATCTTAATAACCGTCACATATTCAGGTGCAATAAGCGTGGCCAATGTATTAAATGTCCGCATCAATTGGGAACTGTCTTGGTCATTCTTAAACGCATCGTGCCTATCTTGAACTTCACGCAAATAATTCAGGACAGGGTCATCTTGCTCAGCCTCTTGCACAGGAAAATCGACCTGTTGAAGACTTTGCTTCGCTTCAACCAGATCTTCACTATCTAATCCATATTCTTCCTGACCACTTTCATAATTTTTAATCTGGCGATCAATTCGTCTTTCTTCGCGCTTATCCTTCACATAGTCAGCAACAGAGGACGTAATCGCACCAATCATCATGCCTGCCGCACCAATTGCGCCAGTAACAATCTCGTCCAATGTTTGTATACCAAATATGCGGCGACGCTCTGCCTGCTTCTCATCAAGCAATTTGATTAACTGAGGGTTCGCGATATCGCGCGGCTTAATCTCTAAATTGAACAAACCGACTCTGGCCATAAAAACTTTACGACTTAAATCATTCTCAGACGCAAATGCAGATGCCCCAGTCGCCAAAACACTCATCGGGGCAATTCCAAGTTTCTCCAGCTTGGCTTTATCATTTTCTTCTTCGGACAATGAATCGTCATTTGCAAAATCAAGAAGGGATTGCAAAACAACATCATAATTTCTGGATGATTTTAGTCCTTTGCCGCCATCTCCGCCTTCACCAGATTCATCATCACCGTCTTCTGCATCTTCATCATCAGATGCGGACGCAACATAATCATCTGCTGCCGCCGCATAAAGCGTGGGATCATCAATAAGTGGATTGGGTGGTTCAGGTGTTTGTGCCATGGATTCTATTTTACTTTGTTTTTCTGTCCGTTAAAAGAAATTCATGCGCAACCCCATCGCGCACACCTGCGGTTGATACCACAAACTCACGCGGCGCAAGTTCCTTTAGAATAATTTCCAATGCAAAGGCCGCCGCCGTAGCCTGTTTTGCATGATGCGATTCCATACGATACGCCTCGCGGATGCCCGCCTCTGTCATCCCTTTGATTTGTTTACAAAATTCAATCATTTCGGGGGTCGGGATACTATAGCCCTGCAGATCATCACGATCGCCCTTGTCCTTCATATAGGACGCGGCCAGAACGCGCCAAGAACCCCCAATCGCATAAAGCGCATCAAGATGTCCAAAGCGGGTTTTCAATGGCTCAAGATAAGCCATTATATTTTCGCGCGCTTTATTACCCATGGCCTGCACACGGTAGGCGCCCAATGGCAGACTAATTGTATCATGCACCTGATTGCGGGAAACACGGGCAAATTCCAATGACCCCCCGCCAAAATCTGCAACCACACCATCGGCATAAGGATCAAAAACCAACACCCCGCGCGCCGCGAATCCTGCCTCCTCATCACCTGATATGATACGGATAGACAGTCCAATTTCATCTTTCACCCGCGCAATAAACGCATCGCCATCAACGGCATCACGCAACGCCGCCGTACCAACAACTTTTAGCGTTTCAACCTGATAAATTTCAGAAAGGAGTTTATAGGCGCGAAGCGCCTTAAAAGCAGAAGACACCGCCTCAGCATTCAACCGGCCCGTTGTAGCCAAATCACGCCCCAAGGCACAGAACACTTTTTCATTAAATATCTTTTCAGGCGGGGTATAGGCCAGATCGTAAATGACCATACGGACAGAATTCGAGCCAATATCAATAACACCCAATGATCGATGTCCAGATTCATAGGGCATCGCCTTCTCCCTTTATTTTTCGTTCATTGAATTTTCAACCGTTTTCAGGAACGGCTTCATCAGATATTCCATGACCGTCTTTTCACCCGTTTGCACATCAACGGTGGCAATCATCCCTGGAATAATCGGCAAAATCTCACCCTTACGACGAAGGGAGTTTTCTTTTGTCCGGACTTTAACACGATAAAAGAATTCACCTTTTTCATTCTTGATAGTATCGGCAGAAATATCTGCAACCTCGCCCTTTAACCCACCATAAATGGTAAAGTCATACGCGGTAATTTTAACCATCGCAGGAAGACCAGGGCGCAAACGCGCAATATCGGACGGGCGAATCTTTGCCTCAACCAACAAATTATCATCCATCGGAACAATCTCGGCAATCGGATCGCCTGGTTTTACAACACCACCAACCGTATTGATTTTGAAATCCTTGATGGTCCCATTCACAGGAGAGCGAACATCGGTTCGATCTTTCTTATCTTCCAACGCACCAAGCGTTTGTTTAACTGTACTCATTTCAGCAGTTTTTGCTGCCAGTTCTGTTTGAGTATCAGCAACAAAACTTTTCTTGATTTCACTGATGCGCGCCGCCGCCTCAGCAATAGCGGATTGCGCACGAGGGATCGCCGCACGAGCACCATTCAATTCCGTTTGTTTTTCTTTGATGCCGCGTTCCAATTGAACAAGTTCAATGCGTGGAGCAGACCCTTTGGCAACCAGAGGGGCCGTCATGTCTTTTTCCTGTTGTGACAAACGAATAACCGCAGCCAAATCATTGACCTTAGTGCTCAACTCACTGACCTCTTGTTTCCTTTGGGACAGTTGTTGATCAAGAACCATAATTTGTCCCTGCAACTTATCTTTATTGGCACGAAAGGCGTTCAATTCCTCTGACACACTTTGCGGAGCCTTTTTCATCAGATCATCAGGAAATTCAACTGTCAGTTTTCCATCAACCTCGGCCTGAAGACGCGTAATCGCCGCCATCAGACTCAAATATTTGGCTTCATTTGATCCCAAATCAGATTGCGCCCCAACATCGCGCAACCGCATAATAACATCATCTTTTTTAACAGAGTCGCCCTCTTTGAACATAAAGGCATCAACAATTCCGCCCTCAAGATTCTGAATAACCTGAACCTCGCCAGCAGGAATAATCTGCCCCTCACCGCGCGCCGTTTCATCAAGGGTCGCAAAAGATGCCCAAACAATCGCAACCGAAAAGAAAGCAAATAAACTCACCAGAATTAAATGCCGATTCAAGGGCAATTCATCATCCGTCATAAAATATTTGTCGGCATATGCCTGTACTTTATCTGTCTGCTCTTTCCAACCCAAACGTAGCTTATCCCAATCATCTGCATTATTGATGTTAAGATCTTCGGAAAGAGGTGATTTTTTCTGATTGTTTTTGACAGGAGTTTTTTTCATCATTACTCACCTTGCCGCGATGTAAATTCACGATTCTGCAATCGACGGATAATTTCATCACGCGGGCCAAAAGCGATAATTTGTCCGCGATCCATCAAAATTAATTTATCAACCAAATCAAGCATAGCGCCTTTGTGGGTAATCAAAATTGTTGTCTTACCCTGAGAGAGCGTTTTCAATTTATCGCGCAAGCGCATTTCAGATGTTGGGTCCATCGAAGCCGTTGGTTCATCCAATACCAAAACAGGCGGATCATATAGCAATGACCGTGCAATCGCGACCGCCTGACGTTGACCGCCCGACAATGCCTCGCCGCGTTCCCCAACCTGAGTATCCAATCCCTTTTCGGAATCACGCAAAAATTCCATGACCCCAGCCAATTCAGCAGCACGAACAACCGCACGCTCAGGAGCAGTTTCATGCCCCATCGTGATATTTTCACGCACCGAACCATAAAACAGATTTGGGCTTTGTTGAACCGCACCAATACTGCGGCGCAAATCGCCCGGATCAATTTGACGAACATCTGTTCCATCCAATAGAACCGCGCCCGTTTCTGGTTGATATAAATTTACAAGCAATCGGGACAATGTTGTTTTACCAGACCCAACAGCACCAATAATTCCCACATGATCCCCTGGCTCGATTGAGATTTTTAATCCTTTCAAAGCAGGGTGGCTTTGTCCTGGGTATTTAAAGAAAACATCGCGGAATTCGATACGTCCTTCAACGCGCGGCTTGGAAATAAAATGTTTCCCAGCAGGGCGTTCAACAGGGCGTTTCATCAAATCTTCCAGATGTCTTAACGACTGCCAGCTTTGGTTAAAGCGTGTCAACAGACCCGCAACCTGTGACAACGGCCCCAACGCACGCCCAACCAACATCACAGACCCAACCAACGCCCCTTGGGTCATCATCGAATTGGAAATCATGTAAACACCAGCAATCACCATAGCAATCGTGGTAATTTGTTGCATAAACATTGAAAAATTCAACGCAAAGGATGCAACACGTTTTGACCGAACAGTTGTGCGAGATCCTTTTTCGCTCAACTCTTCCCACCGACGTTGAACATGGCCTTCCGCAGCTTGTGTCTTAATTGTTTCAAGACCAGTAATGGTTTCAAACAACAGCGCATTTTTCAACGCACTTTCATGCATCGATTCTTTTGTAATCCGCGCCATTGGTTTTTGCAAAATCCATCCCGCAAACATTACAATCGGAATAGCAATCAAAGGAATGATGGCCAATGGCCCTGCAATAATTGCAATGATAACAATAAAGAACAATGAAAACGGAAGATCAACCAATGCGGTCATCGTCGCAGACGTAAAGAAATCACGAATGGTTTCAAATTCGCGCATATGGCTGGCCATCACGCCCGCACTAGCAGGACGAGAAGTAAGGGTCATGCCCAATAATTGTTCAAATAATTTGGCAGAAATTTTTACGTCTGCTTTGCGACCCGCAATGTCCAGAAAATAGGACCGCATATTTTTAACCGCAAAATCAAAACAATAAACAATCAACGCCCCCAAAGACAGAACCCACAATGTTTCATAGGCACTGTTTGGAATAACGCGATCATACACATTCATAATGTAGAGTGTGCTGGCCAAAGCAAAACAGTTAATCATCACTGTCGCCATAATCACTTCACGATAAATGGTCCAGTTTTCTTTCAAACTGCCCCAGAACCAATCGCGCGCCGTATCAATAACAGCAGGCCCCGCACGTTCATCAACACGCGCAACAGGGCGCACAAAAAATGTATAGCCGCTATAGATAGCTTTTAACTGAGAAACTGTAAGCGTCTTACGTTCATCAGGGTTTTCAGGAAATTGCAAAACAAGGAGTGTTTCAGGGTGGATTTCAGCATCACGCCCTGGCTCTTTCTTAGGAAGATGTCCTTTTGGAAATCGAACTTCCCACAAAATACAGGCCTGTTTATGATCCAGAACCAAAATACAAGGAAGATTAGGAGCAATAGCCAAACCTTCCAAAGACCTCTCCAGAAGGCGGACATTCATATCTGCCCGCAAAGCAGCGCGTTCAAATAAAGCAGGAGTAATTCCACTGGCAGGAATTGGCAAACCAGCAACCAATGAATTTTCACTGGTACGACGCCCATAATGCCCAGCCAAGAGCCTGAGGCATTCCACCAAAGGAGAATGGATAGCCATACGATCGGCTTCAAGGGGCCAATTATTATCAGATGCGCCATCAGAAGAAGATGAAGACGCCACCGATGGCGCGGCAGCGTCTCTATCATTGGTCAAATCCATGACCTATCCTATCCTTTTTTTTGAGAACTGGTAAACGCAGGATTGGCTTCCCCTGGGTAGGAAACGCCAAGTGTAGGCAAAAGATCTCCACGCAAAGCAATCAAACGATAAACAGCGAACATTTCCAAATATCCGTTATTGATTGCATTGCTGCGTGATACAAACCATTCATTTTGGGAATCCAGAACATCAAGCAAGGTACGACGATCCAGATTGAATTGATCTTTATAGGCCTCAACAACCATTCCGTTTGCATCAGCTTGTTTGCGGAATGCCGCAGCACGATCAGCAGCAGACACCATGCTCGCCCATGTTTGGCGAACATCTTGTTCAATAGCGCGTGCAGCTGCATTACGCTCATCCTTTGCTTGAGCAAAGCGATAAACGAATTCGCGTGAACGAGCAACATCACCACCACCGCGATACAAATTCCAGTTGGCAATAACCAATGCCGATCCAGATTGTGTACGTCCTTCGACGCCATCAAGATTATCACCAACCTTTGCGCCAGCTTGGAAATCAACTTTTGGATAAAAGCTTGACTTAGCTGCTTCACGTTCAGCATCAGCAACATTGACATCTGCTTCTTTGATATCAATTGTAGGGCTATGAGTGAGGGCTTGTTTAACTTCTTGTTCAACACTGCTTTCCAGCAATTCACGCGGAGCAACAGGGATTTGAATATCAGGCTGTGGGAAATCACCAACAATTTGACGATAATTTGTTTCTGCAGTTGCCAATGACTCGCGTACCGCAGCCTCTTGAGCTTCAGCAGCATTCACGCGCGCCTTAGTTTGCTCAACATCAGCCTGAGTTGTGCGTCCAGCATTTGCGCTTTCAACAATCTGACCCATAATTTCATTATGACGCGCAAGATTATCGCGTGCAATTTGCATCAATTCGCGTTGACGCAATACATCGAGGTAAGATTCAATAACATCCAGACCTTTATATTCCGAAGACTCGCGAACACGGTGAGCCGCAGAACGGACACGGTGGAATTGACGCGCATTTTCGTACTTGGTCGAGAACCCATCAAACAACATTTGGGTCAATGTCAACGAAGCTTGAGAACGCCACAAATCCGAGTGACCAGGAACGGACCCGTCAGGATCGCTGTAAATGCTCTCAAAACCAGTATCTGCACTCATGTCAATCGACGGACGATACAAAGCTTTAGCTTGTTTCAATTCTTCATCTGTTGCACGACGATTATTAGCAACAGCTTCTGTTTCAGGATTGGTCAAAACACCAACAGCAACCGCATCACGCAAATTGATAATCCGGTCAACCGCGCGAGGGTTGTAAGAGCCTACCTGTGTCGGGGTTGGAGTTACAACGCTCTCTGGAGCAGCAGCAACAGATGGAGCAACGGACGGAACCACAGGCGCAGCATTAAGTGTATCAACCGTATTGGTTGTTGCAGCTTGCGTTTTCAAAATAGCCTCAGCCGCAGGTGCTGTTCCTGTTGGAACAGGGAGAGGATCTGCCGCAGGTACAGAAAGCTGAACATCTTGTGACCAAGACTGAACAGGGTTCATAACCAGCAATGCTGCCGCACAAACCATAAGGAATTTTTGATTATTTTGACTCATTTGTAATTGTCCTCTTGCCCAGCTTTACCCCGTGGGAGGGATGAATAATTAGATAGTTATTTATGAACGTTTTTAAGGATTTATGCAAGAGCGGGGCGAAAGTTTTCGCCCCGTCTTCTTAATATTTATGAAAACTATACGGTTCCAAAACCAGACTGGTTCTGTTGCTGTTGATTAATTTGAACAATGTCCTCAACATGCTGAACTGTAACGCCCTGAAGAACGGCAACATCAACAGCCGCGCTTGCGCTACCACAACCTGATTTGTCCACACTGATAATAGTGTTTCCATCTTCGGTTCTTGAGAAAACAAAATCCTGAATGGCAGTTGTAACACCGCAATCACTATTTTCAATCAAAGAGCTCAGATCCAACTTGTCTTCGGCTGCATTAAAGTTGCTGATGACAACAGGTTGTGCACCGGAAACTGGTTCATTTGCCTTGGCAGCAGCCATTTGCAATTCATCAGATCCGCTATAGAAAGCAAACCAAGCATCGGCAATCAACGTTTCCTGACCATTAGTGCCTGTCACAGTGCTTTCCGCAGAAACACCATTACCTGCAACTTGGTAATCTGTCGCTGTTGCATCCAAAGAAATCGAAGTAAATCCATGGGAGTCCAAAGATGTCAATTCGCCATCTTGGGTAACACCATCTTGGTTAGCATCCTGCCAAACAGTCAGATCCTTCCAAACGGCATCTTTACTATCGATAACCCCATCAGCATTTTGGTCATATTGAGCCAATACAGTGAAACCATCAACGGTCGCGCCACCAAAAAGCTCTGACTGACCATCAATCAAACCATTATGGTTTTTATCAAGAGTCAACAAACCATCTTCTTTGGCAACCCAACCAGTTTTATCAACGGCGCCATCACCATTAATATCAAAGTAAACACCATGATCTGCATCAGTCAAATTCAATCCATCGCCATTCAGGTCAAGAACCAAAGGTGACGAGAAGATAACAACCTGAACACAAGCAGACACGGAATTTGTGTTATCTGTATAATCGCATTCATTACCAGACAACGCAGATTCAACGTTAACAGCGGTCACTGTGAAATTATGAATGCCCTGAGGAATAATGTAACCTGGATTATTCCAAGCACCATCCAATTGTGGCATCACAAGTTTCAAACCAACTTCTTCGCCAGCATTGATTTTCCAGACACCTGGCGAAACCTCTGTTCCAGCGCTTAATCCAACACCAAAATCATCAAGTCCTTTTGGTATTTGAACAACATAGTAAGCAATTTTTTCTGATCCATCTTTATCAGTTACATTTGCACGAATAGTAAAATCGTACTTAGCCAAATTGCCCGAATAAACATAGTTGTAATAGTTACTAAAGGTGTAACGATTAGGGTCATAGTTATTCTGACATGGCAATGTCACACTAAGAGTTGGAACATCGGCCACAGCATCAACAACGATAGAGAATGAATCTGCATCTGTTTTTGTAACGGACAGATCAGGATCATAAACAGTGGCAACCACTTTCAAACCATTCAAATCCACATCGGAGTTTGCAGGAGGTGCGAAAGTAAATTTACCGTTATATGTCGCCTGACCTTGAGGCAGGGTGATAGAATAGCTACCATCCGCATTCTTAACCCATCCAGCAGCCGTGAAGCCCCATGAAGGATTAACACCAGTCAATGTAAGGGTCAGTGTTTCATTTCCACTACCGCCAGCAACATTGGCAGTCAGAGGAACATCAACACAACCATCTTCCTTCACACAAACACAATCAGGAGCAACATTTACATCAACGCAAAGATTATCCTGCACCTGCAAAACCAGATGAGCAGAAGATGTGTCCCCGTCACGATCCTGAATCGTATAAGTAAAGTCATCAGTTCCAGAGCCTTTAGGTGTGTAAGTATAAGAACCATCAGCCTTAATAACCAAAGTCCCATGATCACCAGCAACAGTTGTTGTGCCAGATGCAGGAACTGTGTAATTAACGCCTTTGTAGCTCACGCCAACAACAGGTGACGCCGCATCCAGACCTTGGGAGTCATTGGACAATACGTTTCCGGTCACAACAGCCTTAATATTTTGAACACCGTCATCTTTGGCCAAAGGCGCATCATCAAGAACCTTAACAGTAATGGTTCCTTTTGCTGTATCGCCATCAGCATCAGACGCAACAAAGCCAAAGTTCAGTGTAATCACATCGTTTGGATTTGTTCCATCCGCATGATCCAACTGACCAACTTGTTTGTAAGTGTATGATCCGTCATCTTTCAGGGTCAGGGTAAATACAACCTTGCCATTTGCGGTTCCAGTGTAAACATCACCATCCATAGTCACCTTCACAGGCACACCATTCGAGGTTAATGCTCCACCTTTCAATGATCCACCAGATGAGAATGATCCAGTCGCATCAATCTTACCTGGGCCATCGCCAAAGAAGTTCGCAACAACTTTACCAGACACCGATTCAGTTCCATCAGGCGCTACATTCGTTTCATCAAGAATGCTCTCAGCATTTGCTACACATGGCTGTTCGTCAATGTCATTGACAGTCACAGTCAGTTTTGCAGTTGCAACATCACCGTCTTGATCAACGATTGTGTAAATAAATTTATCAGAGCCAACAGATGCACCGCTATAGGTATAAGCACCAGTTGAAGAGATGGTCAGATTACCATGCGCTCCAGCAATCGTTACTGTTCCTGTCGCAGGAACATCAACAGATTTACCTTCAAACGCAATCGCTTTTACAACAAAGCCAGGTTTATCTTCACCAACATTATCATTGGATGTAACATTACCAGATACAGATCCGGGCGCAGATGCCAATGTCGCAACATCATCAGCCGCAACAGGCGCATCATCAAGAACCTTAACAGTAATGGTTCCTTTTGCTGTATCGCCATCA
>CAZVSN010000004.1:0-24272 GCA_964629455.1 uncultured Micavibrio sp. | reverse complement strand
TCGTTTCATCAAGAATGCTCTCAGCATTTGCTACACATGGCTGTTCGTCAATGTCGCGCACCGCGACTGACAAAATGGCAGTTGACGCATCACCATCATAATCAACCATAGTATAAGTAAATTTATCAGTGCCCAAAGCTGTATTGGAAGATGTGTAAGTATATGTACCATCGGCCGCAAGTTTCAACACACCATACTGACCAGTAACGGTAACAACGCCAGTGGCAGGAACGGTATAGTCAACACCATTAAATGTAACCTTGGTTACAGACCCCAAACCATCGTTACCCGCATCATCATTTGTTAAAACATTTCCAGATACTGCAAGTTTGTTTTCAGCAACAAATGCACCATCATTGACAGCGAGAGGCGCATCATCAAGAACATTCACAGTAATAGTTGTTGTTGCGGTATCTCCATCTTTGTCAGTTGCGGTCACACCAAAAACAAGGCTGATTGAATCATTCGGATTTGATCCATCGGCATGATCCAATTCTCCGAACTGAGTGAATGTATATCCGCCAGTGGCAGGATCAAGAACAAGAGTAAATACAGTTTCGCCCTTGGCTGTTCCCGTATAGGTATTTCCAGTATGGGTAACAACGACTGGTTCTCCGTGAGAGAGCAAAGCTCCGCCAGCTTTTGAACCACCGCTTGTGAAACTATCATTAAATGTAATAACGCCAGGGCCATCACGACCATAATTCACGGCAACAGAACCACTCACCGAACCAATATCGGACTCATCTTCAACACTCACAGCAGGAGCAATAGAAGGACGATCATCCTCAACACCACGAACACCAGAAAGAGATGGGATCGTTGGGATTTTTGGAGCACTGTAATTCAGCGCAGTCGCACCAATTGGGCCTGTTGAATTTTTTCCACCAAAGGAAGCACCATCAATTGAACTTCCAAAACCATAGCCACGACCAGATCCACCAGACGGACCACCTTCGGCACCAGCAGCAGGTTCAATATTAGCAACAGAGTTTGCGTTCTCCGCCTTTGCGTGAACCGTTGCAGCTTTTTTACCGGGAGCATGAGATTCGCCGGCAGCAGGCTCAACATCAGGAACAGATTGTTGCAGATTGGTTTGAGGGGTAGCATCCGCCAACACAGCTTCTGCAGCGTTTGGAATTTCAACCAACTTACAAGACGTTAACAATGCATTTGCATCAATGGTTGCACCATCAGCCAAAGTCATAGCAGGTGGCAAATCAGAATTCATGGCCGTGAAATAATTATTAAGAACCAGAACGCCGCCATCTTTAAAAGTTAGCAAAAGATTGTGCCCAGATTGAGCCGCATTCACGCCATCCAAGGTAAAACCCAATTTATATTCATGCCCAGAATCAATATTCTTGGTCATGATTTGGCCCGCTTTTGGTTCATCCAAAGCAATAACGCCGCCGTCTTGATTGGTGAAATCAACGCCACCTTTTGTCAACTGATCACGCAGCTGATCAGGATAAATAATCGTATTATCGGACAATTGAATAAGGGTATCGCGCCCGCAGGACATTGCAGAGTTTGCAAGCTCATCGAAATTTTCAACAACAACTTTTGATCCATCTCGGAACGAGATTTCAAGTTCATTTTGAGCCGTCAAATTCATCGAAGAAATTGAATCTTGCGAGAATGACAACGTATTGACCTGACCAGGTTGCAACTGCAATGGCAAATCGAAAACTTTATTGGCGTTGGTTGAACCGACGTTGTTGATATCTTTGGGCATTTCTGCGTCCCCCTCTAGGTTTAAAGACCCGTCCCTTATTTTAATTCCATACGGAACACCATTATGGGGACGGAATACTAACAAATTCATAACACGATGAGATTTTGTATACCATTTAGGTAACAAAAGTCAACAATTATGTTAATAATAAATTAACACGAACATGATGATAAAGATTCTTTACCAAATTTCAATCGAATCCATAAAAAACAACGTGTTTTTATGGGTGTTGTAACTTGGCTTTCTCTGCTGCATCCCTGTGTTTTCTGCGAATGACCATATTAACCCCTTCAACACTAAAAGAGAATGCCATAGCAAAGTACAAATACCCTTTAGGAATGTGGAATTCTAGCCCTTCACCAATCAACGCCATACCAATCAATATCATATAAGATAATGCTAATACTTTTAATGTGGGATGACGGTTAATAAATTCAGAAATCCAGTTAACGGCCAGCAACATAAAGATAACCGATACGATAATCGCGGCAATCATAACTTCAATTTGCTCAGCAACACCAACGGCGGTTAAAACGCTGTCAAAAGAGAACACAATATCCATCACAACGATTTGGAAAATAACAAACCCAAAGGCCGCGAATTGCTTAGGCGCCCCCGCAACATGCTCTGCGCCTTCGATTTTACTGTGGATTTCAGAGGTTCCCTTGGCAATCAGGAACAAACCACCCAAAATCAGCACAAGCCCGCGCGCGGAAATATCCTTATCCATAACAGAAAACAGCGTGTCAGTCAGATGTGCGAGTACAAAAATCAGACTTAACAACAAAATGCGGGTCACAAGAGCAAAAACCAGCCCCAATCGCCGTGCCAAGGCACGTTTGCTGGGGGCAACCTTATCAGAAAGAATGGAAATAAGAACAAGGTTGTCAAAACCCAGAACAATTTCCAACACACACAAGGTAACAAAGCTCATCCAGACGGCGGGATCTGCCAACAAATCTAACATTTTCACTCTCTAACTATGATTTTATTTTTAAACTGATGATAAACTAATTGATAGCATGGGGATAATCAACCGGATTAGGGGCGTATAAAAAAAATTCTTGAATTATTCGAATAAATGTCCTATGGTTCCCACATGATCCTGGTACAATCCTTGTGCCACACGGACAAACCGTGCGGTAGGAGGGTGATGTACCAGGGTCTTTTTTTGTCCAAAATTCCAGACAAATAAAAAACCGACCTTTTGTAAAAGTCGGTTTCCTAAACTAAATCACCAAAAATGACACTTAGGCAACAGGCGCCTCGACCTTGACTGGCAAATCCGCAGCAATCGGCTCGTCATTCAACATTTCAATCATACCAGATTGCTGAACCGCAAAATTGGCAATGAACAACGCATTGGAATAAAAGACAACCGCATCACACAGGAAATGTCCCTGTTCATTGCGACCTTCATAACTTGCCGCACGAACCGTTCCCTCAATAACCGTTCTGGTTTTAGGGTCCATATTCTGCGGGATATAAGGATCGTCCATCGTTTCAGCAATCAGGAACGGGCCTTCTTCGCCACGAACAAAGAAACAGAAGAAACGCAAATATTCAAGAACATTGGCTTCGGTAACTTTGATAGGAGCCTTGGCATTTACCTCATGAATCGGAGGCGATGTTCCGTTCAAACGGTAGAGAATCCCCTGATCTGCCAAAAAATAAATAGATAAATTGGCCTTACCCCAACTGCGGTCACGCAAGCGAATCAAAACAACCTGATCATAAAAAGATAAGGGCCTCCAAGCAACTTCAGTGCTTTGGGCTGAAGCCTGATATTTCCCATCAATCGGGTTCACCTGACCAATAAAACCCTCAAGCTCTTCGCCTATCACAGGATTCCAGTTATTATCTTCGTACATGACGTGTGGTTCCTCTATAAATAAAACTGTCCCAAACTAGGGCAAAGCCCCTGAAAAGAAAAGGGGATTTTGCCTATTCCGTCTTAAATTTCCCTTAAAATGCGGCAAGCTGAGTCTTTTTATAGGGTCTGACGCAATTCTCTAGTTGACTCTATCCCCCGAAATCTCTATAGACTGCCCTTCAGATTTTTAGTTTGTGACAGTTTTCGGAGTTAAGAATGACCAAACGTACATATCAACCAAGCCGTCTGGTGCGTAAGCGCCGTCACGGATTCCGTTCCCGCATGGCAACAGCTGACGGAGCAAAAGTGCTCTCTCGCCGTCGCGCAAAAGGACGGAGAATTCTCTCTGCCTAAGTTTAAAGTGGATTTCATCCTATGAAAGCCACCCGAAACCTTGTCCAGAATTTAAGCCGCCTGAAAACACAGGCGGCTTTTGATTCTTTACGAAAAACAAAGACCAGATGGGTATCGCAAGGCTTTTCGATTCAAGCCATCCCCCATGAATCACATGAATCGGCAGAAATCCCATCATTTTGTGTCATCACATCCAAGAAAACAGCAAAATTAGCAACCGACAGAAACAAAATGCGCCGCAGATTGCGCGCAGTTGCCTATGAAATTCTTCCAATTCATGCAAAATCGAAAATGAATTACATGATTGTAGCCCGCAAAGATGCCCTGACCCGCCCGATGGATGATTTGCGGAAAGACTTGCTATGGTGTCTAAAAAAACTAGATCTGCGCAATAATGCTGACTAAAATCGCAAACACTCTCATTAAACTCTATCAAATCACCCTATCCCCCCTGATAGGCAATCAATGTCGTTACCATCCGACATGTTCCTGCTATGCCTCTGAAGCCTATGAAAAATTTGGATTTATCAAAGGCAGTCTTTTAACAATTTTGCGAATATGCAGTTGCCACCCCTATAGTCGCCGCCCATGGACCGACCCTGTTCCAGAACGGTTTGCGCTTCGCGACCTCATCAGCTATAAGCAAAGCAATTCAAATCAACCAAAAAGTAAAGAATAAGGCTTAACACAATGAACTTTGATCCCAATCAAAAAGGTATGCACCCATCAGACAAAAAAAATCTGATCATCTTTGTACTGGCTTCTTTAGTCATGTGGTTCGGATTTGAACATTTTGTTATCCAGCCACGCATGGAAGCAGCAAAAAAAGAACAAGCTATCGTTGAGCAAAGCGCTCCGCAATCTTCTGTTCAAGCAGACACTTCGGATAAAATTATTTCCCGCGACCAGAAATTGGCAGAATCAAAAAGGCTCATTATCGACACCCCTGAATTATCAGGAACAATTTCAACAACAGGGAATCGGATTGACGATATCTCTCTGAAAAATTATTTCGTGGATCTTAAAAATTCAGAACCCGTTATTCTGATGTCACCATCTGAAACCGAACATCCACATTATGCAGAAAATGGATGGCTTGCCGCAACACCGGACATCAAGGTTCCTGACAAAGACACCGTATGGGCAATCAATGGAAATGCAAAACTCAGCCCAACCAAACCAGTCACGCTAACTTGGTCAAATGGTCAAGGTCTGACATTTGAAAAAACATACCAGATTGACGATCATTTTATGATCTCGCTCACCCAAAAGGTAACCAACACCAGCGGAAAAGCAATCGATCTTTATTCCTACTCATCCCTCACACGCAGAGGAATACCAGAAGGCCACGGAAGTGGTGTCGGTTACGAAGGGCCGTTGGGTTATATTGCAGACGACCTTCATGAAATCGGATATGCAGACCTTGATAAAGAAGGCATGGAAAAATTCACCGCCCTTTCTGGGTGGATTGGGTTTGGCGAAAAATACTGGCTATCGGCAATGATACCGCCGCAAATGCAACAAAATAATTTTACATTCCAATCCACACCCAACCTGAAAGATCCATCAAAAGGGATTTATCAAGTGGATATTCGCGGAGAAAAACAAACCGCCCAACCAAAACAATCAATTGAAACAACAACAAATCTATTTGTCGGCGCAAAGAAACTTGCACTGCTGAATGACTACGAAGAAAAACTGAACATCAAACATTTTGATTTGGCAGTTGATTTCGGATCATTATATTTCTTAACAAAACCACTCTACACACTTCTTATCATGTTCAATGGATGGGTTGGAAACTTCGGTATCGCCATTCTTTTGCTAACAATTGTGGTAAGAGCGGCCGTATTTCCATTAGCCAATAAATCTTATCGCTCTTTCGCAGGGTTGCGGAAAGTGGCCCCGAAAATGGCGGAAATAAAAGAACGTTACGGCAATGATAAGCCACGTCTGCATCAAGAATTGGTCAAACTATATGAAACAGAAAAAGTAAACCCAATGGCGGGATGCTTTCCTATTTTGTTACAAATGCCGATTTTCTTTGCCATTTACAAAGTCATGTCAATCGCCGTTGAAATGCGTCACGCCCCGTTCTTTGGATGGATACACGATCTTTCCGCACATGACCCATTATCAATTACCAATTTGTTTGGGTTGTTGCCGTTTAATCCACCATCATTCTTGATGATTGGCCCATGGTCAATTTTAATGCTGGTTCTGATGTTGATACAAAAACAACTCAATCCACCACCACAAGACCAAATCCAAAAAGATATGGCCAATTTTATGCCGTGGATCATGACCTATGTCCTATCTTCTTTTGCCAGTGGCTTGGTTATCTACTGGGCATTCAGCAACTTGCTGTCTGTTATTCAACAGGCCTACATCATGCGGTCAATGGGGGTTCCAATTTACCTGTTCTCTCCTGATGAAGCCAAAGAACACGCAGAGTCTTTCAAAAAAGAAGCGGACAATGTCGTTGAAAAAATCAGAGCGGAAAAGAAAGACGAAAAATCAGAATGATATTCGATGAAAAAACATCCCGCCAAATATTTTCAGGATCATGTGATTTCCGTTTGGGGATAACCAATCTGGATCAACTTCCATCCAGCTCTGCTGCTGAAATTGCGTTTGCAGGGCGGTCCAATGTTGGCAAATCATCTTTGATAAATGCCATTATGGGACGAAAAATCGCCCATGTGTCGCACACACCAGGACGCACACAACAGCTCAATTTTTTTGAGGTTGGCGATTATTTCTGGTTAGTAGATATGCCGGGATATGGGTATGCCAAAGTATCGAAATCAATGAAGGCTTCATGGGATTCCCTGATTAAAAATTATCTGGCTGGTCGCCCAAATCTGCGAGTCGTTTTCCTTCTCGTCGATAGCCGCCACGGATTAAAAGATTCAGATGAAGAAATGATGAAAATGCTCGATAAAGCGGCCGTGGCCTATCGTGTTATTCTAACCAAATCTGATGAACCAAAAGCATCGGATTTAAAAGCAACAAAAGAAGCTGTAGAACTCGCGCTTAAGAAACATCCCGCAGCCTTCCCTTTTGCTTTCCCCGTCAGTTCGTGGGAAGGAAAAGGTATAACAGATATCCATGAAATGATAATGTCGCTTATTTAGGCGGCCTACTCGGCTTCTATAATACTATAGAACGCATATTTCGATGCACCGTCTGTCACACACAGGCTCGGCTGATTTTCACAGGCGGCACAATTTCCAACAACAAAATTGGCATTCGCGCCAGCGTGCAATCCATCATCGACAAATAAATTTTGCAAACTTTCGCCAACCACAGTTGGGATTGTTGTGCTGCCCGTGATTTTGCGATTTAGTTCGGCACATACATTCTGCTTAATTTCATAGGCCGTCAAAATAATATCATTGGTGGCACTGGGCGTCCATTCAACGGAAGAAAACCTGCCGATATAATACCCAGCACTCAATCCAGCCCCATCATCATTAGTGGCCTTAGCTGGCAAAGGGCGATAATTTAATCCGCCCCCATCAGGATGGAATAATTTATACAATGTAGGGGCGGTGTTAAATGCGGCATCAGACGGCAAAATAAAATCAATCTGATCGGCCGTTGCCCCAGACTGTTCCATTTGAGCCAAAGAATTTGATACAGAAGACGAAAAGGATACAATCTCATTGGCGGCAATTTTAACATTACCCTCATCCAGCTCTGAGCCAGCATCCTCCTGAGAAGCAGATTTGCTCATCACAAACATTAATCCGCCGAACAAAATAACGGCGATCAAGATATAGATAAAAACATTTCCATTTTCATTTTTCATCATTATTTCAGTTTATCATAGCCTTTCGCTTTACGGAATGGTTTAATAGACCCTCTTCAGGATGGTTGACATGATATATGATTTCTCACTCGATATATTATCTGCAGGCATAGGATTTGCCGTTGGAATCCTATTGGTTTTGGCTTTTGTTCTTCCCAAGCTAGCACGCATGAAAGAGGGCCAAAGCTATATGGGACAAGTTTTTGACCAATTAGCGCAAGATTCTCTTAGAAAATCGCAAGAACAATTCCTGCAAATGGCAGAAGAGAAACTGAAACAATCCCAGAAAGATGGGGCCCATGATCTTGAAAAACGACAAAAAGCCGTGGCCGACCTGATTGACCCGATTGGCAAAAGCCTAAAAGACATGGAAAATAAAATAGAAACACTGGGTAAAGCTGGCGCAGGCCTAGAGGCACAACTCAAAACCTTTGCCGAAGACCAACGTTTCTTGCGTGATCAAACTCAAAGCTTGGTTCAAGTTCTCCGCAACCCAACCGCACGCGGAAGGTGGGGCGAAATGCAGTTGCAACGCACGTTTGAACTGATCGGTTTTATGGAAGGCACACATTACAAATCGCAAAAATCCGTTTTGGCAGATGGCAACACGCAAAAACCTGATTTCATCGTAACCCTACCCAATGGTGTAGAAATTGTCATTGATGTTAAAACACCGCTTGACCCGTATTGGCAAATGTTAGACGAGGCAGGGACAAAAGACGAAGGGAATGCGGCCATCGAATTCCGCAAAAAAATTCGTGACCATTTAAAAGCACTCAGCACAAAAGATTACTGGCGCCAATTCGACAGCCCTGAATTTGTTGTCATGTTCCTGCCATCGGAAAGCCTTTATTCTCTTGCAGTATCCCAAGATCAAACTTTATTGGAAGAAGCGTCGCGCGCAAATATCATTCTGGCCTCTCCAACCACCATCATGGGTCTATTACGCGTTGTCATGTACGGATGGCAACAACAGAAAATTGCAGACGAGGCAAAAACCGTTGCAACACTTGGTTCCGATCTTTACCGCCGCATATCTATTTTTGGTGAACATATTACAAAACTGGGGCGCAGTTTGGGGACTGCTGTGGAAAGATATAATGATGCAGTTGGATCGCTGGACCAAGGGATTCTACCCGTTCTGAGAAAATTCAAGGATCTGCAAGTCCCAACAGGCGGAAAAGAATTACCAGAGGCAATCGCGCTGGATTCAACACCGCGCCTCGTATCGGCCCCTGAATTACAACCAGATTTTATTGATAACGTAAAAACGTTGGAACGAAAATCTTAACCTATTTATTAAGCCCTTTGGATACAGGATCGCGATAAGCGAATAATGATGAGGGCAATTTAACGCCCGATTGCATATCAAACAATTCGGTTTCCGTTATGTTACCTACAGAATCCTTAACCCGCCATTTTTTCAATTGGTATTTAGGGCTTTCAACAAAACCCAATGTCAATTCGCCTGCTTTTGGCTCATCACGCTGAATCATGGTAATTTGTAACAATCCCCCTGCCCGCATAATTTTTGTGACTTTCAAATCACCAGATAATTTTAAATCCTTACGAAGTAAAAAATCTGCCAATGTTTGACTGATCGGCGCATTGCTCTGTTGTTTGACAGCACCATCATAAAAATAAATAAACAATCCATCGGCCACCACAAAATCTTTGCTGGGCGGATCGTATTCAAAACGAAGTTTTCCAGGTCGGTTTAAATAAAACGTCCCACGAATTTGTGATCCATCAGGAGATGTTTGGGTAAATCTGGATTTCACCGTTTTCAACCCCTGAAAATAGGCCTCAGCCTGTGCAACTTCATTGGTCACCGCGGGTGATGCAGCCTGCGCACCGACACACGCCATCATCACAACAACACTCATTACAACAAAACGATAAAACATAAAAAAACCTTCGCTCTTGGTACAAGACGTATTCTTAAACCATAACGCAAAAAAGAGGAAGACACCCCCGAAAAATTTGCTATTGTGAGCCAATGATGAGTGCGCAAATATTACCAGAATCCGAACAACCGCCCTATTTACAAGGGCTAAACCCAACCCAGCTTGAGGCAGCCCTTTCCTTAGATGGGGCTGTTCTGGTGCTTGCGGGCGCTGGAACGGGGAAAACACGCGTTCTGACGACCCGTTTGGCGCATTTGGTTCAATCGGGGCGCGCCTATCCGTCACAAATTCTGGCTGTTACCTTTACCAACAAAGCCGCAACCGAGATGAAAGAGCGTATCTCTAAACTATTAGGGGGCGCTCCTGTCGAAGGGTGGGCATTAGGAACGTTCCATGCCCTTGCCGCGCGCATGCTCCGCCGCCATGCAGATCTGGTTGGACTTACATCATCGTTTACAATTCTTGATTCAGATGACGCGCTACGTTTGATAAAACAAATATGCGAATCGAAAAACCTTGATCCAAAAAAGAATCCACCCAAAATGGCGATGGCCATTATTGATCGCTGGAAAGACCGCGCCCTATCCCCCACAGACATCAATCCGAAAGAATCAGGCGACCTGATGGGCGGACAAATGCAATCAATCTACACGGAATATCAGGCGCGATTAAAATCATTGAATGCCTGTGATTTTGGCGATCTCATGCTGCATTGTATATCAATCCTTCGGAACCCTTCAAATTCCTCTATTCTGGCGGATTATCACCGCCGCTTTAAATACATCATGGTTGATGAATACCAAGACACCAACGTCGCACAATATATGTGGCTCCGCCTATTGGCACAAGGAACGGGGAATATTTGTTGCGTGGGCGATGATGACCAATCCATTTATGGATGGCGCGGCGCAGAAGTTGGAAATATTTTAAAATTTGAACATGATTTCCCGAATGCAAAAATTATCCGTCTTGAACAAAATTATCGATCGACAGGGCATATCCTCGCGGCGGCCTCAAGTGTAATTTCCAACAATCAGGGTCGCCTTGGTAAAACCCTGTGGTGCGAGGGGGAAGACGGCGAAAAGGTTCGTGTACAAGGCCTATGGGACGGAGATGCCGAAGCCCGTTTTATTGCCGAAGAAATTGAAACATTACAAAACCATCGTAATGAAAAATTACGCAACATGGCGATATTGGTTCGTGCAGGATTCCAAATGCGCGAATTCGAAGAACGTTTTATTCAAATGGGCATCCCTTACCGTGTTTTTGGTGGCCCTCGATTTTATGAACGCGCAGAAATCCGCGATGCGTTAGCTTATTTCCGTGTTGTTGTTCAACCCGCAGACGATCTTGCCTTTGAACGAATTATCAATGTCCCAAAACGCGGAATCGGCGATACAACCGTACAAAATCTGTATGCAGAGGCCAGAGTCAAATCAATGCCCCTCACATCTGCCGCAGAACACATGGTGGCAACAGGCGCATTAAAGGCACGGGTCGGAACAACCATATCAAGCCTGATGACAGATTTTGCGCGATGGCGCTCACTTCTGTCCACCATGAATCATGGTGAACTGGCCGCACTTATTCTGGATGAATCGGGATATCTTGCCATGTGGCAATCCGATAAATCCCCCGAAGCCCAAGGCCGCGTTGAAAACCTGAAAGAACTGATTTCAGGAATGGAAGAATTTGAATCGCTTCCCGCATTTCTAGAGCATGTATCTCTCGTCATGGAAACACAAAATGCAGGCACAGAAAATGATGACTATGTATCGCTGATGACTCTCCACGGCGCAAAGGGGCTAGAATTTAATTGTGTGTTCTTGCCAGGCTGGGAAGAAGGATTATTCCCATCACAAAAATCCATGGATGAAAGCGGATTAAAGGGATTAGAAGAAGAGCGCCGTCTGGCGTATGTCGGCATCACCCGCGCCCGCAAACGCGCCTATATCACCTTTGTTGGTAATCGCCGCATGTATGGCAATTGGATAAACGCTCTTCCATCCCGCTTTGTAGAAGAATTACCGAATGACCATATTGAATCAGCATCCGAAGGTGGATTATACAACGCAGGAAGATCCCAGCATTGGGATTCGTCGGGATACGAACCACCACGCCGCACGCCCAAACCAGAGCTACCTCTCTCATCACTGACAGCATCCAACTTTGTCAAACCATCAACAACTGGCATTGCCATGGGAGATACCATCATCCACGCAACATTTGGTCAGGGGCGCGTTATTCATGTTGCAGGATCAAAACTGGATATTCGCTTCAAAGACGGGTCTATCAAACGCCTCTTGGATAGTTTTGTCCAAAAATCAGAATAAAAAAACCCTGCTAGTTATAACCAGCAGGGTTTGAAAATCATGTTTAAAGACTACTTGCTTTCTTTTGCAATCTCTGCGGCCGTTGGCGCAGGTGCATTGTTCAAGCTACGCAAGAATGCCAGAACCGCAGCGCGATCTTCTGGTTTCTTCATACCTGCATAAGTCATTTTTGTTCCCGCAGCATACGCCTTTGGGGCCGAGATAAATTTGTTCAGTTCAACATAAGTCCAAACATCGCCACCTTGGGAATTCAGTTTGCCCGAATACGCAAAACCCGAAACACTTTGTTTCTTGCGACCAACAATACCGTGCAGATTTGGGCCAATCCCGTTTTTACCGTTGCTATCAAAAGTGTGGCAAGTCATACAAATCTTAGCCAGTGTTTTCCCACGAGCCACATCCGCAGTTGCAACCATTTCAAGAACAGAAGGGGCGACAGAAGCGGCAGCGGCAGCAGGAGCCGCTGTTGCAGCATCCGCAACAGGAGTGGCAACCGTAGCAGATTCTGGAGCAGAAACTGGAGGAGCCACAGCAACCTCAACCTTAACGGCATCAGCCTTAAGGGAGGCGGCAGACACCAGATTCTGGGAAGCAAAAGAGCTGAACCAAGAAACAATAGCCACAAAAACTAAGGCAAAGAGCGCCGATTTAATCTTATTAGTCATGATATAACCTTCTGAATTCGGAGTTTTCCGACAAATTTGTGTTGTTTTGTGCGGGAACTGACCCTATATAGTCAGAACCAACGGTGGCCACTATATCATAATATGGCCAAGGCAAAAGCGTGTTTTTTAGGACAAAATGACACAAACAACGACTATAAAGACTGGCAAAATTGCATTTCAGGGGGCGCATGGAGCTTTCTCTGATATGTCATGCCGCGCCGTCTTCGGGAAAATGGAAACAATTCCTTGTGAAGCATTCGAAGATGCTTTCCGTGCCGTTGAATCGGGCGAAACCGATTTGGCAATGATACCCGTAGACAATTCTTTGGCAGGGCGGGTCGCCGATGTGCACCATTTATTGCCAACAAAGAATCTATTTATCATCGCAGAACATTTTCAACCGATTTCAATGTGTTTACTGGGCGTAAAAGGTTCAAAGATTTCAGACATCACAGATGTCCATAGCCACGTTCATGCCATTCCCCAATGCCGTAAGGTTATAAAAGAATTAGGTCTGAAAACACATATCCATGCAGATACCGCAGGGGCAGCAAAAGAAATTTCTGAAAAGAACGATAAATCTCAGGCCGCAATTGCATCCCGCTTGGCGGGAGAAATGTACGGTTTAGAAGTTTTGAAAGAAGGCATTCAAGACATTCCAAACAACACAACGCGCTTCCTCGTTTTATCGCGCGAAGCAGTCAAGCCAGACACAAAAAATGGCGCGGTAATCACCAGTTTCTTTTTCGAGGTTCGCAACGTCCCTGCAGCCCTGTATAAGGCTATGGGCGGGTTTGCGACAAATAACGTCCAGATTACAAAATTAGAAAGTTATATCGACCCGCAATTTAATATTGCACGGTTTTATGCCGAAGTTCTGGGTGGTCAGGACGACCTCCCCTTACAAAACGCCTTTGAAGAATTAAAATTCTTTGCAAAAGACGTCAAAATTATGGGGAGTTATTTTGCGCACCCCTTCAGAAAACTGAATTAACAAAACGAAAGGATTAAATTCATCATGCCAACTCATTCCCAACTTGCTGCCCAATTGCTGCGCGATGCTGCCGCTTTCTTTGAAACGATTGGCGAACAAAATGAACCTTTACGCGATCAGATGATGGAAAATGCCGCCGTATTCACTGAAGTCGCCATGTTGGTAGAAACCAACCCGATGGGCGAACTTCAAGGTGGGCATATCCATTCCCATGAAGGTGGATGCTGTGGTGGCGGACACCATCATGGACACGACCACGACCATGGTGACGAGCCATGCGCCGATGAAGGCAAAAAAGAGGGTTGCGATTCAAAAGGCGGCTGCGGCTGTCATTAATCTTTTGAAATATCCCAAAAGCCCCTCTTCTGTTGGATGAGGGGCTTTTTATATCGCAAATATCTTGCGAGAATCAAAGCTTGCGGCTACACTTAAGCACCTTATTTATCAATACCTTCCCCGCCTAACCGATCACCAACCCCTCAAATGAATTCTCATGGCTCGCAGTTCTTCAATACGCATTAAAAAACAATCTATTATTCATCGTCTAACTCCTGATAGTTGGCACGATTATCTGGAGCATCGATTTAAAGATATAAAAGCCTTTGCAATAGCGGGCACAGGGATATTCCTGCTTCTCTCTTTAATGACCTATCATTCAAATGACCCATCACTCAACACGGCAGGATCTCAAGAAACTGTGCAGAATTGGATGGGATCTTGGGGCGCAATTTTATCAGATCTTTTGGTTCAGGTGTTTGGTATAGGATCATTTATATTAGCCATCTCCCTGATTGTATGGGGCGTCCGTTTGTGGCGTCATGAGAATTTTGGGTCACTCTGGATTAGATTTATTGCAACCCTGTCATCCGCACTTTTATTAGGTGTTGCGGGGGGCGCTATCCCAGGTGGAAACTGGATATCCCATGCAACAATGGGCGGCGCTGGTGGGGTTCTTGTTCTCAATACCCTGACTGGTTGGCTAAATCATATCATCGGGTTTTATCCAAATATTATTATCGCGATAATCTCTGGCATTTCCGGTCTGATGCTGGCCGCTTTTGGAATGGCACTGCAAAGAACAGAAAGTGAAGCTGTTCTTGAAACATTCCTATCTGGGGGAGCGGCAACCATCAGCGGAGCAACATCTCTTTGGGATAGAATTCGCGGCGTAGGCACTGCACGCGAAGAAGAATACGAAGATGATGAGGACGAAGATTACGACGATTATGAAGAAGAAAGCGATGAATCAAACGAGGAAGAATACGAAGATGAAGAAGGCGATGAATCAATTGCTGTCGTAAAACCAAATAAACCCGCCGTAAAACCTACGGCGAAACAAAAATCAAAACAAGCAAAGCTCAATCTAGGCGCGCAAGGCGATTGGGAATTACCACCGATTGATTTATTACAAGAGGTTCCGCCACAAGCAAAAGATGAAAAACTGGATGAAACCGCACTCCGCCGCAATGCCGAACTTCTGCAGAATGTTTTAAGCGACTATAATGTTAAGGGCGACATCAAAAGCATTCACCCTGGCCCCGTTGTTACCCTCTATGAACTGGAACCTGCGCCAGGAACAAAAACATCCCGCGTTGTATCACTGTCTGACGACATTGCACGATCTATGTCTGCTGTATCTGTTCGTGCGGCTGTCCCACCAGGAAGAAACGTCATCGGGATTGAATTACCAAATAAAAAACGCCAAACCGTTTATCTGCGTGATTTGATTGAAGGCGATGGGTTTGAAAAATCCCCTGCAAAACTTCCTCTGGTTTTGGGGAAAGATATCGGCGGACAACCGATTATTGCCGACCTATCAAAAATGCCGCATTTATTGGTTGCAGGAACAACAGGTTCAGGGAAATCAGTGGCCGTGAACACCATGATTCTCTCACTGCTTTATCGCCTTTCCCCCAACCAATGTCGTTTCATTATGATTGACCCTAAAATGCTGGAATTATCTGTCTATGATGATATTCCTCATTTGCTGGCTCCTGTTGTAACTGAACCTGGGCGCGCTATTGTTGCGCTCAAATGGACAGTACAGGAAATGGAGAACCGCTATCGCAATATGTCGAAACTAGGTGTCCGCAATATCGACGGATACAACCAACGCATCAAAGAAGCCGTAAAAAAAGGCGAAGTTTTAATGCGCAAAGTTCAAACAGGGTTTGATGCAGAAACGGGAAAACCTGTTTACGAAGAACAGCCTCTCGACCTGACCGAATTGCCATACATTGTCGTTATCGTGGACGAATTTGCAGACCTGATGTTGGTCGCTGGCAAAGATGTCGAAAACGCTATTCAACGTCTGGCACAAATGGCACGCGCAGCAGGTATACACCTGATTATGGCGACACAACGCCCATCTGTTGATGTTATCACTGGTGTTATCAAAGCAAACTTCCCGACCCGTATTTCATTCCAAGTCACATCCAAAATCGACAGCCGCACCATTTTAGGTGAAGGCGGAGCAGAAACGTTGCTCGGTATGGGTGATATGCTCTACATGGCATCAGGTGGTCGTATAACCCGCGTTCATGGGCCTTTTGTGTCTGACAAGGAAGTGGAAGAAGTTGTTAATCACCTGAAAGCGCAAGGCGAACCATCCTATCTGGAAGATATTACCGAAGGTGATTTGTTCGGTGACGGCGAAGGTGGTGAAGATGGCGAAGGCGGCGAAAACTGTGACGAGCTGTATGACGAAGCCGTGGCGATTGTTGCCCGTGAAGGCAAAGCATCAACAAGCTTTATCCAACGCCATCTGCAAATCGGCTATAACCGCGCCGCCCGCATCATGGAACAAATGGAAAAAGAAGGTGTAGTCAGCCCCGCCAACCGTGTCGGCAAACGTGAGGTCTTGGTGGCCTCAAGATAAGATCACTTCCCGATACAGAAATCGCGGAAAATCATATCAAGCAAATCTTCGACATCCACACGCCCTGTAATGCTGCCGATAAAGCGAATAGCCAACCGCAAATCTTCGGCAGCCAATTCTGGCAACGGCGCTTCCATAAATCGTTCCAATGCGTTCCGCGCAGATTGCAAAGCTTCACGATGCCGCGCACGGGTGAGCGCCGGGGCATCCGACCCGCCGACCATATTGTGTAGCCGCGAAATAATTGCAGCAATTAATCCATCCAACCCTGCGCCCGTTTTTGCAGATATAAATATTGCACCGTCCGAGGCAAATTTATTTTGCTCTAAATCCGACTTATTAATCACAAGTATTGTTTTATCATCTTTAAGTGCCAGAGTTGCCGCATCAAAATTTTTCTCAGTTCCATCAAATAACAAGATTTTAATATCGGCTTGTTCAGCACGCCCCATGGCGCGTTTCATTCCCTCAATCTCAATCATGTCATCTGACCCGCGCAAACCAGCGGTATCTGCCAGTATTACAGGGTAACCGCCCAGATTTAAATGCACATCAATCACATCGCGTGTTGTGCCCGCAATATCGGACACAATCGCGGCTTCACGTTTTACCAATTGATTAAGCAGGGATGATTTTCCGGCATTCGGCGCACCCAATATCACCAAACGAAATCCGTCACGCAGCAATTCACCGCGACGACCATCGGATAAATGCTGCACAATATCTGTCAGAACACCAGATATATCAGGACGCACCTTGAACAATAAATCATCAGGTAAATCTTGATCATTGAAATCAAGATCGGCCTCCATCAAGGCTAATAAATGTGCAAGCTTGTCTTTCCACCCTTCGTAAAGACGAAACAACGCGCCATCCATTTGTTTCAACGCCTGCAAACGTTGCCCTTCGGTTTCAGCGTGGATTAAATCGGCAACGGCCTCGGCGGCAGTTAAATCCATCTTACCGTTCTCAAACGCGCGACGGGTAAATTCCCCTGGCAAAGCCATACGATGATAAGGTTCAGATGACAAAGTTTTTAATACACCCTGCACAATAGCTGTTCCGCCATGCAGATGATATTCAACACAATCTTCGCCCGTAAAGCTTGCGGGCCCCCGAAAACCGATCACCATTCCATGGTCCAAAATATCACCCGTCTGTGGGTCATATAATTTGCGTAGGCTGGCAACGCGCGGATCGGGTAAAGCCTGTCCTGCCAACAAACGATCTAACCCTGCCCATGCATAACCACCCGATGCGCGAATAACCGCAACACCGCCACGCCCCGCAGGGGTTGATAAGGCAAAAATTGTATCGCTCATTTATTTTTTCTTTTTTGTCTTAGACGACGGACGCGGCTTATAATCATCCTCATCATCTTTATCTTCATCAGATTTTTTGGGTTTCGGATTAAAATTAAAATCCATTTTATGCTTACCCATATCCCCGCCCATGCTGGTCATCTGGTTCCAAAAATGGGACTGAATATCCGACCACCCCTGAAACAATGCAGGAACCCATGTTTTCATCAATTCTTCAGGAGCCATCGTCTGAATATTCTCTGACAAACGGCGCGATACCATCTCCATCAATTCTTGTTGCATGGGCAAAATATCAGGAAGACCAAAAAATTCGCGGGCTTCTTCTGGCGAACAATCAACATTGATCTGAAATCTCATGAACAAACCTCTCTGCTTGGGACATCTCATATAAAGCCAAAATAGGGGCAAAAGTCCACCTGATTTCTTGTATTTCTTATAATATTGGATAATGTTTATCCCATGAACGACCTATTTGACCAACCGCCCGAAAAAACCAATCCACCTGTATCAACAGAACAAATGGGGATACAAGTCGATCCACGCCTGATGGCCAAAGCCTTAAAGAAAATGCAGGGTCTGGTGAAGGGAAACGGTCTTAAAACATCAGATGTGAGCCTCAGCGCCGCACCAGAAGATACAGCGGTCAGGTTATACAGATTTAAGGCACGAACTTTTCTGAAATTGGCCCCCGAATATGGGACAAAGACCGAGGCAGGGCGAAATACAAAAGGTGAATTAATGGCCTCTCAGGCCGATTTTAATCATGCAATTGAACAAGTTGTCATTGATGCCCGCACCATTCCCGAAAAACGCAAACAAATCATCGATTTTATGTTTGCGCGCACCGACAAAGGTTTCGGAATAAAAGATCAACGTATCAAATTTCACTTTCTGACCCGCGATTTCGTCCAACATGAAAAATGCATTACCTGTAAAAATACAGGGCGCGTCGGATGTGGCAAATGTCAGGGCCATGGGGTAACACCATGTGTCAATTGTCATGGTCGCCGCCAAACAGTCTGCCCAAGATGTCGGGGAACCACAAAAATACATACTCCGAAAGGATTGATCCCATGTCAGTTTTGCCGCGCTGATGGCAAGGTAAATTGCCCCAAATGCGCAGGCCGTGGACAAACAAAATGTACAATTTGTGCGGCATCAGGCGCATTGCAATGCCAACCCTGCGCAGGGTCGGGGTGGCTATCCCATATGGCTCATATTGAAACTTACGCTCAAATATTTTTCGATTTTGATCGACAAAATCTTCCGCCGCTTCTCATCAATCTGATCGAAAGAAACGCTGGAAAACTGGTTGAAAAAAACGATATCGAAGTAGCCTTAACCCAAGGCTGGGTAGGGCAAGATAAAATAGCCAGAGGGGATACCCCGAACCAAAAGAACGCGGAAACAGAACCAGATGATATGATCTGGCTGGATTATGATGCGATATGCCCTTATGGCCCGATTACATTCATTTTAAAAAATAAAACAGTTGCCGCAAATATGTTTGGGTTCCAAGCGCGACTAAACGATTGCCCCCCTTTTCTGGATGGCATGACAAAAATTGGACAACAAGCTTTAATTGATGCATCAACAGGGCATGGCGATGTTGCAGAAAAAATTCGTAAGGCAGCAAAGTATAATTTGTTGCGCGATATATTAACCCAAACAATCCGACTGAAACACCCGATCAAAACCCAGCAATTAATGATGTCAAAATATAGCGCAGGGATAAAAGATTATACTTTCACTGAACTTATCGCAGCAGCAGACCTTTCGGTGCGCCATATTACCCGCAAACCCAGAGCGATAGGCCTGTTAAGCGGTTTAGCTTTATATGCTGGGGTTACAATATTTTATATCATGGCAGGCGGTCGCCAAATGCTTACCATCCCCACAATAGGACTATGGACGATTGATGCACTATGGCTGCCTTTTGGAATAATGCTCGGGCTGATGGGGGTCCAGATTCTAGGTCGATGGGCACAAAATCGTGCACTTCAGGGAATTGTGCCCGATGAGGTTTTAAAACGGGCTCTGCCGAAAATAGGATCGACGTTATGGTGGGCGATAGGATTATCGGTTTTGATATTCGGGGGAATATTAATGGCATCATGGATAAACAACATCGCCCCTGAATGGGTTGATTATCTGATAAAACATTAAATAATATTTTATTCGGCGGATGCCAATTTAACAGGTGTATTCAACCGTTGGGCATATTCCTGTCCCAAAGATTTGACCTTTTCTTTGAATCGGTTTAAATCGCGCCCTTGCAGAGAATTATCTGCTGCAAATTTAACAGAGCGCGGATTAACCTGAACATTATTCACCAAGACCTCATAATGCAAATGGGGGCCTGTGGAACGACCTGTTGTTCCTACATATCCAATAATCTGCCCTTGCTTCACACGAACACCTGGATGCACACCCTTACCGTAACGGCTTAAATGCGCGTATGCGGTTGACATTTTTGAGGAATGGCGAATACGAACATAATTCCCGAAACTGCTGAAACGGCCTGCGCGCTCAATAACACCACTAGCAGACGCATAAACAGGGGTTCCTGTCGGGGCAGCGAAATCAACCCCCTTGTGAATCTTGGTATATCCAAGAACAGGGTGGGTGCGGAAACCAAAACCAGAAGACATCCGACCAAACGCAACAGGAGTCTTCATCAATCCTGAAGATTTACGAATGCTTTTTCCATCCGCAGTATAGTAATCAACCTGACCACCCAATGTTTCATAGCGATACAAAGCATACTCGCGACCACCCACTTTCAATCGGGCATAAACAATATCGCCAGTCCGAGCAACGTATCCATCTTCTGTTTTATAACTGTCATACAAAACATTCAACGTATCGCCAGAGCGCACATCACGTTGAAAGTCGACAGCATAAGAGAACAATTTAATAGTATTGGCAGTTACACGATCAGGAAGATTGGCTTTATCAGCAGATCCATACACGGAACCACCAATAACAACCCGACGAGCCTCGCGAGTTGGCTTGACTGATTTCTTATCAAGAGAGGAAACAATATCCCCATCATTATCCCGAGAAACTTCAATCGTGCGTAAAGGGTCAGGAGAAAAGGTTAAATTAGCAATCTGATATCCTGTCTGAGTGTCTGAGGGCTCTAAAGTCAGATTGAAAACCTGACCAGGGCGCAACCCCTTCATATTAAAATGACGAGAAACTGCATTAACAACAGTTTGAGCCTCACCCAACTCAAGACCAGATTTGACTAAAACGCCAGCAAGAGTATCGCCGCTTCCAATTTCAATCCGTCGCTCTTCTGCGGCAGGGGAATCGGCCTCTTCGGCAAGGGCAACAGATTCTTTAACAGAAGGATCGCGACGAATTTGACCATTTGCATCACGATGATTGCTGAGGAAATTGCCTGATAACAAATTCTTATAAGATAGCATAGGGGTGGCATCCACAACACCGGCAGCTGGCTCAATCTCGGATACAAACTCGGCGCTTGCCAATTCTTGTTGGGCAGGATCAATCCGTCCACCAACATATAAACCGAAAATAAGGGCGACACCGGCCACAGCGCTAGCAACATAACGCAATCGCAAATGATTATCGCGGGTCAACAAATGGCGAGTTTTCAAACGGCAAGCCGCAAAAATCGACAACATCAGACGTTGCCACATAGGCAAAGCCATAGAAGACGAATTGGCAGAAAACTGGGATGATAATGTTGATGGAATCATATGGTGATAAATTGCTATCTGACGTGAAGAGATCCGGATTCTCTGTTTGCGTTATGCAAGATGCTATGCAGGTCTAAGCCCAAGTTCTGAACTGCCGAAGCAGCGTAATGCGATGGTTTTAGCATAAACAACACCTTTTTCCAACCAAAGCCAGTGGGTTTATGCACAGACCTCAGCGTTTTATCTGCCCCTCTTCTAAAGTGATTTGGAACAAGAGTCAATAGTTAGGATTTCCATAATATTAAAGTGTTGCAAAAATCGCACAAAAAATGAAATGACCGCACAATTTCAAGCTTAATCCTTGAGTTTAAAATAAATATGAAAAATATATATCATTTGATATCAATTAAATGAACATTCTCGGCAGTTAACCGACTATCAAAAAATTTAACGGCATTTTCAGCAAATCGGGCAGGATCATCTGTTACCAGAAATTCAATTGATGGGTTGGCAGGTTTAATATCGCCTTTTAAATAAGGCGCCAAATGAAGTGATGCCGCTTCTCCGCTGTTAATCAAAGTAACGGAGCCCCCAAGAATGTCCTGTAATATTGGCGCAAAAACAGGAAAATGGGTACAGCCCAGAATTAAAGTATCAGGCGCAGCCGATTGATTAAAAACAGGATCCAGATAGCGATGAAGGGTTGCGCGCGCAATATCTCCGTCCGCCCACCCCTCTTCAGCCAAAGCAACCAACATCTGACACGCAACTGATGACACTCGGGAATCAGGGGCGCGCAATTTTAATGCTCGCTCATACGCCCCACTTTTAACCGTGCCAAAAGTGGCCATAACACCGATATGCCCCGATTTTGTGGCCGCAAGAGCCGCATCGGCAGCAGGATCAATCATACCGATAACTGGCAAATCTCCAGCCATTTCTTTGACAGCCCCCAAAGCATGGGTTGAGGCCGTATTACAGGCGACAACAATCGCTTTGACCTTTTTTTCAAGAATCTTGGCTGTCAGGCTTTGGGCGTACTTAATAACAGTTTCGGGACTTTTGGTTCCATAAGGTAAGCGCGCCGTATCTCCCACATAAATATAGGACTCTTGTGGAAAATGATGGGTCATTGCCCGCAATACGGTCAATCCACCAATACCAGAATCGAATACCCCGATAGGCAAATTCGCCAAAGATCCAGAAATATATTTTAATGAATGCGACACTATTTATCTTTTGTTCAACTTTTCACATGATAGAATAAAACTATATCGTTCTTATCAGCCCATTAACTCTTCATCAAGGGTCTGGCTGTATGAATAGAATATATTCTCCCATAACAATAAAAAAGGAGCCAAAATATGGAACTCGCAATTCACGGAAAACAAATGGATGTGGGGGACGCTTTGCGCACCCATGTGACAGACCGCTTGGAAGATATTAATTCAAAATTTTTCAATCGTGCAATTGATGTCGGCGTTACATTCAGCCCAGAAAGCCATTCCTTTGTTAAGGCTCATGTTTCTCTACGCGTTGGCAAAGATATTATGGTTCAGGCAAGCGCGACAGAAACAACCGCCTATCTTGCATTTGATTCTGCTGCCGACAAAGTTGCAAAACAATTGCGCCGCTACAAACAACGCCTGCGTGACCACCATGATCGGTTGGAGCAAACGCCTGAAAGCGAACTCACCAAAGCAAATGATTATATACTAGCGGTCAAAGCGATGGATGGATTATCCGAAGCAGATGTAGAAGAAGAGGATATTCCACAAGGGGATGATCCACTGGTCATCGCCGAGGTATCGACGAATATCCAGAAAATGAGTGTGGCCGATGCGGTCATGCGAATGGATTTATCAGGGCAATCGGCCTTGCTATTCCGTAACCCTAAAAATAACCGCCTGAATATGATTTATCGTCGTACTGATGGAAATATTGGATGGGTTGAACCAGCAGAAGAAAAATCATCTGCCTCGGTCGCGGCTGAATAATTAAAAAAATCACAAGTGTAGATTTGATAAAAACCGCCACCACAAAATGGCGGTTTTTTCTTCGGGATTTTTTTTAATTTGAACACATCTTCCGCTAGCATTTCAAATCACTCTCCTATAAACAGAGCGCATTCACATTCGGCAAAAGGGGATGCCTGCAATGCAAATAGGAAATGAAATTCACTTCTCAAGTGTGCGTTTTGGGGTCAAAGGTGACAATGCCGCCCAAGTGATCAAAAATATATCCTCTATTATTGCCAATAACACTTCACTCGGCCCATCAGAAACACATGATCACATGGATCATTTATTCCAGACATCAATGACTGGGATAGGGGATGGAATAGCTCTGTTTGATTGGGTGTCCGATTCAATCACAGAACCCTATCTATTCTGTGCCAGATTAGAATCATCTGTTGGATTTTCAGCAATTGATGATCGTGGTGTAGATATTATTCTGGTATTAATTTCACCGCGTAAAAATGGGCCGCTCCATCTTCAATATCTGGCCCGCGTTACGCGCATGTTCCGCGAACCGCGCCTGCTCCAGAAATTAAGGGATATAAGCTGTACAGACGGCCTAAGCTCTGTACTCTCTCCCGAAAATAAAACCGTCTTTGCGGCCTAAATTCTAACGCGCATCAGGCATCGGATTTTTATGCTCTTCTGGAACGTCATCTGATGTTTCAACCAAATACCATGTTGGGTCTTTTGATTTTGGATCACGCC
>CAZVSN010000003.1:37261-42026 GCA_964629455.1 uncultured Micavibrio sp. | reverse complement strand
GACTTAACCCAACATCTCACGACACGAGCTGACGACAGCCATGCAGCACCTGTATCCAGTCCAACTAAATGAAGAAAACCATCTCTGGTAATCCCAACTGGTATGTCAAGGGTAGGTAAGGTTCTTCGCGTTGCTACGAATTAAAGGACATGTTCCACTGCTTGTGCGGGTCCCCGTCAATTCCTTTGAGTTTTAACCTTGCGGCCGTACTTCCCAGGCGGTGTGCTTAAAACGTTAGCTCCGTCACCGAACAGCAAAGCTGCCCGACAACTAGCACACATCGTTTACGGTGTGGACTACCAGGGTATCTAATCCTGTTTGATCCCCACACTTTCATGCCTCAGCGTCAGTTCCCGTCCAGTTGGCCGCCTACGCCACTGGTGTTCCTCCGAATATCTGCGAATTTCACCTCTACACTCGGAATTCCGCCAACCCCTCCGGGACTCTAGCAAGACAGTTTCGAGAGCAGTTCCAGGGTTGAGCCCTGGGATTTCACTCCCGACTTGTCTAGCCGCCTACGCATTCTTTACGCCCAGTGATTCCGAACAACGCTTGCACCCTTCGTATTACCGCGGCTGCTGGCACGAAGTTAGCCGGTGCTTCTTCTTTGGGTACGGTCATTATCATCCCCAACGAAAGTGCTTTACAACCCTAAGGCCTTCATCACACACGCGGCATGGCTGGATCAGGCTTTCGCCCATTGTCCAATATTCCTAACTGCTGCCTCCCGTAGGAGTCTGGGCCGTGTCTCAGTCCCAGTGTGGCAGATCATCCTCTCAGACCTGCTACTGATCGTAGCCTTGGTGAGCCATTACCTCACCAACTAGCTAATCAGACGCGGGCCACTCCCTCAGCGATAAATCTTTGATCCGGAGATATTATACGGTATTAGCGTCAGTTTCCCGACGTTGTCCCGTACTAAGGGGCATGTTCCCACGCGTTACTCACCCGTGCGCCACTGATGTATTGCTACACCCGTTCGACTTGCATGTTTTAGGCCTGCCGCCAGCGTTCGTTCTGAGCCAGGATCAAACTCTCAAGTTTGAATCCATGATATCAAAAACATCATCTGTATTTGTTTCTCAAGTAAATATTTTGAGACCTATTATTATGGTACGTATTTTCTGCATGAGCAGATTTCGCATAACAACAGATCATTAACAACGTGACGATAATCACGCTACTGCTGCCTGCGAATCTTCTCTTTTCATTTCACGATGTTCAATAACCAGAGGGCAATAAAGACTTTCCGGTTTTGCGACCGGGCGGTCAGAGCCCTCAATTTCGATTAGGTTTGCGGACTATAACGATAAGTTATTCATCCGTCAACCCCCTTTTTTAAAAATTTTACAATCTTTATTTCCAGGGCTACAGGCTTGTTTTGCTTGCAATTTCAAGCGGTTCAGCGCTGCAGAGGTCGGGGTTATACTCGGGTGATTTCAGATTGTCAAACATCTTTTTCATCTTTTTTTCATTTTTATAAAAGAATCTTCAAAAAATCATAATTTCCGCGCATTTCCTGCCGCCATAAAACCAAATGCATAATTATCTGTATATAAGATGCCTCCCTCACGGCTGCGCGCTTGCGGTTACATATGCATGTTGTAGCGTATCAACACTTACTAATCTTTAAGTGTTGAATATGAACTGGTCAAAGCGCCTTATCTTATCCTCCAGTGCCCTTATGTGCCTGAACATAACTTCCTACGCCGCTTGGGCGGCGGAACCGAGAATCAATCCGCGCGACATCTCGCACTATGTGGATCCCGACAAAATCGCCATAGACCCCGTTCTCCTCAGAACTGATGATATTCAAAAAATTGATTTATCAGCCTACGCGCCCAATACATCTGCACCTAAATCATCGGATTTACTTCTCTCGGAAGAAAAACAATCTCCATTGGAAGACATGTACTCCCGCAGGTTGCGCGAACAGATTTATCAATTCGGATATAACAGCTTCCCAAACACACCGACCTCAGCATCAGGGGCCGCCGTCCAAGACAGTTATATTTTAGAGGCGGGCGATGAAATCAATATTCTGATTCGTGGAGGGCGAAGCATCAACCTCAACACACGGATTAGCGAAGACGGCCTGTTGGTTATCGAAGACCTTCCCCCAATTAGTGCCGCAGGAAAATCAATTAAGGCCGTAAAAGAAGAACTGATTTCTCTGACCAGTGATATTTACAATACTGATTTATTTCTCTCCGTCACCAAAACACGACAACTCTCAATCAGCATTGCTGGCAATGTCACGCGTCCGGGACAAGTGACATTGGCAACATTCAATACTGTCATTGATGCAATCGGAGCAGCAGGCGGCATTTCAAAATCAGGAACCCTCCGCCAGATCAAACTTATTCGCAATAACCACACAACAATAATTGATTTGTATGGCATCCTTATCTACGGATCAGGAACAACCGATATTTCTTTGCGCGATGGCGACAGAATTATTGTCCCGCCAATCGGCCCGACACTGGCTATCGCAGGCGCTGCCAAACGCCCCGCCATCTATGAAATTCTTCCTGCTCGCAACACTCTATCAAAAGACCAAGACAGCCCCAGCCAAAGATTATCATTGAATGATATGCTGGATTTGGCAGGGGGATCGTTGCTTCCATCGCAAACACGATACATTCGCCTCAACCTTGAAAACAAAACAGCAGACAATGTAAGTGATGTCACCAATTCCCATGATCGTATTTTCGGCGATGGGGATATCCTGCTGATTAATCAACCCACGCAATCTGGCAACGAAATTCGCTCTGGCAACATCGAACTTATCGGGGAAACACCCCAAGCGGGGCTCTTTGCACTGGCAGAAACACCATCTCTTGCTTACCTGCTTAAAAACGAAAACGCTTTAGGGGCAAACAGCTATCCTCTTATCGGCGTTATTCAAAGATGGAACGCAGGACAGCTTTCAAAAGAATTCATAGCCTTCTCACCCCTTCAAATCATGTCCCACAAGACAGATGTTCAACTTCAGGAATCTGATATCGTCACCCTTTTCTCTCGTGCAGATATTTTACAACTCAAAACACCAGAAGAAAAAAACACACCAGATGATGGCGCTTCGGATCCAGATATAAAATCTCCGTCCCCCAGCATCGAAAATGATATAAAAAATTTCCTGATTGAACATGCTGTTTTTTTGCGTGGCTCAATCAGGTCTAGCGGGTCTTACCCGATTGCCAACGAAACAACGCTTGATGATTTACTTGCCGTTGCAGGAGGAGCATCGCTAGAGGCCAATATCCGCAACGTTGAAATCACCCAACCCAGAGCAGATAAATCAACAGAACGAACACAAATTAATTTAACATCGACCCCCGCCTCATTAATCACCCTCCATCCGGGTGACACTGTCAGGGTGGGCCAAAGTTTCCGTCGCATAGAAGACAGACATGTTTTGCTAAGCGGTGAAGTCAAAAATCCGGGAACCTATGACCTGATTGCAGGGGACACTTTATCAAGCCTGATAAAACGTGCGGGCGGCCTAACCGAACAAGCCTACCCTCAGGGCGCAATATTCTCACGCAAATCAGAACGCATTCGCGAAGAACAACGCTATAAATCACAAGCACGATCTCTCGAACTGAGCCTAGCCACAGCAATGCAGGTCACAGAGGGTGATAAGAAACCGAATATTCAAGAAATATCAATGGCACGCGATTTAATTGCCGAATTAAAAGGGGCAGAAGCTTTAGGTCGCATTACGGTTGAAGCAGACCCTGGAATGTTGGAAAGCAATCCTGAACTCGATATTCTGCTCGAAACAGGCGATAGAATTTATGTGCCGAAACGTCCATTAACTGTGCGCGTCGCAGGGGAAATTCTCTCTCCCGCAGCGTTACAATTCCGCTCTGGAAAAAACCCACGCGATTATATCAACGAAGCAGGCGGTTTTTCCTACAATGCAGACCAAGACAGATCTTTTGTTGTGCTCCCCGATGGAAGCGCACAACCGCTCTCTGTATCTGCATGGAATCATAAAGCAACGATGATTCCCCCAGGGGCAACCATCATTATACCGCGTGACCCGAAACCATTGACCTTTATGGATGGCGCCAAAGACCTCTCGCAAATTCTGGCCAATCTGGCAACAACCGCAATTTTTGCAGAAGATATTGGAAATGGGGACAATTAAGTTTTCGATTGTCACCATCACCTATAATAATCGTGACGGATTATCGCGTACCGCAAACAGCATCCAGAACCAAACCAATAAAAATTACGAATGGATAATTATCGACGGCGCATCGACAGATGGAACGCAGGATGATTTTCCCCACTACCCCAGCGCGACCATCATCAACGAGCCTGACAACGGCATCTATGATGCCATGAACAAAGGTATCAATCGCGCAACGGGGGACTACCTCATTTTTATGAACGCAGGGGATATGTTTGCAACCCCCGATATATTAAATCATGTCAACTCACTCACTCACCCAAACCCTGACCTGATTTATGGCGATTCAATTGAAGGTGCCTATTATAAAACAGCCCGCACCCCTCAACATATCAATTGGGGGCTATTCACACATCATCAGGCCATCTTTTATAACCGACAGGCTCTGGGCGATATACGCTATGATACACACTATAAAATTGCCGCAGATTATGATTTAACGCTCCGTTTTTTACAAAACCACAAAAACGCAATCTATATCCAGAAACCAATATGTATTTTTGAACAAGGCGGGATATCACAACAACAAGTGAAACGCGGCCGCGATGAACAATTTCTCTCGCG
>CAZVSN010000003.1:9458-37161 GCA_964629455.1 uncultured Micavibrio sp. | reverse complement strand
CCTTTCCGACCATCCAAAAAACCCAATTTTACAACAAAACATGCCAAAAACATCAATTCGGGGCGAAACCGCGATTGCCGCAACCAGACTTTCACCCATTGCCGCCACGGCACGGGGTCAACAGGCCACGCAGCCTTGGCATTCATGCCCACTTCCCACCGCGCATATTTCTCATGCCGAAAATCCCATGCCCGCACATCATCCATGGCAGAATGAATCATAATTGAATTCAATTTGCCAATTCGCAGATGCGGCGCACCCTCTTTCAAAACGGGTTGATAATGCCCTTCGATTTCTCCCATACCGGGAATATCCAGATCATCAACCACGGGAAATTTCATACGGTCTTTATGAATGAAAACAATTTTCTGATTGGGCATCCCGAACCGTAAAATCTTTCCACCCAGACAATATCGACCCGTAATAAAAAATCCCGCTTCTTGAGGGGATGACAAAAGCACAGATTGAATTTCATCACATAATTCAACCGTGACCATTTCATCGGCATCAACAAATAAAATCCATGGATAACAAAAATCCAGATGATCCAAACACCATTGACGTTTTTTTGGATATTGCCCATTCCAATGATAAGAAACTGTTTTTGCCCCATTGGCTTCGGCTATTTCTTTGGTTCCATCACGACTATTGGAATCAACAACCCACACATCATCAAATTGTTGAAGAGAAGATAGGCAAAGGGCAATTTTCTGCGCTTCATTCTTGGTAACAATAACAACCGAAACAGGAATAGCCATACCGTATTAATCCGATTTAATCAGCGCCACAAAAGATCCACAAAGAGCACCAATCATAACAAAAACAATCAGAATAAGTAGCTTATCAGGAACAACAGGGCGCGGAATCGATGCGGCCTCTTCAACAACACTCACCGCATACGGGGTTTCCAATGACAACAACATTCGGCGACGCTCTTCGGTCATCAACAATTGCGCCAATGCTTGGCGGTGGTCGGGGTTTAATGTTTTTTGTAACTCAGACTTTAACCACTCAATTTTAATTTCGGTTTCAGCTTTAACCGACGTGCGAATAATCTGATCATCCGCTTTTCTCAGAATTTTAAGCAATTTCACAGCAAATTCAGGATCAGGGTGTCGATATGTTATTTTACGACTGGATGTCACGCCCACCGATTCAATCTGAATATGGGTTGACAGATAAAGCGCCAAATCTTCTGGCCCATCAACTCGCCCCTTCACGCCGCGCCAGAGTGTGTCTTCATTAATTTTCTGGGAAATCCCATCCATCTGGAACAACAATCCTGCGACACTGGCACCCCGCAAGCTTTGTTCAAACCGAATAAAATCTGGGCTCCCCGTTGGAATTTTGGCTTCAACCTCAGGGGCATAAACAAAAACGCCCTCAACAAAAGAATCTGTTCTGGAATCATGAACAGGCGGCGCCACAATCATGGTTGCTTCATAATGGGGTTTTAAGAAAACAAGCAAAAGAAGAGCACAGAGCAAACCCGCAAGCACGCCATAGAAAAGATAGGCCTTTTGAAGCCAGATTCGCGCCATCAATTGGGGCAAGGTTTCAGATTGAGAAATCATAGATTCTATATATCAAAAGAACCTAGGCAACACGAGAGCGAATAGTATCTCTCGCGCCTTTTATCCATGATGAAATGGAATTGGCAGGTACAAATTGTGCGCCAGCACGAAGAGCCCCATTCTGGGCAGCAAACCAAACATTCCCATCATTGCGGAATTTCAGAATTTCTTCTGCCAATTTATGCGCTTGGCCTTGTGGAACAACTGTTCCCGCACCAAATTCCTGAATAACCTTGGCTGTTTCTGTATTATCAGGCCCAATAAACAAGCAAGGCCGCCCAGCAGCAAGAGCAGCATACAGCTTAGACGGAACCAACATCCCCGCAGCCTCATTCTTCATGCTGATAAGATGTAAATCTCCACCTTCCATCAAATCCTTCAAACGGGACAAAGGTTGGGATGGCAGCAAGCGAACATTATCCAACCCCCGACGTGCACGCGCCTCGGCCATTTTATCAAACCCGTGTCCATCGCCCGCAAAAACAAACTCAATCTCTGGATTGCTCTCCATCAAAATGGCTGCCGCGTCAAGAATAGTAGAGATAGGATGTGCCCGCCCCAGATTTCCTGAATACAAAACACGGAATTTTGGAGCATCATCTAAAAAGAAAGGGCGCGATTTCAATATATCACGTCCGCCAAGGGTGACTTTAGAACGGCTCGCCTGCAAAGCTTTATTGGCTCGCATTTTAGCAGCAGGGGTTAATTCAAAATCTGGCCAATTGGGAATCACAGATACTTTCGACATATCAAACCCTGTGTAAGCCAAATGCTTGGACATGCATCGACCAACAACAATCACACGATCACAAGACCGCATCGCCTTGCGGGCAACATGACGCAGAATATTCATGACCCATTCAGGTAATTTCATGCCCAAAGCAGGCAAGATGTCGGGGTATAAATCCTGACACCAATGAATATGCGAACAATGTTTAATTTTTGCAACAATACGACCTGCAGCCACCAACAAAGGGGGATCAGTCAGCGTTACAATCATCTGACGTGATGGCATTCTTAAAGCCGCTATCAACAATTTGGCCCAGACAACCGCATACCGGAAAAGGGTCTTCCCAGAGGGCGCCGAAATTCTTTTAACCTTAACCGCCCCATCCATAAACTCTAATGGCTTTTGCCCCGTTGTCAAAACAGTGACATCCCATCCATCGCGCGAAAAGGCCTGCGCCAAATCACGCAAAACGCGACCCGTCGCACCCTTTGATGGGGGATAAACGCGGTTGATGAAAAGAACGGATGGTTGTTTCTTCATTCACAAATCTTATGTTTTTATGGATTATTCTGAACTTATGACACAGATAGGGGATTTTTTTCAAGTTTTCTTGAAGATAAATGTGAAAATGCTAACAGAATCAGACCAAACCCCAAGGATTTGTAACTGGCATACAGGAAAAAAGAGATCAAAAACGGCAAAAACAAAGCCAAAACAAGAATAAACTCGACCTTATCTGTATAAAACAGGGCTCTACCCCCCCGAAAAACAGACAACGCAACGCCAGCGCCTATGATAACAGCCCCTAAAATTCCTGTTTTCAACAGCAAAAAGGATAAAAGAGAATGCGTATAATTAACGCTCAATCCACCGACAGCCGGATTATCAATGTGACCACCCCACCCTTTTCCGAATAGAGCCACTCCCCAATCGGAACGAATAATATCCCAAACTGCCGCCCATTCCTGTTGTCTGGAATTCAAACCGACCAACTCTGTTTTTTGCCACATGGTTATAAAAACCGATTGAATGATTGGAAAAGCCGCAACCCCTATCCCGACAACCACCATAAGGATGAGAATGGCTTGGCGCGGCCTGACCGCCAACAAATAACCGAAAAACAAGACCAGAACAAAAACAACCGCCCCCAGCCCTGCGCGCTGCATCATCAACGCCATTGCCAGAACAGGAATAAAAGATATCAATATGACACCAACGCCTTTTATAAAAAGACGATCTCTCAGTAAAAACACTCCCCCCATCCCAAGGCAATATAAGGCAGAAAACAAAACTTCGGGGCTATTTGCCAAATACAACAAATCTGCGGGCGGGCCATGCCCCCATAGAAAGGGTGTCATTAAAATATCGCGATATGACCAAATTGACCTCAATGAAAACAATAGCCCAACGATCGTCAACGAAAATAAAAAATAGGATGTTTTTTGTTGAACAACCCACCCATAAAACAAAGGTAAAAATAAAAAGAGAAATGGAATAATATCTCTTATCTGGCTTTGAAAATCTTGCCCTCGAATTAATCCTGTAATCAGGGGAACAACCAACCCCAATAATAAAACCAACCACCCGCCAATATTGGAACGAATATTTTCAATGCGCAAAGATAGCGCCATCAATAGGCCCATCACGACTTCAACAACGCCGATGGAATCTGGTGTCGGCGAACCAAACAGAGCGTAAAGTCCCAATGCACCAAAGAAACAAAAACTCTGACTATCGAAAAAATCTGCCTTCATAAAATCTCGAAAACCATTTTTGTTGCAACCGCTATCATCAACACTGAAAAGATAATTTTTAATTGTTGTACGGGCAAAGCATGGGACACACGCACCCCTAAAGGAGCAACCAAAACACTAAAAGGAGCAACAATAAGAAGAACCATCGGATCAATAAAACCAAACCCGCTATCACCTGTCATGATATAGGCAAGAATAGCAGGAAAAGATAAGACGACCCCCAAAACAGAAGCCGTTGCAATCGCTGTCTTAAGCGGATATCCAGCTCTATTAAGATACGGCACATTCATGACGGCTCCACCCATCCCCAATAATATGGACGCAATTCCAAACACACAGGAAAAGGGAATAAAGCATATTTTATCTTTGAAAAGCGCTATGGGGGCGCGATCTTCATTTTTAAAAAAGATAGTGGCCGCCACACCATATAATCCAATCGCGAAAATAATCTTTAAAACATCATTCGATAAATGGGATACCAATAAAACACCCAATAATGATCCCAGAATCAATCCTCCCGCCATAAATCGAACAGCGCCCCAATCAACGGCTCCGCGCTTAATCTGCGCCCATGACGATGATAATCCTGTTGGAAAAATAATGGCCATAGATGTGGCTAATGCCATGTGCATCAATTCATCTGGATTATAGGTATCTCCTCCAAAATGTTTGAATAAATAATAAAGGCCAGGAACAAGAATTGTTCCGCCGCCAATCCCCAATAAACCTGCGGCGAACCCCGTAATCCCGCCCAAGGCAATATAGGCAGGAAGAATGGATAAAAAACTAGGATCAATCAAACTCATCAAATACTCCGGATATGCTGATAACAGCATATAGGTTTTATAAATTTCGCCAAACAAAAAGGGCACATTTCTGTGCCCTTTTCAACTACTTGTAACCTTGCAGATTACATTTTCCAATTGCTTGGTGCATTGCTTGAACTGGATGACCCAGATGTAAGATTAGATGCAACAGAAGAAATTCCACCAGATACAATCCCCGTAGCGCTACTAGATAAGGCTTGGGTTGCAGCGGCCATTGTTCCCGGTGTTACATTTGCAACCACAGACGTCACAGCGCCTGTTGCAGCAGTTGTTGCCGCGGTTGTTGTAACACTTCCTGTCGCTCCGCCAAGGCTCAAACCGCCATTGCTTGGCGCCGTCCCTGTCAAATTAGTAATCGTTCCGTTGCCAATAGACCCAACAGAACCAGTAACAGCGCCTCTCACGGCGCTTGTTGCCTGACTCGTTACAGATTGAGTTGCATTTCCAACTGTTTGACGAACAGTTCCCGTTGCCGAAGACACAACGCCCCTCACGGCATTGGTCGCCTGATTAACGACTGGGGCCACAACATTTCTCTGAATGGTTGAAACAGCCACCTGAGTAGCGGCATTTTTCACAGCCGTGGCATTACCATTCACAACAGAAGTTGCCAACGCACCCCCCAACCGATTTGTCTGGGCTGTCGTTAAAATACCATTTGTAGTCGTAGGGAGTTTAAGCTGATTAGAAATTGCAGTTTGGGCAGTCCTCACTGCACCTCTTGTCTGCGCCAGAACAGGCGCAGTGACAGCACGAGTTGTCTGCGTGACAACTTGCGTCTGCACTTTATTTGTAAAAGCACTCACAACAGACGACGCATGTGCATCAGCAGAAGCTGCCATGACGAGCGCCACAGCCGACAATGCCATACATAATTTTCTTTGAAATTTCATAAAGTCCCAACCCTTTCATATCACCAAGCCAAATCGTACCACACAATTTCCCACGGCTTAATATATCTATACTGCCCCAGAAAACTTAACAAATTATGTAATTAGATAAAATTGTATGCATTTTATTTCTATAATTATTGGCGTAAACCAAATATTAACCATTTAACAGCATTATAGAAAACAATTGGACAAGAATTGACGGGCAAAACAGATAGGCTCAAACCAATTCGGTTTTAGACAAGGCACAAGGAGCGAAGCCTACACTTAGGTAGGTGAGCGACGAAGTAACGATGTATAAAATTGAATTGGAAAGAGCGTGACCCGCAGCAGGATCCAGAAAGTAAGAAGAGGTGTATTATGCAAGTCAATATCAAGGAATTCGTATCACAAGCAGGTCTGGAAGAGCCTTTCTATCCGGGGAAACGTGTTGTGAAACTTTGCCCGCAACCGGGTGAATACAAAAGCCATTGTGTGGTCTATGACTGGCGTAATCCCGCCCAAATTCGTATTGAAATTAAAGCAGGCCTTACGGGTCGTGATTTACCAACACAGGATTTAATCAAATACCCTGTGAGTTTCCAAGCCCCGAGCTTCATCGAAATTGATGTGAAAACAGGTGAAATGCGAACCCTCTCTGCCAAAGAAATTGCCGCTAATGATGATGACGATGACGAAGAGTCTGGCTCAAGCGGAAAATCAGGCGGTGGTGGAAAACGTCCTGCCAAAAAATCATTAAGCCAATCCATGGCGTCTTTCTCCTCTGCTGTCGAAGGCTTACTCCCTGAAAGCGGTTTGATTACCAAAATGGTCGTTATGGGGATGAACATTGCCGAAGAAGCTTACTCAGCCGTTCTGGATAAATTATTTACCCAAGTGGAACATGCCAAAATTTCTGCAACAGACCTGATGGCAGCCGCAGGAAAATTGGTTACAAAATTTACGCCACCTGCGTTTTTGAAACCAAAAGGGGACGAAAACAAGGTTTACAAATATAACCGCGAAAAGAACGAAGTCATGTTCAGTGGCGGGCTAACCCCCAGCTAAAAATAGAATAATTCTAAAACCCGCCTTGATGGCGGGTTTTTTGTTTTCCAAACACCTGATATAATCATTTCGAAAAACAAACAGAATTGTACCCGACATGACCGACGACAACATTATTCATTTCAAACAAAAACCGGAACAAAAGAAAATATCACCACCGCCAATGTTGAATATTCCCCCTGCTACAAAAATTTTGGCAGGTCTATTTATGTTCATCCATTTGATGATAACTGGTTTATCACTCACATTTATTCCTGATGCTGAAAATTATGCCATTTTGTTTTCGGGCCTTGTCCCCGCAAGCTGGACAGGTGCCGCACCATTTTTTATCTGGACACCCCTAACACTTTTTCTCTTCTCCTTTGTTCATGGGGGATGGCTCCATCTTGGAATAAATATTCTGATGTTGCTCTCTATTGGAAGCGGCATGGAAAAATCTATCGGTATCAAAAAATATTTGCTGATCTATGCGGGCGGAACTTTCTTTGCGGCCCTATCACATATCGCGTTTAGCCCTTTTTCAACCATGCCGATTGTCGGGGCATCAGGCGGGGTCAGCGCCCTATTCGGAGCCATGCTCTATATGATGCGTGCAGACACATCAAACAGTCAGGGAAAAGATAGATTCCTGCCTATCGTTCTTATCTGGGTTGGAATTTCGGCAATCGGCGGATTTTTGGGCGCACCCAACGGGTCGCCAGTCGCATGGATAGCCCATATCGGTGGGTTTTTATCTGGGATAGGAATTATGATGATTTTGTTAAAACGCCATAATTAAACTTGCTTTCGCTGCCCTCTGGATTCCAGATAAGGGTATTAAACAATCCCTCTGGTTCAACCACAGGACACCATTCAGAAAAACTGCGTCCCGTCTTGGTACAAACCCATGAACCGCCCGTGGATGCTTTATAGGCTCTATCCAACCATTGACGAATAACATCGGAACGATTGCTTGTTTTTTCTTCCAACCGCACCCACAACTCATAAACTTCGGAACTCTGTCTGATTTTCTCGGCCTTCGCCAATGCATCACGGGCATCCCCCCAAATTTGTTCTTCAATGGCTGCGCGCGCCAAAGCCAATTGAGCAACATCAGAGTCTGGATGAAATTCAGCAATCCACTGAAACCAACGGAATTTGACATTGGGCTGCCCTTGTTTTTGTTCGGGGACCAAATCTCTCCATAAAGGAAGGAAAGCAGGATGCGCTTGTTTCTTCCATGATTTTTCTAACAAAGAAAGAGCTTTGTGCCGTTTCCCGATATCCAGATAATATTGAATAAGACGAACCAAAGCAGGAACAAAATCATTATCCAGTTTATAGGCACGCAAATAAAACTCACCCGCCTCCAAAGGTCGACCCTCTTGCTTGGCCATATCTCCTAATGCCAAATCAATAGCAACCCGATCATGGTCGGCAACATCACGCGTAATGACCTTATGACGAACAGCATTATTCAGTGTTACCAATGCATCATTCCACAACCGATTTCTGACTTCCAAATCATAAACCGCTTTCAACAAAGTAAAATTTTTGGGATTGGCTTGATAAGCTTGGCGCGCCAATAATAATGCTTTCTCGAAATCACCCGCTAGAATAGCGTTCTGCGTTAACCCCTGTAACCCAAGCAAAGCCGTATCCGCATTCTTTAATAACAACCGATAGGGTTCTTCATTTTTTCCTTCACCACCATTACGCGCTTGCAACAACAATGGTAATCCCGCCTCATCCTCTGGTAAAAATTTCTGCGCCCGATGCGCCAGATAATAGGCGTTTTTATGATCTCCAATCGCGGCAGAACTCAAACTTTGTAACAACGCCCGATATCCCTTGGCGCGACGACGTTCTGCGCGGGCGCGCGCCAAATTTTTTGGCCACAACGAAATCCGCGTTGCAAACTCTGATAAGAACGAAACAAAAAACAAAAGGGTCAGAATGGCAACCGCCATCACACCCAAACGAACTGTAATCTTATAATCCATCCAACCGATGACAACATCACCGGGCTGAACCAACAGAAAAACGGCCAAACCAACCAGAACAATAATCTTGATAAGATACCAGACAGCTCTAAACATTATTGTCCTACCGCACCCGTGCCAATATTTTTAATCTGATTAATAATATCACCCGCACTGCCGCCTGAAACATAGGGGGCAGAATGACCCGTCAGACCCTTTAATTTTGAAATCAAATTTTGCCCTAACATGTGTTGCACTTGGGATGCCATTAATGTGGCCTGCGCCTGATTGATAAGCGGCTTGGTTTTTTCAGCAGCAGGCCCCTGTACCTGCTGTAACAAAGCAACCGCACCCGCAACATCGCCCGCATCCAATTTTTTCTGCGCTTCTGCAATCATAATCTGGGTCTGGGTTCCTGATATTTGCTGACCACTTTTTTCAACCTGAACAATCTGCCCAAAACGCGCTTTGGCTTTTTCTTCAATCGATACATCCTGACCACTGAGCGACGCCTGAACAATATCACCCGTCAATCCACGCAATTCTTTTGACAATCCATTGGGCGTTAGAATGCCCGCTTTGGATTGAGGAGCCAGTTTATCAATTGCGGCCTGTAATTCGGGGTCATCTTTCGCCAATGTCACTTTCAACAATTGTAAATCAGTATCAAAAGATGTGTTGTCACGCGCCAAAGAATCGCGCAATTGTGACATCCCTAACAACATTACAGCAGCCTTCATATCTTCTGGCGCAACATTCTTGAATGTTTCTGCAACATCGGGATTGGTGTCCCGTAATTTTGAAAATGATGCGGCCAATTCATCTTCTTTGGATGAAGATGCAACACCGGCAAAAGCAGCAACCAAACCTTCAACTTTTCCCAATCCTTCGGGCGAAGATTGCAACAATTGAATTTTTTGAACAACGTCTTGCAAACCAAAGGCATTGGCCTGTTGCAATAACCCACCGACATGCCCCTCCAGCTTTGACAAACGCTGAACCATAGTCCCCGCTTGTAAATCACTGATAACACCAGAATAAGATTTGGCCTGCTCGGTTAATTGTCCGATACGCCCCTCTAACGAAGATAACTTATTCCCGATCTCGGGGGACACAGACGGGGAAGCATTGCTCTGCGCATCGCGCATATCGGCAATCTGTTGTTCCAATTCCTGAATGCGCGAATCCTGTTCAGATACTGTTTTAATCTTTGGTGCAATTGCCATCACCGCACCAAAAACAATCGCCGCCAATATCAAAGCACCCGCAGCCAACATTGTGGTATGGTTGCTGGCTGGTCGTAAATCAGGATCTAATTGTGCGGCCTCCATTTTCTGGGCTTGCATGATGATTTCATCTCTATCGGTTTCTGCTTCGGACTTACTGGATTTTTCACCCGCAATATCCATCAATAAATCCGACAAATTAATTCCATGGCGGTTGGCTGCATCAACCAATTCATACCGACGGTTGGCTGGAATGGCATTGCGCTGTTTCCACCCTTGAATGGTGGTCACAGGGATTCCTGTTTTAGATGACATGGGGCGAATACCGCCAAACCGTTCAATAATATCAATGGCGCGCCCGATAGTAGCATTAGAATCTGAAGAATTTTGTGTCATCAATTGCTCTTACATATCATTTTTAATTTATCAATCATACCAGACTGGGTCGGTTCACCTGCAACATAGCACGACTTCCACCCCATATCCTTCACCGACTCTAACACCGACGATGACAGACACAAGAGATTTATAGTAACCGCAAAATGATTTAAATCATATTTCCCCATGAATTGTTTTAGAATCAATCCAGTACGGGGGGAAAACAAGGTTATGGTGTGCAATCGATAGAAACAATCAATCGTTTCTTGGGAAAGACCCTCCACCGTATTTGCACAATATGTCACAATTGATTGAACATGATGCTGTGGCAAAGCATGGGGCAAATGGCGACGAATATGCTCTCCACACACATAAAGAATTGTTTGTCCTGCTGGTATTTTTTTACGAATCATCGGCAAAATATCGTCTATGCCATCTCGACCGGTAATACAAATCTTTGCGCCCGCATCACGCGCAACCATTTCGGTTTTCAAACCAACACAAAACACAGGAACATCAGCCCATAAGATTGGGAACTCACGCCCTCTCATCGCCTGCGGGCTACTTAAAACAATCGCGTGTGGCTTGGCTATCTTTTTAAAATCAACAGGAAAATAATCAATGTCCAATAAAGGCTGGATAACAGGAACGCCGCCGATAGCTTGTATCTGTGCCGAAAAATCTTTGGCCTGTTCTATTTCGCGCGTCACAAGAACAAGGCGGGACATATTATAAAATCCCTTCAGGCAATCTTGGTTTTAAACGATACCCCAAAACCTGCCCCATCGTGCACGCATCATCGACGCTTGCAACAGGGCCTTCTATAGAATCCTCAAAAAACAAAGATCCATCAGGATGCCCAACGGCACATTTCAAAACCATACGCCCGCCTTCAACAACGGCATACGCACCAACAGGTGTATGACATGATCCATCCAGAACTTGTAAAGTCGCACGCTCTGCGATAGCTGCCAATGTTGTTACAGGACATGAAATGGCATCAAACAAACGGGATGTTGCAACATCACCTGAACGAATTTCAATCCCGATAATTCCTTGGCCGCACGCGGGCAAAAATTCATCTGCTTCTAATACGCTCGCAACATGAGATGACAGCCCCAAACGGTTTAATCCCGCCATGGCTAGAAAGGTTGCATCCACCTGCCCTTGTTCTAATTTCTCGATACGCGTTGCAACATTACCGCGCAATGGAACAACTTTTAAATGCGGAAATTTATGCAATACAAAAGCCTGACGGCGCAAACTGGATGTTCCAATCACTGCGCCTTCTGGCATCTCTGAAAAATGTTTGTATTTAGGGGATAAAAACGCATCGCGCGGGTCTTCGCGTTTCAGGAAATGGTTTATCTCTAACCCGTCTGGTAAAAATGACGGCATATCTTTTAACGAATGCACACCACAATCAATCTCGCCCGCCAGAATGCGTTGTTCGATTTCATGGGCAAATTGTCCCTTACCGCCTTTGGCTTCCATCAGACGGGTTTCGCCTTGGGATGGTTTCCAATCCCCCGATGTCAAAATCTCGATAATCTCGATATCCAAATCAGGATGCGCAACGCGCAACGCATTCGCCACCAAATGCGTCTGTTTCAGGGCCAATTGTGAGCCACGGGTACCAATACGGAGTTTTTGCGACATTTTTTGTTTTTAGCTGTTTCAGGTATTATGTTTAAACTAAATTATGGGATAAAGGGATAGCCGAAACAAAGGGCTTTTGCAATGGAAAGCACCCCCTTGTTCTCTGCTTACGAACAAGGTAGACAAGATTTATGAATATCCTAGGGATTGAAACCAGTTGCGACGAAACGGGTGTAGCCGTTATCAACGACAAGCGCGAAGTTTTGTCGCATCTGGTTTTAAGCCAGATCAAAGACCACCGTATCTTTGGCGGCGTTGTCCCTGAAATTGCCGCCCGCGCCCATTTGGACCATATCGACACCCTGATAAAATCGGCAATGGAAGAGGCAAAATTAACATTTGCCGAATTGGATGGCGTTGCCGCCACCTGTGGCCCAGGCCTAATCGGCGGGGTGATGGTGGGAATGATGGCAGGAAAATCGATTGCCCTCGCCCATAATAAACCGTTTCTGGCGGTTAATCATCTCGAGGCCCATGCCCTAACACCGCGTCTGATGAAAGATATTCCGTTTCCCTATCTGGTCTTATTGGTATCGGGCGGGCATACACAAATTCTGGTTGCCGAAGATGTTGGTGTGTATCACCTCTGGGCATCAACGCGTGATGATGCCGTGGGCGAATGTTTTGATAAATCAGCCAAGATGATGGGGCTGCCTTATCCGGGCGGACCGCATCTTGAAAAACTCGCAGCACGTTGCAAAAATCTCCATGGCGCCAAAACCGCATATCCGTTTTCCATTCCAATGCAGCATTCCAAAGACATTGAATTTTCTTTCTCTGGTCTAAAAACCGCCGTGCGCAACTATATTGATGGCGAAACACATACCGAAGACAGCTTGGCAAATCTCGCCGCGTCCCTCCAATACACCCTTGCCGAAACATTGGCGTTCCGTGCAGGGCAAGCCATGGACAAATTCAAACGCACCTATCCACAAACCAAAGACCTATCCCTAATTGTCTGTGGTGGCGTGTCTGCCAACCAATCCATTCGCACGGCACTTGATACCGCATGTGCAAAACATGGGTTTGACTTATCTGCCCCACCACTTGAATATTGCACCGATAACGGTGCCATGATTGCATGGGCAGGCATTGAACTTTTAAAAGCAGGGCGCATATCGCCCTTAACCGTAAAGGCCAAACCGCGTTGGCCACTCGAAGAATTAAAGGATTTTGGAACATGACAAAAATTTCAGTAATCGGCGCAGGCGCATGGGGCACAGCCCTCGCACAAATTTATGCAACCGCAGGGCATCAGGTCACGTTATGGGCACGCGAAGACTCTCTCTGTGCCGATATGATTGCAACGGGACGCAATACATCCTACCTGCCTGATATCACTCTGCACCCGCAACTGAACATCACCCATGATTTGGCAGAGGCAGCACAGGCAGACATTATTTTAAACGTAACACCTGCCCAATATATACGCGACAGTTTGAAACAACTCGCCCCGCTCCTCCGCGATAATCATCCCGTTGTGATTTGTGCAAAGGGCATTGAAATCGAAAGCCACTCGCTTCTCTCTGATGTTTTTAAATCCGAATGCCCAAAGGCAAAATTGGCATTCCTGACAGGGCCAAATTTCGCGGGCGAAATTGCATCAGGCCTGCCAAGCGCATCAACCCTCGCCACAACCGACACAGAATTGGGTGAATATTTACAATCAAACCTGACATCCAAAAATCTCCGCCTCTATTTAAGTTCTGATATTATCGGGGCGCAAATTGCAGGAGCCATTAAAAACGTAATCGCGATTGCCTGCGGCATTGCCCATGGTCTGGGGATGGGCGAAAGCGCCCGTGCCGCCCTTATCACACGCGGCCTTGCTGAAATCTCTCGCCTGACGGTAACGCTCGGCGGACAAAAAGAAACATTAATGGGGCAATGCGGTGTGGGCGATATGATGCTGACTTGCTCGAGTCTAAAATCGCGCAATTTTTCCTGTGGTGTTGAACTGGCTCAGGGTAAAACAATGAATGATATTATCGCGGGGCGTAATTCTGTGACCGAAGGAATTACAACGGCAAAGGCAGCAATTTATCTGGCTGAAAAATATCATGTCGATATGCCGATTGTGACAGGGGTTTACAATTGCCTCTATAACAACCTACCTGTGCATGATGCGGTGGCGTCTATCCTCAACCGCCCCGCCAGAGGCGAAGGCGAATAGCTATTTAAACACAGCGCACTGCCATTCGGGGATTTGGGACACGATAAACCCTGCCCGATTGGACAACAGGGCACTATGGTTTTTACAATACAGATATATGTCGTTCAAAAACCCTGAATCCGCAAGCGTCTTACGCATATAACCATTGCTGGCCGCCCTATCCAGAACATTAACAAGAGTCTGCATTTTATGCGAACTATGACGAATGGAATTGGGCAATGATTGGGACAACGCCACACTCAATATTTTATCGCCCTTTACGGCATCAAAGAAAATATCAATTGGATTGGTTGAAAAAAATATCTGCGATTCCAATAATTGCGAAAATGCTTTTGTAACACCCTCGGGCTTGGAAATTTCTGCTCTCCACAAACCCGTTTCTTCTTTCTTGGAAAAATTCAAAATATCTTTACAGGAATAATTTAATCCAGAAAGTGCAACGCGTTGGAAAACATCTGTCAAACCACCAGATTCCGCAAAAGATTTGGCAAGGATTGGGCGGTCCACCAAATGGCGTAAAAATTCATAAACAATTGCCAATTGATATTGCTGTTGAACATTGATTTTATTTCGTTCATCTTCCGATGCGCCTGACGGCAGACGAATTTCTACGGCAGCCAATGACAAAGCTTCCTGAATGGCTTTAACATCATCGCCTGCGGATGTCTGCAAAAGACCCTTTATGCTTTCATGTGCTGTCTTGCCCCCCTCAAAAACAGCCTGAACCAATTCACTTTTCATGACCACACCATATTATTGAAATTATATTTTACAGATAAATTCTATGAGCTTTGAAGTCAATATAATTTTGGCGAAGCTCTAGAATTTATGCTTCTATCTCACAAAGAAACACAAAACCCGAATGTAAAAGAGAATAAAATGGCGCACTGGCTGATGAAATCGGAACCGAATGTCTATGGGTGGGATAATTTAAAATCTGACGGCATCGCGCCATGGACAGATGTGCGGAATTATCAGGCCCGCAATAATATGAAAGCGATGAAACGCGGCGATCAGGTTTTCTTTTATCATTCCAATATCGGTCGCGAAGTCGTGGGCGTGATGGAAGTGGTGCGCGAACATTATCCCGACCCTGCCGATCCGCGTTTTGTCCTCGTCGATATGACCTGCAAAAAGAAATTCAAAACGCCTGTAACACTTGCCGATATAAAAGCAGATGAACGTCTGCATAATATCGCCCTTATCAAACAATCCCGCCTGTCTGTGATGCCAATTACCGATACAGAATGGGACATCATCTGCGATTTAGGAAATTCATAAAATTTTATATATGTTGCGCCGCATGATGAAACTGGCATTCAATCTATGCTAGAATGAAAGACATCCAAAAATAATCTGAAACGGGGAAACAGAAATGTCTTTCGAAGAACGCTTTGAACCGCCTGTGTCTTTACAAAAATCCGCCCATATTACTGCCGAAAAATATAAAGAGCTTTATGCGCAATCGATAAATGCCCCTGATACATTTTGGGGTGAAATGGCAAAGCGTATCACATGGGATAAATTCCCGACCAAAATTAAAAACACCTCGTTTGATGGTGATGTATCCATCAAATGGTATGAAGACGGTATTTTGAATGCGTCGTATAACTGTATTGATCGTCATTTGCCCCACCGTGCGAACCAAACCGCATTGATATTCGAAGGCGATGATCCCTCCGAAGATAAAAAAGTCACTTACGCTGAACTCAAAGACCATGTGTCCCGCCTTGCCAATACGATGAAAGCGCATGGCGTGAAAAAAGGCGACCGTGTGACCATTTACATGCCGATGATATTGGAAGCAACTTACGCCATGCTGGCCTGCGCCCGCATTGGCGCAATACATTCTGTTGTGTTCGGCGGATTTTCGCCAGAATCGCTCCGTGACCGCATTATCGACTGCGCCTCAACCTTTATCATCACAGCTGATGAAGGTCTGCGCGGCGGGAAACGCGTCCCGCTTAAAAATAATGTGGACACCGCTCTCCAATCATGTCCGGATGTTAAAACTGTTTTGGTCTTCAAACGCACGGGCGGCGATATCAATTGGATGGGTGGACGTGATGTCTGGTGGCATGATGTTGTGCCCCTGCAATCAACCGATTGCGCACCCGAACCGATGAATGCCGAAGACCCGCTCTTTATTCTCTATACCTCTGGCTCCACTGGAAAACCAAAGGGTGTTCTGCATACAACGGGCGGATATATGGTCTATACATCGCTCACCCATCAATGGTCATTTGATTATCAGGATGGTGATATTTATTGGTGTACAGCCGATGTGGGCTGGGTGACGGGACATTCCTATATTGTCTATGGCCCCCTTGCCAATGGCGCGACATCATTGGTATTCGAAGGTATTCCGAACTATCCCGATTGGTCAAGATTTTGGCAAGTGGTGGATAAGCATAAGGTCAATATTTTCTACACCGCCCCAACCGCCATTCGCTCTATCCTCCGTCAGGGGGATGAATGGGTCAGAAAAACCAGCCGCTCATCTCTGCGCATTCTGGGGACTGTGGGCGAACCAATTAACCACGAAGCATGGCTGTGGTATTACCACACAGTGGGCGAAGGTCGCTGCCCGATTGTCGATACATGGTGGCAAACCGAAACGGGTGGTCATTTGATTACGCCATTACCGGGCGCAACCACAACCAAACCGGGGTCGGCAACATTGCCATTCTTTGGTGTGCAACCTGCTTTGGTTGATAATGACGGGAAAATTCTGGACGGTGCAACCGAAGGCAATCTGGTCATTCTGGATTCATGGCCGGGACAAATGCGCACGGTCTACCATGACCATGACCGTTTCAAACAAACCTATTTCTCAACGTTCAAGGGAATGTATTTCACGGGTGACGGCGCACGCCGCGACGAAGACGGATATTTCTGGATTACAGGGCGCGTCGATGATGTGATCAACGTATCGGGACATCGTCTGGGCACAGCAGAGATTGAAAGCGCGATTAACGAACATGTCGCCGTATCCGAATCTGCTGTTGTTGGTTTCCCTCACGATATCAAGGGGCAAGGGATTTATGCCTATGTCACGTTACATGACGGCATCACCATGACCGATGATATCAAAAAGGAAATTGTACAAACTGTTCGGAAAATTATCGGGCCAATCGCATCACCTGATGTTATCCAATGGGCACAACATCTGCCCAAAACACGGTCAGGAAAAATTATGCGACGGATTTTGCGGAAAATTTCGGCAAATGAACTGGATAGTCTGGGTGATATTTCAACCTTGGCAGACCCAAGCGTTGTGGAAAGCCTGATTAAAGGGCGACCGACAGCTTAAAGATCACGAACCATTAACTTCATTTGGGAAACTGCAACAGGGCAATATCCTTGCTGTTGCTGTTGTTGAACGGGACGAACAGGCGCTGGTTGACGAAAAGGTTGCTCTTGCTTAGGGGGCAACGTCGCTCTGGTTGTAAATGTTTGCGTTGTGCGGTTCATCTGAAAATCCTTTATCTTGCGTACATTCTGGGCATAAATTATAATTTTATAACCAATTTATGAATTAAAATTCCGCGTTTTATATGTATATTAAAGCCGAAAAGCAAGCTTTTTTTTGGGTCTTTTACCTGCTAAGTCTAAATGTACAAGCAACCTGAAAGAAGAAGGCAAATAAATGATTAGCGCCCCATCCAAAGACATTGCCCAAAAGGCAGCAAAAATCCTGTTGGACACCAAATCGGTTTTATTCAATTCCCGCGAACCTTTTGTCTTTACCTCAGGGCGCATTTCTCCCGTTTATACCGATTGCCGCCGCCTGATTTCATTCCCAACCGAGCGTTCCACCCTGATGGATATGGGCGCAGACATTTTAAAAGATAAAGTCGGTATGGGAAATATGGACTATCTGGCAGGTGGAGAAACAGCAGGCATTCCCTATGCCGCATTTTTATCCGACCGTTTGAATAAACCAATGCTCTATGTCCGTAAAAAACCAAAAGGTTTCGGCCGCATGGCGCAAATCGAAGGCTGCATGGATACAGAAAATCCGAAAATCGTCTTGATTGAAGATTTACAAACAGATGGCGGAAGCAAAAAAGTTTTTATTGATGCCATTCGTGCCGCAGGCGCAACCATTGAACATGGCTTTGTTGTGTTCCATTACGGAATTTTCCAACAATCAATTGATAATATGAATGAAATGGGCATGACACTTCACTACCTCACCGACTGGTGGACGGTGTTACAGGTTGCCCGCGACCTGAAATATTTTGATGACGAAACTCTGGCATCCGTTGAATCGTTCCTGAATAATCCAGACGCATGGGCAAATGCAAACGCCCATCTGGTTCCAAAAAAAGAACAGGCATAACAAACAATGCAAAAATTCCATTTCCTCCCCAGCAAAGGAAGTGATGCTCAAGACGCTTTTGCATCACTAACCTCACAATACGGGCAAACAGATATAAATTCTGCTGATGTTATTGTGGCAATTGGCGGGGATGGAACATTGCTGAATGCACTGCGCAAAAGTGAAAACCGTGATATTCCGATATTTGGTATTAACAAAGGGTCGGTGGGCTTCCTGATGAACAATGGGCATCTGGATAACTTACCCGAAAGAATATCAGACGCAGAAAGCGTAACCATCCACCCCCTGTCTATGCTTGCCACAGATATGGACGGACAAACATTCAGTTCAATAGCGTTTAATGAAGTATCGCTTTTGCGCCAAGTCCGTCAGGCGGCAAAAATCCGCATCAGTATTGATGACATTGTCCGAATGGATGAACTGGTCTGTGATGGAATACTGGTGGCAACCCCTGCGGGAAGCACAGCCTATAACCTCTCAGCACACGGCCCTATTATTCCATTGAAATCAGAAATTCTGGCACTCACCCCTATCAGTGCCTTCCGTCCGCGCAGATGGCGTGGCGCATTGCTCCCGTCTTCTGCAAAAATTCGTTTCGATATTATCAACTCTGCGTCACGCCCCATCAGTGCAACCGCAGATGAATTCGAAGTCAGGAATGTTGTATCGGTTGATATATCCCAATCCACCCTGACCAAAACCATCCTCTTTGATAAAGGTCATTCATTGGAAGAACGAATCCTGAAAGAACAATTCGCATGGTAGAAAGCCGCACACGAATCTCTGTGCGCATAACTCCGAAAGCCGCAAAAAACGCCATTGTCGGATGGGCCGAAGACGAAAATAAAAATAAATTTCTAAAGGTGTCCGTTACAACCGTTCCTGAAAAAGGCAAAGCCAACGAAGCTTTGATTGCCCTTCTTTCAAAGGAATGGAAAATTCCAAAATCACACATCATCATTGAAAAAGGCGAAACGGACAGAAATAAAATCCTGTCCGTTCCACAAAATTCATATTGTGATAAATATCAATAAAGACCGAAATATTTCAGCGCAATATGGGTTAAGCCCAACGCATAATATCCAGCCAATTGATATGATGCATCAATCGCCACCGCATTAAACGGATACCCTGTATAAAGGGACCCCATAACAATTGGGGGCATAGCAAATGCAACCCATAACAGGCAAGAAAACAGAAATAGTTCAGGTGGCCCGTCAATTCCCATGGATACAATCAGAAAACTGTAAAACAGAGCCGTTAAAAACCACAATGGAAACGACAACATAAATGGATTGGAATGACGTTTCATATCACCTGGCTGTAAATCACGAGCCTCAAGCCACCGCCCCCCAAGAACTTTGGGATGATACCAGACGAGCCCCAACACAAATGCAACCAATGCACCCAAAAATGAGGGCAAGAGCCACGAAGTAACTAATTCCTGTAAAGCATGAGATTCCATTTTATTCCCCTAACTCAGATGTAAAAATTTTAACTCTAATTATCCAGCGCGCGATGCCAAAAGTTTTTTAATCTCGGCAATTGATTTTGCAGGATTAAGTCCCTTCGGACAAGTGCGCGTGCAATTCATAATGGTGTGACAACGGTACAAACGGAACGGATCTTCCAATTGATCCAAACGTTCACCTGTCGCTTCATCGCGTGTATCAGCAAGCCAACGGTAGGCTTGCAACAACACCGAAGGGCCTAAAAATCTGTCGCCATTCCACCAATAACTGGGGCAGGATGTTGAACAACAAAAACACAAAATACAGGCCGCAGGCCCCTTGCCGTCAGAACCATTGAGGATCTCTGCGTCCTCTGGACTTTGCAATCTCTCGCGCGCAGGCAATGGCGATTCTGTTTTCATCCATGGTTCAATCGATGCATATTGGGCAGCGACATGGGTAATATCAGGAACCAAATCTTTAATCACAGGAAGATGGGGCAAAGGCGTAATTTTAACATCGCTCTTGACCTCTTCGATCGGTTTCAAACAGGCCAATGTATTTGACCCGTCAATATTCATCGCACATGACCCGCAAATCCCTTCGCGGCAAGACCGGCGAAGTGTCACCGAACTATCAATCGTGTTTTTAATATGGAGCAAGGCATCCAAAACCATCGGGCCACATTTATCCAAATCAATTTTGAATGTGTCCAAACGAGGGTTATCACCAGAATCGGGATCATACCGATAGATTTTGAAAGTTTTTGTCCGTTTTGCACCTTGGGATGCATCCACGGTTTTACCTTCTGTAATTTCGGAATTCTTGGGTAATTTAAATTCAGCCATTTGAATCTCTAGTGAATTTATGAGGAAGGAAAAGAAGACATTTACTGCTTCGTTTAGGATACAGCGAAGAAGCCCGCTTGTGAAGCAGTTTATCCCACACGCCCTCATCTGATTTTTCTTGAACATTTATGATTGTTATGGGAAAAACTGGAATGACTCTTAATTCTGAACCTCTATTTTCGGATATTCCACCCATCCGCCGCCATTTTATCTATGGCGCGAATTGCTATCAATTTGCCATAGGGTTTGACCCCATCACAATTTTTACAGATTTAAAAACCCCTAACATAATCCATTACCAAACATTATGTCCGGGAAACATGGCGCAATCGGCATGGGAAAAATCAGGCTGTTTATTTCTTCCAACACTTCCTCCATATATCGTCAAACAACTTGTTCTTGATGGCTGCAAAGAAGACGGGTTGGTCGTCATTCAAAATGCCACGCCGACCTCTTCTATCCCTATTCCTGAAAATCATACACTCGTCGCGCTTTACTATTCGGATACACGCAATGATTTTCATTTTCTAAAATGGGATGAAAAAAAGAAAATATGGAACCACAAAACTCCCCTATCCGACATTGAAACATGTAACGAACTTCCCCAATCATTATGGGGTGATTATCTGTTCCAGAATTTACTACTGGCACCAAACAATATTTTACCCAAAGGACAATCAGTGGGACAACGCATATCGCTTGACCAAGACACAACACTTAATCTTGTAATAAACCCGAACAACGTCGTAGCGGGAACGATTACCCTTGAAAACCAAGGCAATAATCTCTTTTCAAGATACACCCGCAGGACACTCGCAAACGTGCCAATGCCTCAACTAATCTAGCCTAATACACCCGTTTTTTCGGTGGAACAGCTTCCACTTCATTGGTGAGTGTCGTCAGAATAACAGGGCGATATCCGATTTGGGTTTTCCCTGCTTCATCAATCCATGTGACCGTGTGTTTCATCCATGTTGCATCATCACGATCTGGGAAATCTTCCCGCGCGTGCGCCCCACGGCTTTCCTTACGGTTGGTTGCGGAATACATGGTGACAACGGCTTGGGACAACAAATTATCCAACTCGAGTGTTTCAACCAAATCAGTATTAAAGACCAATGACCGATCGCCCACTTTAACATCTTGTTTAGATGCAAACACATCGGATATTTTTTTGCATCCCGCTTCCAAACTTTCGCCTGTTCTGAATACAGCAGCATGATTTTGCATCGTGCGTTGCATATTCATACGAATATCAGATGTTGCGGTTGATCCTTTGGCATTTCTAAACCCGTCAAAACGCGCCAATGCTTTATCAATGGATGTATTAGATACTTTTTTATGCTTGGCTCCGGGTTTCACAATCTCTGCCGCGCGAATCGCAGCAGCGCGGCCGAACACAACCAAATCCAGCAACGAATTCGACCCCAAACGGTTTGCGCCATGAACAGATACACAGGCAGCCTCACCAATCGCCATCAATCCGGGAACAACACGGTTCGGATCGGCATTGGTTGGGGCAACAACTTCGGTACGCCAATTGGTGGGAATACCACCCATGTTATAATGAACAGTTGGCAAAACGGGAATAGGTTCTTTAGTCACATCAACGCCCGCAAAAATTTTGGCGGTTTCGGCAATACCAGGAAGACGTGAATGAATGATATCGGCATCCAGATGTTCCAAATGCAAATGGATATGATCTTTATGTTCGCCCACACCGCGCCCTTCGGCAATTTCAATCGTCATCGAACGGGACACAACATCACGCGATGCCAAATCTTTGGCGCTTGGCGCATAACGTGGCATAAAACGCTCGCCTTCGGAATTGGTCAGATACCCGCCTTCACCGCGAACACCTTCGGTAATCAAACACCCTGACCCATAAATCCCTGTCGGGTGGAATTGAACAAACTCCATATCTTGTAATGGCAATCCAGCGCGTAGCGCCATGGCATTCCCGTCCCCTGTGCATGTGTGCGCAGATGTGCATGAGAAATATGCACGACCATAACCACCCGTTGCCAGAACAGTTTGATGTCCACGGAATGCATGAATTGTTCCGTCATTCAAATTCCACGCCAGAACACCAACGCAAGACCCGTCATCATCCATGATAAGGTCAAGCGCAATAAATTCGATAAAAAATTCTGTTTTGAATTTTAAGGCTTGGGTGTACAGCGTATGCAAAATCGCATGTCCAGTGCGGTCGGCGGCGGCACAAGTCCGTTGCGCAGTTCCTTGTCCGTAATGCGTTGTCATCCCACCGAATGCACGTTGATAAATTTTTCCCTCGGCTGTGCGTGAAAACGGCACACCAAAATGTTCCAGTTCGATAATGGCAGGAATGGCTTCCTTGCACATATATTCAATCGCGTCTTGGTCGCCCAACCAATCCGACCCCTTAATGGTGTCATAGAAATGGAAACGCCAATCATCTTCACCCATATTGCCAAGTGCTGCAGAAATTCCGCCCTGCGCCGCAACGGTATGCGACCGCGTCGGGAAGACTTTGGACAGACAGGCAACTTTCAATCCTTTTTCAGACATGCCCATGGCCGCACGAAGCCCTGCTCCGCCGCCGCCAACAACAACCACATCATATTCATGGGTAATAATTTCGTATGTCATACTTGCATCCTATCAAAGGGGGTAAATCTAAATGGCCAACTTCAAAACTGAAAACACCGAAGCAACAGCCAAGGCAAAAACAACCAATTTCATCACGATTAAATAAAGCATTTTTGACTTCTCGCAATGAACGTAATCTTCAATCACAACCTGCAACCCAAGTGCCGCATGATAAAAAACAGACAACAAAAAGATAAGCATCAAAATAGCATTGCTTGGCTGTGCAAAAAACGCGCGCACAACATCATAACTGGCACCTGTGGCCGCCAACGTCATCGCCGACCACACCGCCCAAAGGGTCAGGGGAATATTGGCCAAAGCCGTTACTTTCTGGTGTATCCAATGATGTGTTCCCGAATGGGCGGACCCCACGCCACGCGCGCGCGACAAGGGGTTTTTAAACGGTGTTGCTTCCCATTTATTGGCCATGACTATACATCTCCGTTAAAAAATTTAATGGCGCCCCATACAGCAAAGGTCAGCGCAATTGAAACAACAATAATAATTTTTCCTGCTTTTTCGGCTTGGGGGATGGTCAACAAATATCCCGCATCCATCAACAAATGACGCACACCCGAACACAGGTGATAAAACACAGCACCCGTCCACCCGAATAATAATAACTGTCCAATAATCGATGTTGCAAATCCGTGGAACGTTTCATACGCCATCTGACCCGATGCAGCCGCAACCAACATCCAAACCAGAACCAGTGTCCCGATAGACAGAGCGATGCCAGAGGCACGATGCAAAATAGACATCGCCATGGTCAACGTCCATTTCCAGATTTGCAAATGGGGTGATAAAGGGCGATTAGCAGAATTTGAAGACATGGTGTGGGTGCTCCCGCATACGGTGACAACAAAGAATAGAAAGTAATCATAGGGACAAAAAGAACACTTGCCAACAGCCTCTTTGATAATAAAAGAAAGTTTCCAAAACAATCGGTCTTCAATTGACAACCACCCCGCAGATTCATAAATTAGCCCTATGCAAGATCACGCTCACGCCCTCGGCTCCCTTTCGACCATCCTGATTATCTTTACAATTGCAGGTGTTCTCGTCCCCATTTTCCAGAAACTAAGAATATCGCCTATTCTTGGTTACCTGATTTGCGGATTGATTATCGGGCCCTTTGGCCTCACACAACTCAAAGATATTTTGCCCGTTGTGAATCATTTTACAATTTCAGATATCTCAACGGTCAGCCTGTTGGGCGAAATCGGAATTATCTTTCTGATGTTTATGATCGGACTGGAATTATCCCTGAAACGTCTTCTGGATATGAAAAAACTTGTTCTAGGACTTGGAACCGCCCAAATTCTTGTAACAACGCTCATAATCGCAACAATTGTTCTCCTCTTTGGCAACAGTATTCAAACATCAATTATCATCGGCTTCTCTTTTGCCCTGTCTTCGACTGCAATCGTAATGCAACTGTTAGAAGAACAGCATCAATCCAACAGATCTGTGGGGCTTGTCGCGTTTTCTATCCTGCTGATGCAAGATCTGGCCGTTGTTCCCTTGTTGGTTATCTTAGGCGGGTTAAGCAACACAGGCGGGGGTGAACCCATCCTGTTTGTGCTATTAAAATCATTACTTATCGCAGTAACTGTGGTGACAACAATTTATATTGTGGGCACAAAACTGTTAAAACCGATATTGTCGTATTTAAGTCTGGCAAAAAATCCGGAATGGCTTGTTTCGCTGGTTTTTCTGCTAGCCATCGGTGGGGCCGTCTTAACACAGAGCCTTGGCCTATCTGCTGCTCTTGGGGCATTTCTAGCTGGGCTATTGGTTGCTGAAACAGATTTCCGTCATGAAGTAGAAGTCATCATCGAACCTGTAAAAAGCCTTTTGCTCGGTATATTCTTTCTCTCGGTTGGAATGCAGGTGGATGTCCTGACAATCATTGAACATCCTTTCTGGATTCCCGCATCAGTACTGGGATTGTTTTTGATAAAAACAATCTGCCTCTATCCTTTGGCACGCCAATTTAAAATTCCGAAAACAACCAGCATGGAAACATCTGTAAGATTGGCACAGGCTGGTGAATTTGCCTTGTTAATGTTGGGGCTTGCTATCGCATCGGGGATTATCCCCAAACATGACGGACAATTCTTTTTGCTGGTTGCTTCGCTCTCTATTTTTATGACCCCGCTCCTGACAAAACTATCACCTGTCTTTATCCGCAAACTGCATTTGAATACAAACTACCTCATGGAAAGTCAGGACATCACATCATCATCTGACGTGCGCGCTAAAGACTTGCCAATCGTTCTGATTGCTGGCTACGGGCGGGTCGGACGCTTATTGGGTGGACTGCTAGAAGAACAAAGAATTCCCTTTATTGCGGTCGAACATAATTTTGAAAAAGTGAAATTACTCAAAGAACAAGGTCATCGCGTCATCTTTGCAGATGCCCGTAAAATTGCAATCTGGAGAAAGCTTCATGTGGACTCAGTCAAATCAATTGTGATTGCGATAGATTCCCCTGACGCGGCTGAAATGATATTAAAATCACTGCGCACAGAATGGCCGAATATTCCGATTATTGTTCGCACGCATGATACAGGACATATGGATAAACTCTATAGTATGGGGGCAACCCACGCTATTCCCGAAGCCTTAGAAGCCAGTATGGTGATTGCAGCCAAAACCCTATCGGTCATCGGACTTGAAGCAGAAAAAGTAGAACTGGAAATAGACCATAAACGGCAAACCGCCATCCTGAAACACGAAGATATCAATCCACCCAACATCTAAATATCCCTGAATTATCAATGAGATAAAATATTTATGAAAATAATTGGGCAGATCAAGGGGGATTTTTCTGTGCAATCCGTTATAGTCACATAACAGATTTTTGATACACTCCTCAAATCGACTCTACGAAAGGATACATCCAATGAAAATGAAATCAGTAACATTATCTGCGCTTGCCTTAGCCGCACTCGCTCTCTCGTCTGCCCCCGTTTTGGCAGAGGATGCACCACACACCTCATCCCATGAAGAGAGTTCAGATAAAGGTGGCCCCCGTGCTGACGACCGCCATGCAGAAATGGAAAAACGTGGCAAAGAACGCTTTGAAAAAACAGACACCAATGATGATGGTTTCCTGAGCAAAGATGAAATGGAAGCAGAACACAAAGCGCGTCTGGATGAAATGTTTTCTAAAACAGATGGCGATAAAGACGGAAAACTCTCTCCCGAAGAATTGAAAAAGGGACGTGAAGAAATGCGTGAAAAATTCAAAGAACGCATGAAAGAACGTCGTGAACACAAATCAGAAAATAAATCTTCTGAATAAAAACTAAGGACGATCATCGCGTGGACAATGCGGAATTAACCAAACTGCTGAAACAAACTGCGGAAGGCGACCAAGCCGCCTTCCGTACCCTGTCCAATGCATTAAGTCAGAAAATCTTTGCAATGGCCTATCGATTTTTATCGGGTGACCGTGCCTCTGCCGAAGATGTGACACAAGACGTTCTGATTAAATTGTGGCAAGTGGCTCCACGATGGGAAGCAGGCGGTTCTGTACAAGGATGGGTGTCGCGCCTGACCTACAATGCATCAATGGATGTGCATCGCGCCCGAAAAAATAAATCAGATGAATTGCCTGAAACTCTGGCAACACCCGAAACGGCAAACGAAACAATATTGAACAAAGAATATCGCGCTGTTTTATTACAAGCGATTAAGAATTTACCAGATAGACAACAGGAAGCTTTATTATTGACCTATTTTCATGACAATAGCCGCCGCGATGTGGCAACCACCATGAAAACAACTGAAAAGGCCGTTGAACATCTGGTTGCACGGGGACTCAAATCCCTTGAAAAACTAATACCGTCAAACCTGAATGGAGAGAAACATGTCTTTGCCCCGCGATCCGTTTGATTTGATAGAAACAGGAAAGTCCATGGATAATATTATTCCGTTTCTGGCTCCGAACAAAATCAATCACATGATTGATACTGCCTTGTCACACCAACAACTGACCCCACAAAAGAAACCGGCATTCTTAATGCGTAAAACATGGTGGTCTGGTGGTCTGGCAACCGCCGCGTGCGCTATTCTTCTTTTAAGTTTTATGCCATCGACCAACCTTTTCACACTGGAAACCGCCACACCACAACAAACGGCATCAACCGCCGATGATATCAACGAATTCAGTGAATTGGTGATGCTGGATACTTGGGAACG
>CAZVSN010000003.1:2466-9358 GCA_964629455.1 uncultured Micavibrio sp. | reverse complement strand
TGCCCTGTGCTCAGATATAACCCTTTATATCCATCAACTTCGCCGATAACAGGCAATCTGTCTTTCGCGGCACATCTGAATGCCGCCCGCGACCCAATCGCTTGCAATCCATCTGCCAATTGGGGCAAATGCGCCTGTAACTTTTCTAAATTCTCGACATCATCGGCATCAGATACCGCCCCATCATCAATCCAATATTGGAATGTTGACCCGATAACGGCCTTACCGTTTTCAGCAACAGATGCATACCCGCTATAACACAAATTGGTTTTTAAACGGTCATAATCGGGGGTTGATTTGACCTCTGTCACTTGTCCCCGCACTTTTTGCAACGGAATATGTGCCACTTGGGAAAAACGATTGACCTCATACCCACCCGCTAATATCACGGCATCAAATACACACCCATCAACCATCCATCCCGCATCCACCTGCTGAATATCGGATATATCTTTTTGAACAACAGAAACATTTTTGGCCAAATGTTCTGTGACCAAGCGTGGGCATACGGCGGCGGCCTCGGGTAAAAATAAAACAGGGTGAGAAATTTCAACACCAGCAATATGGCTGGCCTCAACAGGGTCTAAAATTCTGGCATGGTCGCTATGCCATGCCCAGTTTTTAGGAAATAAACGATATCTTTTGTCTTTTCGGTCATCAGTCATCAAATGCATGCTTCCGCATGGGATATATCCGATATCTGTATGTTTTGATATGTCACGATAAAGCTTGTTCGCCAATGAAAATGCGGGGCCATAAAAATCGGATTCAATTTCACGAAGCGCCGTAATGCGTGGATTGCACAATCCGCGAATATTCCCCGATGCCCCCGCCGCAATTCCATTTTTTTCAAACAGCGTAACTTGGCATCCTTCGCGCAACAGGGCAGATGCAACCGCCGCACCGGCAATGCCACCCCCAATCACCGCAATGTTACGATATGTGGGGGGAACAAATATCGGTTGTTGCTCTTTTGTGAAAACACCGACACTCATATCTTTTTTGGCGCCAAAACCACGCGCCTTGCCGACTGAAAATCCAATCCCCTCTAATCCGCGCCGAACTGTGCCGGCAGCCGTAAATGTTGCAAATCTGGCACCCTGCCGACTTAACCGCCCGATATGGGAAAACACATTTTCTGACCACATATCTGGGTTTTTGGTGGGAGCATGACCATCCAAAAACCAACAATCAACAGGCTCATCCATCTGCGGAATGGCGCGGTTCACATCATCAAATATCAATGTCAGTGTTACTTGGTCAGAAACACGGAATGTATGCCATCCACCAACCCGCATAGGGTAAAGGTCACACAATTTTTGCAACCGTCCATTAAACTCATGCGCCCAATGACCCAGATATTTTTCTATCTCTGTGGGGGACAACGGATATTTCTCGAATGAATAATAATGGAGTTTCTGATGGGGTTGGGTCGTTCTTTCAAATTCCGTCCACGCACACAGAAAATTTAATCCTGTACCAAAACCCGTTTCAGCAATGACAAATGTGTCTTTGCCCATCCATCCATCAGGCAAATGATTTTGCTCCAGAAAGACATATCGGCTTTCTGCCAATCCATCTTCGACAGCAAAATAAATATCATCAAATTGTTCAGAATGGGGTGTATCAACCATCCCCTGATACAACCAAAAAAACAGGGGCGGCACAAGCTTTCCTTGTCCGCCCCCATAAAAATCAAATACGGCCTAGGCCTAGAATTTTATGTCTGTTCCAATCAAAACAGCAGTCGCATTGGCACTGCTATCAACATCTTCGACATCATAATATCCTACAGACCCGCGAAAGCTCATTCCGGGGATAAGTTTATAGGTCGCACCAACAGAATAACGATCCAGATCAACCGTGTTCACAGCATCATCTTTGTTATAGTAAGACGCGCCATACACCATATCACCATCGGTATAATCAACACCAACCGCAGTGTATTTCACTTCGTTATTGGCATCCCCCAAATCATCAATTTGATAGGCCGCACCAATACCAAAAGCCCCGATATCAAAATCAAGACCAACATTCCATGCCGCGCGATCAGGATTAGTACCCGTTTCAACTTGGGCTTTGGTATATCCAGCACCTACACGATAGGACGTTGTATCGCTGATTTTATTCTCGTAACGAAGGGCAACATCCCAAATATCACTGGTTGCTGTTGTATCATCGGTGTCGGATGCGTTACCCGCCCCCCCACGCGATGCTGTATCAGATTCAGGCGTATAAGTTACACCCGCCTGCAATCCAGAAAACACAGGGGAAATATAGGTGATTTTATCATATTTCGCGGATACATCCTGATCATAATCTGTTTCAGGGGCAGAGGCACTAATCCCCGTAATGCCCGCAGCAGTGTAATTAATAGGCTGAATAAATTGCACACGACCATCAATGTTGGAATCCGCCGCAGGGGCAACAACTTGCAACAAATAAGCCGAACCATATGAACGTCCGAAATTAACTTTACCCCATTCACCAGAGGCAAAAATATAACTCTCATCAACTCCGAAACCATCATCACCATCAGCAGTCCCATCAATCTGAACACCAATTGTAACGCCATTATCCATGACTTTTTTTCCATTGAAATGGACTTCGGTATTGCGAAGAATATCGGTCTTACGGGCACTCTGTCCCGCGACATCATCTTGAGAAACATAAGATACATACCCCTTGAAATATCCACCAAGTCCAAGCTGGATTGCAGAATCATCGGCAGCAAAAGCAGGATACGCAGCAGAGATGGTGCTTATTGCAACACCACACAACAAAAGGTTTTTCATTATTCTCTCCTAAAAATAAATGCCAGACAGATAAACGGCAGAACGCCGACCTGCACATGGTATAACAGTAAGGATGGAATGCAAGCTAGAGTGCAAAGCAACAAAACCCTACACGTTCCAAAAGTTGTAAAAAGGCAACAAAAAAGGCGACCCACCTTAGCAAGTCGCCTTTTTCTGAAAATAAAAACAAGCCTTATGTCTTCTCAACCTGTGAGAATTCCAATTCAACAGGTGTCGCACGACCAAAGATGGACACAGATACTTTAACCCGCCCTTTGGCTTCATCGATTTCTTCAACCATGCCTTCGAATGTTGCAAATGGCCCTTCCATAACTTTAACTTTCTCGCCAATTTCGAATGTGATGGCGGCGCGTGGTTTCTCGATACCCTCTTGCAATTGGGTCATCAAACGGGCGGCTTCTTTCTCGCTGATTGGAACAGGTTTGTTTCCACCACCAAGGAATCCAGTGACTTTCGGTGTATCTTTCACCAAGTGCCAGATTTGGTCAGACATATCCATTTTCGCCAGAACATATCCGGGAAATACTTTGCGCTCGGAATTCACTTTTTGACCGCGTTTGATTTCAACCACTTCTTCGGTTGGAACCATAATATCTTCAATACGGTCTTCAATGCCCTGTTTCTGGGCTTTATCGCGAATGGCTTCGGCAACCTTTGCCTCAAACCCAGAATACACATGCAATACATACCAACGTGCAGCCATAATATTTTTCCTTCTCTCTTAAAAAATCTTCTTAACTACCAAGTCCCAATGCAAACCGAACAAGGAATGATAAAACCTGATCGGCTGCAAACAAAAATACAGATGCAATCACAACCATAATAAACACAGCAATCGTGCTACTCATGGTTTCCTGACGGGTTGGCCATGTGACTTTCTTGGCTTCCGACCGGACTTGTTTAAAAAATTCTACTGGGGCAAATTTTGCCATCTTGTTTTCCTTTATCTTAATTCCAAATTTTAAGCAGTGTTCGTGTCTTCGCGGAGGTTGGGGGCGTTGAAACGATACACTAATTTTTGGGAATACAATCTTTTACCCAACTCCCCCCAAAAATGCAAGCCAAAATGCGGGCCAAAAGACAAAGAGATTTGCAAGCCCCCTGAAAAGGAGTAACATGCTGAATATGAATAAAAAAATCGCGTTCTCAGCCCTTTTCCTCACTTGTTTTGCCATCGGCGTTGCTGCGCCGCGCTTTTTATGGGTGAAAGACGCAACAACCATCACCCCCCATCGGGGGCAGGCCATTGATGTTGTCTATGCAACAGGAACGGTAGAACCAACAATCATGGTTCCCATTGCACCGCGAACAACGGCCCATCTGATTGAAATGTCGGCAGACGAAGGACAACAAGTCAAAAAAGGCGATATCCTCGCACGACTTGAAGATACAGAGATTCAAGCAAGCAAAGCAGAGCTGGATGCAAAACTTGCTTTTGCAAACGCAGATTACCAACGCAAACAAGAACTCTATAAAAGCCGATCAATCAGTCGTGATGTTTTGGAATCTGCAAAGGCCGATTTTGAAAGCCTCACCGCGCAACTGAATAAAATAAAAGCCCAAGCCAGTTATCTGACATTGCTATCGCCAGCAGACGGCCTGATTATCAAACGCGATGGCGAAGTGGGTGAATTAATATCGGCGGGACAACCTGTTTTTACACTCTCGTGTTGCGCCCCGCTTCGTATTACAGCCGAGGTGGATGAAGAAGATATTCCCCAAATCAAAATAGGACAACAAACACTGATACAATCTGATGCCTTTCCTGACAACGTTTTCCATGGGAAAATCTCTGCAATCACACCAAAGGGCGACCCCATCGCACGCAGCTATCGGGTCAGGATATCATTTGACGATACCAATATTCCTTTAATGGTTGGCATGACGGCTGAAACAAATATCATTTTAAAAAAATCAGATAACGCCCTGCTGATACCTCTCGAATCCCTAGGCAAACAAAACAAAATCCAGATTGCTGAAAATGGAAAAATTCGTCATCTGACCGTGAAAACAGGAATAAAAAATACCACCGATATTGAAATCCTGTCTGGCCTTTCTGGTACAGAAGAAATTATAACGCCCTACCATGCCGACTGGAAAGACGGACAAAAAATATCTACAAAGAATGGGGATTCCCCATAAATGCGCTTGCTCGCTTTTATCGCTTTGAAACATCTTCTGGCGCGGAAACGACAAAGCCTTGTGTCCTTGATGGGGATTATTCTGGGCGTTGCCTTCTTTCTGGCAATTTCATCGATTATGCAGGGCTCAGAACAGGATTTCATTAAACGGCTGGTTGATAATTCACCGCATATTACCATCAGTGACGAATACAGAAACCCACGCATTCAACCTGCTGAAAAACTCTTTCCCGATAGTGTTATTGGTATCCGCAATATAAAACCCTTAACCGAAACGCGCGGCATTCGGGGGTATGAAAAGATTCTTCAAACCCTAAAATCCATGGACGGGGCCAAAGCCTCTCCCGTATTGGTGGGCCAAGGGATTATCAGTTATGCAGGGCAGGAAAAAGGAATAACGCTCAACGGTATGATACCCGAAGAAATTGATACCGTATCCACCATTCGTGATTATATAGTCGAAGGAAATCTGGACAGATTATTCGGGAATCCTGATGGCATTTTGATTGGGGTCACATTAGCCAAGAATCTCTCTCTCAATTTAAATGACACAATTACAATTGTGGCACAAAACGGTGAAGTCCGCAGATTCAAAATTGTTGGTATTTTTAAAACAGGGCGCGCAGGATATGACCGCGCACAAGCCTTTGTGAATCTGAAACGCGTGCAATCACTTCTCAATCGTCCGAACCGTATCAATTCCATTCTGATGAAACTTGATAATCCTCAATCTGCATTGACCAAATCACACGAAATTGAAACGATGATTGGATACAAAGCAGAATCATGGCAAGAACAATCCGCAGATTTAATGAACACGCTCAGCATCCGTAACCGTATCATGTACACGGTGGTCAGCGCCGTTCTGATTGTTGCGGCGTTTGGCATTTACAATGTCATCTCAACCGTTGTCATGGAAAAACACCGCGATATTGCCATTCTGAAATCAATCGGATTTGAAAGCAACGACATCCGCCGCATTTTCCTGATTCAGGGGGTTCTACTGGGGATAGCAGGTAATTTAATTGGCCTCCCCATCGGCACACTGTTTATGAAACTCTTGGGGCTTATTCAATTCAAACCACCGGGCAGCACAGAAACCATTGCCATGCCTGTCGCATGGGGATGGGAACAATTTGCAATCGCTGGCGCATTTGCCTTAACCGCGTCTATTCTTGCGGCCTATCTTCCTGCACGCAAAGGGGCAAAATTAATGCCCGTTGATGTGTTGCGCGGGGGGTCGTAATCATGGTTGCAGATCAAAAACCCGTCATCCTTCACACTGAAAAAATAGGGCGAATCCTGGAAACAGAGGCTCTGCCCGTCACATTGATTAAAGAAGCCACGGTGGATATTCGCACCCATGAATTTACAGCTATCAAAGGCCCCTCAGGGTCTGGAAAATCTTCCCTTCTCTATCTGCTTGGGTTGCTGGACAGACCAACATCGGGACAAATTTTCATTAATGATATGGACATCACACAGTATTCAGAAAAACAATTATCCCGTATTCGTTTGGAACAAATGGGTTTTGTCTTCCAATTCCATTTTCTCTTGCCTGAATTTACATCTCTTGAAAATGTGATGATGCCGATGCGCCGTCTGGGAAAAGATAAAGACAGCGTGATTAAAACCCGCGCAACCGAAAAACTGGAAAAACTGGGGCTTGCCGACCATATCAACAAACTCCCCAGTCAATTATCAGGGGGACAACGCCAACGCGTTGCTGTTGCACGGGCATTGGCCAACGACCCTCGCATGATATTTGCAGATGAACCAACGGGAAATCTGGATACAGAATCAAGTAAGACGGTTCAAGACATTTTGAAGAAACTGGCGCATGATGACGGGTGTGCTGTGGTTGCAGTGACCCACGACCCCGACTTCGCCAAAAATTGCGACCGTATTATCACCATCGTTGACGGAAAAATCGTA
>CAZVSN010000003.1:0-2366 GCA_964629455.1 uncultured Micavibrio sp. | reverse complement strand
CGACTTCGCCAAAAATTGCGACCGTATTATCACCATCGTTGACGGAAAAATCGTAACATAAAATCTAACGCGTCTTATTAATTGACGAATTTTGTGACGAAAATCTTGTGTTCCGAGAACCGTAGCGCAGCGTACTTAAGGGTACGTGAGCAACGGAAGCGCAGAAACGCAAGATTTGCAGTCCAAAAAGCTAAAATTAATGGGACGCTTTCACGGCATTAAAAGCCCAATCCACCCATGGCAAAACGGCGGCCATATCGGAACTTTCAACCGTCGCCCCACCCCAGAATCTAAATCCGGCAGGTGCAGTTGCATAATGGGCAAGGTCATATCCAGCACCCTCTTTATCAATCAATTTGGTCATATCTTTGATAAGGGCTTTTTGGGTCTCTTCATCAAATGCATTAAACCACGGGTCGACAATTTTTACACAAATCGATGTGCGCGACCGAATACCCTCGGTCACTGGTAAAAATTCAACCCAATCGGTTTTTGCAACCCAATCTTCAACCACTTTCAAATTGGCAATAGACCGTTTTTCAGTGGCCTGCCAACCGCCCAGCGCGTCCACCCATTTCAACGCATCAATACAATCCTCAACCGCCAATAATGACGGCGTATTAATGGTTTCACCTTTAAACAACCCTTCATTCAATTCGCTTTTCTTGGTCATGCGGAAAATTTTGGGTAACGCACGGTCAGGTTTATATGTTGTCAACCGTTCAACGGCACGGGGGGATAACACCAACATCCCATGTGCCGCTTCGCCGCCCAAAACTTTTTGCCATGACCATGTGGTCACATCCAATTTCGCCCAATCCATAGGGTACGCATAAACAGCCGATGTCGCATCACAGAATGTTAATCCTGCTCGGTCTGCCTTAATCCAATCGGTATTGGGCAACCGCACGCCTGATGTTGTGCCGTTCCACACGAACACAACATCGCGGTCGGTATCAATCTGTGTCAAATCGGGAATCTGTCCGTAATCAACTTTGAAACTCCGCACATCGGCAATTTTCAATTGGTTGACGACATCAATCATCCAATCATTGGAAAAATTCTCCCACGCCAGAACATCAACGCCGCGCGCACCAATCATCGACCACAGCGCCATTTCAATCGCACCCGTGTCGGATGCCGGCACAATCGCCACCAGATAATCATCAGGAATGGATAATGTCTTGCGGTGAAGGTCAATGACCTCTTTCAATTTGGCTTTGCCGCCTGTGGCACGGTGTGACCGTCCGACAAAGGCCCCCTTCAAAACATCCAACGTCCATCCGGGACGCTTGGCACATGGGCCAGATGAAAAATTGGGACAATTTGGTTTTACGGCAGGTTTCACGGTCATAATAAAAATCCTTCCAAAAAATTATAATGAATATGCTTTCAATGTATTGTGCATAAGGCATGCAATGGTCATCGGCCCAACCCCTTTGGGAACGGGGCTAATCGCGCCTGCAATCTGTGACACAGCATCAAAATCAACATCGCCGCATAATGTCCCATCAGAAAGTCGGTTAATCCCGACATCAATCACAATCGCACCCGCTTTAATCCAATCGGCCTTAACCATTTTGGGGCGACCAACGGCGGCAATCACAATGTCGGCAGTTTTGCAAACCTCTGGTAAATTTTGGGTCTTGGAATGGGCCATCGTCACCGTGCAATTCTCGGCGAGCAATAATTGCGCCATAGGTTTTCCGAATAACAATGACCGCCCGATAACAACCGCGTGCAAACCCGTTACATCTGGAATCTCTGATTTAATCAGCATCATCGACCCTTGGGGGGTGCAGGGAACAAGCCCATCAATTCCCGCAACCAATTTCCCGATATTGGAAATGGTCAATCCATCAACATCCTTGTTCGGGGAAATCATCTGTATCAAACGATCCGAATTCAAACCCTGCGGCAAAGGAAGCTGGAGCAATATGCCATGAATCCCAACATCTTCATTTAAATTCGTAATCAATTGGGCAATTTCGGCTTCGGTTGCCGTGGCGGGAAGGCGGTGTTCCACCGATTTTATGCCTGTTTTGGCGCACGCCTTGATTTTGTTGCCAACATACACATGGCTGGCAGGGTCATCCCCCACCAAAATCACCGCCAAAGCGGGTTTTTGGGGCAGAACAGCCACTTTTGCTGCAATCCCATCCATCAGGGCGGCAGCAATCGATTGTCCATCAATAATCTTGGCACTCATTTTGGCTGTATGCGTCATAAAACCGTCTTAAAACTCTTGTGGGCAAAGTGCAAGAACCAATTAAAAAAAACCTACATTTTCCGCCCAACCCATGCTACTGAATATAATCATGATTTCAATGCGCTTTCCACATATTCTGATTTCAGGAACTGGCCTT
>CAZVSN010000002.1:33129-46655 GCA_964629455.1 uncultured Micavibrio sp. | reverse complement strand
TGGATGATATGTTCCCCGATGACGCTGATTGCTGTGTTGGCGGGGCTGGGTGTTTTATTTCGCAAATTTGCCATTGGAAAATGGTCAACGCGTATTGCTGTTTCAGCGTTGCTTGTTCTTGGGTTTTTTCCAATCGGGCACAATATATTGGTCGCATTGGAAAACAGAAATCCACCCCCGATAGAATTGCCAAAAAAAATTGATGGAATAATTGTATTGGGAGGGTCAATTGATTTGAAAACATCAATTGCGCGCAAGCAGGTTCAGTTAAATGAACATACTGCACGTCTGACCGAAATGATAAAACTGGCAAAACGCTATCCAAAAGCCAAACTGGTTTTTACAGGCGGGGATGGGAATTTGTCCCAATCTTCATCTAGTGAATCAGAACAATTAAATATCTTATTGAAAAATATCGGATTTAATCAATCCAGAGTTATCTTTGAGGATAAATCGCGGAATACCTTTGAAAACATGCTGTTTTCCAAAGATATTATCCATCCGAAAGAGGGACAAAATTGGCTGTTGGTTACATCTGCTTTTCATATGCCCCGCGCGGCAGCGATTTTCAACACTAATCAATGGCAAATTATCCCTTATTCCGCAGGGTATTTAACAGACGGAATTTACAAATTTACTCCCAATGGTGATGTTCTTGGGAATATGTATAAATTTCAGGTTGCCGCCCGCGAAATCATCGGTATCATGGCCTATACTTTAACAGGAAGAATTAAAACTGATGGTAAAGAAACGGCTCATTCCGATTTTTCTAATCGCACTTCTGACGTTTTGCGGACAAAGTCGGGCGGATAGCTTCCAGTCTTGGTTAAGCCATTTTAGAACAGAGGCTCTATCAAAAGGAATTTCCCAAGAAACTTTTGATACTGCGTTTGCTGGCGTTACTCCAAACCGTCGCGTTATCGAATTGGATGGTAAACAGCCGGAGCGAACCCGCATCGGGTTTTCCACTTATCTTAAAAATGTTTTGAGCCAAACGCGTATTGATAATGGGCGTAATGGGTTGGCAGATAATAGACAGTTACTAAACACTGTGTCATCAACCTATGGCGTTCCTGCAGAAGTAATTGTGTCCTTATGGGGTATTGAAACCAGCTATGGCAAGAATACTGGCGGATTTGATATGATTACAGCTTTATCAACATTAGCATGGGAAGGCCGCCGCGCACATTTTTTCAAAACAGAATTGTTATACGCGCTGTCTATTCTGGAAGGCCGTCATATTGACAGACAAAGTTTCAAGGGGTCATGGGCGGGTGCGATGGGGCAGAACCAGTTTATGCCGTCCAGTTGGCATCGCTATGCTGTTGATTTCAACGGTGATGGGCATAAAGATATTTGGAAGACAAAAGCCGATATTTTCGCATCATCGGCCAATTACCTGCATCGCAATGGGTGGAATCCTAATTTGAAATGGGGATGGCAAATCGAATTTCCTTATGAAAGAGCCAATATTCCCATGTTGTCTAAACAAAAAAAGACATATGAAGAATGGATGAGATTGGGAATTCGGTTTAAAAATTCACAACCGAATATTCCATCAACAACAGTTTTGACATTTATTATCCCTGATGGCGGCGAAGGTCGTGCCTATTTGGTGTCACAAAACTTTGACACCATTATGTCATGGAACAAATCTGTTTATTTTGCTTTGACGGTTGGAATTTTGTCTGACTTCATTGCTCAATCTTCTTCGCACACTCAACCTAACTCCACTTATAATGAATGATATAAAAAATGAAAAAGATAGTTTCCCTTATCTGCATAAGCATGATGACATTGTTTTTAAGTGCGTGTTCTGAAATTGAACTCGGGTCACATCTCTATAAAAAATATGACAGACCCACATCTCAATCATCACAAGGAATATTTAAGGTTGGAAAGCCATATAACATTCAAGGAACAACCTATTACCCGACAGAAACGTATAATTACGTCGAAACAGGAATATCCTCATGGTATGGGCCAGGGTTCCATGGCAAAAAAACCGCAAGTGGTGAGGTTTATAACCAGAATGACATGACCGCGGCGCACCGCACATTGCAAATGCCATCTTTGGTTAGAGTAACAAATCTTGGAAATGGAAGGTCTGTTGTTGTTAGGGTCAATGATCGTGGTCCATTTGCCAAAGGTCGGATTATTGATGTATCGGAGAGGGCCGCCAATCTTCTGGATATGAAAGGGGCGGGAACCGCCCGCGTTAAGTTAGAACTATTGGCTGATGAAAGCAGGGCGTTGGCCGAAGCAGCACGCAGAGGAAAATCAACCAAAGGGGTGGAGGTTGTTTATAACCAAACAGGTCAATTACCTGCTGGATACCAACAATCCGCCTATACAGCCCCGACAGGGCCTGTCGCGTCTGATATGCGCCCAACCGAAGCAGATATCGCCAATGAGGCTCAAACCAGACATATTCCAGGGCATTATGAGTCTGGAAAATTCTATCCTAACCCCGTTGTTCAGCAAATGGCAGTTGCCCAAACAAAGTTATATGTTCAGGCAGGTGCTTTTGGTCAGCAGGATAATGCCAACCGTTTGGCACAAAAACTATCCCACCTTGGGAATGCCGTCGTAGAACCTGTTGGATATAGCGGGCAAACACTCTATAAGGTTAGGATAGGCCCTCTTGACAATGTCGGTACGGCAGATAGTGTCCTTTCAAAAGTTTTGGCAAGCGGGCAATCCGATGCCATTATTGTAGTCCAGTAAATTTAACCCCAAAGATATAAGAACGCCGATGAAATATTTTCTTTTTGCACTTTTAAGTTTGTTGTCCATGGTTTCTGTGTCCTATGCACAAGAGATGCAAGCTCCTGAAACCGAAGCCAAACAAGCTATTATTCTGGATTATGAAACGGGAACCGTTTTGTATGAAAAGAATGCAGATGAAAAAATGCCAACATCTTCAATGTCAAAAGTGATGACAACAATTGTTGCCTATGATGCTATTCGCGCAGGAAAATTAAAGCTGGATCAAGAATTACCAGTAAGTGAGCGTGCTTGGAAAACAGGTGGTTCCCGTATGTTCCTTGATTTGAATAGTGTTGTCAAAGTAGAGGATCTGATTAAAGGTGTTGTCATTCAATCTGGAAATGATGCGTGCGTTGTCTTGGCCGAAGGGGTTGCGGGAACAGAGGAAAATTTTGTTGATTTGATGAATCGTAAAGCGATTGAAATTGGTATGGATAATTCCCATTTCATGAATTCCAATGGATGGCCAGACCCGAACCATTATTCAACCGCCCGTGATTTGGCTAAAATGGGTGTTTATTTGATTAAAGAATATCCTGAAGATTACAAATATTATTCTGAAATTGAATTTGTTTATAACAACATCAAGCAGGGAAACCGCAATCCTTTGTTGTATAAAACAATTGGCGCTGATGGTATCAAAACAGGACACACCGAAGATGGTGGATACGGTATGATTGGATCTGCGGTTGCAAATGGCCGCCGCATTGTGATGGTGATTAATGGAACATCATCTATGCAGGCTCGCGCTGATGAATCAGAAAAATTGATGAAATGGGCGGAAGTGTCCTTTAAAAATATCAATCTGGTTAAAAAAGGAAGTGTTGTGGCAAAGGCTCCTGTTGTTTTGGGTGCAGTTCGTGAAGTTGAATTGGCTCCTGCCGAAGATTTGCGCGTAACCGTATCGGCTTTTGGAAAAACACCTGCTCAAATTGCGGCAAATTACAAAACGCCACTGGTGGCTCCTGTAAAAGCAGGAGATAAAGCGGGAAGTTTGGTTGTGACACTCTCAAATGGATCAACCAAAGAAATTCCTCTGGTTGCGGTTACCGATGTGACCGAAGCCCCATTCTTTAAACGTATCATGGAAAAATTCATGTTATTGGTTGTGGGGCCACCAAAATATTCATGACCCAAAATTTAAAAGGATTATTCATCACATTAGAAGGCGGGGAGGGTGCCGGAAAAAGCACCCAATCCCGTCGTTTAAAATCAGCATTAGAAGATGCGGGTCGTGATGTTGTTCTAACCCGAGAACCGGGGGGGACTCCTGAAGCAGAGAAAATCCGCGATTTGCTGGTGCAACGGGATGGTGGCAATTGGACACCTATGGCAGAATGTTTATTGTTCTTTGCTGCGCGCCAGATGCATGTTGAAACATTAATTAAACCCGCCATTGCCGCTGGAAAAATTGTTATCTGTGACAGATTTACAGACTCGACCATAGCCTATCAAGGTTATGGACATGGATTTGATATTCCAACCATACGTCAAATTGAACATCTGACATTAGGGGGATTTAAACCCGACATCACTTTCCTGTTGGATTTGCCTGTTGCTGAGGGGTTAGCACGTTCATTACGCCAAAAAGATGTATCGTCTGGCAGAGAGAACACCGAAGACAGGTTCGAAAAATTACAGCGCGAATTCCATGAAAAACTTCGTCAGGGATTTTTGACGATTGCCAAAGAAGATGCCAAACGTTGCATGATTATTGATGCCCTAAAATCTGCAGATGATGTTTATGAATTGATTTGGGGGCGTGTTCAAAATGCTCTTTGATGATATTCCCGATGATGACGATATGATGTTTGACGACATGGACTCGTCTGACCTTGTTGATGCCCCTGTTGAAAGTGATGAAATTCCTCCGCCGCGCAGCACCGATAAATTATTCGGACACGAATCCATTGAACAACAATTACTGTCAATGTTGGAAAATAAACGCTTTCCACATGGTCTGATATTCTCAGGAATGGAAGGAATAGGAAAAAGTGTTCTGGCCTATCGTTTGGCAAGATATCTATTTTCAAAAGATGGCGCAGAAGATGATACATTTAATATGTTTGGTGATGCTCCTGCGCCCGCAACATCCCTTTACATTCCAGCGACAGACCCTGTCTTTGCGCGTGTTGCAAGTGGCGGCAATGCTGATTTATTACTGATTGAACGCCCGTTTGATGAAAAAACAGGAAGATTTAAGGGAAGCGTTCCCGTTGAGGAGATTCGGAAAATCGCGCCCTTTATGCGAAAAACATCATCCATCAAAGGTGGGTGGCGCGTGGTGATAGTTGATGATGCTGATACCATGACACGATCATCACAAAATTCACTTTTGAAAATTTTGGAAGAGCCACCTGAAAAATCGCTTTTGATTTTAATTGCACACAGGGCAGGGGCGTTACTCCCTACCATTTATTCACGATGCGTTCATATTCCTTTCACCCCGCTACCCGATGATGTTATTCGTACAGCTTTGGCAGGCAAATGCCCACCTGATAAAATTCCGCTAATTGTAAATATGTCCGAAGGGGCATTGGGCGCCGCCTATGAATATGCAGACCCACAACACGCTGATTTGATATCCCAAACCATCGACTTGTTAAATGATGGTCAGAAATTAAAATGGGGGGGCATTCAAACCTTTGCCGATTTTTTTGGCAACAAGGGGAATGATGATGGGCAACGTATCTTTCGTGAAACAATGCTGTGGGTTGCAAGTGGTTTGGTAAGAAACAAAATATCGGGCTTTGATGCGTTTAAATCACGCTCTCTCGATAAGAAGTTGAAAATCTATGATGATTTGCGGGCGCATTTTGATAAATGCATGATAGGAAATCTGGATAAACGATTTTTGATTATCGGCGCATATATGGCGTTTGAATAAATAAAAAACCCGCCGTATCTGGCGGGTTTTCTTTTATTTCATAAATTCTATGACGAATAATACATATCGTATTCGATTGGGTGTGGCATGGTTTCAAACGCCAACACTTCTTCCATTTTCAAATCGATATAAGCTTCAATCATATCTTTCGAGAAAACACCGCCTGCAGTCAGGAAGTCGCTATCTGCCTTGAGGGATTCAAGAGCCTGACGAAGTGAGCCACATACGGTTGGAACTTTTGCCAATTCGTCTGCTGGTAAATCATACAGGTTTTTGTCCATTGGTTCGCCCGGATGGATTTTGTTCTTAATCCCGTCGAGTCCAGCCATCAACATCGCAGCATAGGCGAGGTATGGGTTTGCTGTTGGGTCAGGGAAGCGAACCTCAACCCGTTTGCCTTTTGGTGAGGCAGAGTGAGGAATGCGGCATGATGCAGAACGGTTGCGTGAGGAATACGCCAACAAGACGGGCGCTTCATAACCAGGAACCAAGCGTTTATAGCTGTTGGTACTAGGGTTGGTGAAGGCATTCAATGCTTTGGCATGTTTGATAATTCCGCCAATATAATAAAGCGCAGTTTCAGAAAGCCCAGCATATCCGTCCCCCGCGAAAAGAGGTGTAGACCCTTTCCACACAGATTGGTGAACGTGCATGCCTGATCCATTGTCGCCGAACATAGGTTTCGGCATAAAGGTTGCTGACTTGCCGTATGCTGCCGCAACATTGTGAACTGCATATTTATAAATCTGCATGTTGTCACCACAATCAACGAGGGTCGAAAATTTAATCCCGAGTTCGTGTTGTGCTGTTGCAACTTCGTGGTGATGTTTTTCAACTTCAACACCCATGCCATGAATGACAGACAGCATTTCAGCGCGGATGTCATTTCCTGTATCCATTGGTGCATCAGGGAAATAACCACCTTTCACGCGTGCGCGGTGACCGAGGTTGCCATCCGCATAGGATTTGTCAGTGTTATGTGGGGATTCAACGCTATCAACTTCAAAGCTGACTTTGTTCATTTTGACCGAGTATTTGACATCATCAAAAATGAAAAATTCTGCTTCGGGGCCAAAAAATGCTTTATCACCAATCCCTGTTTCTTTCATATAATTCTGTGCTGCTTTAGCAACTGAACGTGGGCATCGTGTGTATGGTTTTTGTGTAGATGGTTCATACACATCACAGAAAATTTTAATGGTGGGTTGAGCAGAGAAGGGGTCAATGGCCACTTTGGAATAATCAGGCATCAAAATCATGTCAGATTCATTGATGGCTTTCCATCCAGCGATAGAAGACCCGTCAAAATAAATACCTGTGGTCAGCAAATCTTCATCAATGGTGGTGACGTGTTGGGTTGTGTGTTGCTGTTTGCCGCGTAAATCTGCAAATATAAAATCAACATAGGTAATGTTGTTTTCTGTGATAAATTTTACCAATTCAGTGGCGTTTTTAACGCTAACGCCAGTTGTTGTTGTCATGAATGACCCCCGAGTTAAATGTTACTTATGAATATTTTGCACGGCTGATATGCGTGTTATGAAAGGTTAATTAGCACGCTCACCACCCATCGTCCAGCAAAATATATGCTTTTTTCACTGGACAAAAGCAAAAGTTTTCAGCATAAGGATGACCTCTGGTAACGGCGGCTGTAGCTCAGCGGTAGAGCTCTCGGTTGTGGTCCGAGCGGTCGTGGGTTCGAAACCCATCAGTCGCCCCATTACCAGAATTTTTATGTCTTTAGGGTTATTGCACATGGTTAACATCGCTCATTCCAATCAACAGATTTCTGCGTTTGAATTTGCGAAACCACCCCGCATTCTTATTATCGAAGCCCGTTTTTATAATCATATTCAAGATATGCTTCTCGCTGGTGTTACCGAATCTTTGGAACAAGCCGGCGCAACGTATCAAATCATCACTGTTCCTGGGGCATTAGAAATTCCATCAACCTTACAGTTTTTTGCTGCTCAAGGTTTCGATGCGTTTGTTGTTTTGGGGTGTGTTATTCGTGGCGAAACCACCCATTACGAAATTGTATCGAATGAAAGTGCGCGGGGCATTATGGATGTTGCCCTCAAACATAATCTTGCTGTTGGCAACGGAATCCTAACTGTTGAGAATGAAGCTCAGGCTATCGACCGTGCCGATAAAACCCGCCAAAACAAAGGCGGAGGGGCAGCTATCGCGGCGCTGTCCATGTTATCCCTTAAACAAAAATCCTCTGGAGTATAAATAAATGGCTGGTAAAGGCTCATTAAAAGCAAGGAAAACGTCTGCGCGTTTATTCGCGGTTCAGGCAATTTATCAAGCTATTCAAAACAAAGAAGCCCCATCAAAGCTCTATGATGAATATATCAATCATCGGATAGGGATGGATCTGGAAGATGGTCAGATGGTTGAACCCGACCAGCCATTATTTCAAAGTTTGTTATCTGGTGTAACAGCGCGATGGGGTGATCTGGAACAGATGATAAAACCACGGTTAAAAGCATCGCATGAAATTGAACCCTTGCTGACGGCCATTTTGATTTGCGGGGCTTATGAATTGTTGGCACATCAGGATATCGATTCCCCGATTATTATTTCTGATTACCTGAATATTACATCCAGTTTTTTTGAGGGATCAGAGGCAAAACTGGTAAATGGCGTATTGGATGCCCTGTCCAAAGAATTACGCGCATAATCTATCCTATTGATAAATATACATATTTTTGCAATGCAACATTTTTCGTAAAATTTTATGGAATTGTTACGCTGCATTAAGAAAACCCCTGCTATCCTGAAGGTAGAACAATAAGGGCAGAAGCCCACATGGGACATAGTAAGGGTTTACAATGAAAAAAATCATTCTTATCGCAGTTGCAGCGTTATTGCTGGGTGGTGGCGGATTCGCAGCCTATACTTTCTTTGGTACAAAATCTGCCGAAGCGGCATTGACCGATGACGCAAAAGCAAATGAGGCAAAAGAGGCCGAAGATGCAAAAACCAAAGCAGAAGAAAATGCCAAAGTTGCATTTGTGAAAATGGATCCATTGACATTGCCTGTCATCAATAAAAGTGGCGTTGTCCAGATTGTGAATATTTCTGTGACGTTAGAAGTTGCCGATGCCGAAAAAGCAAAAGAAATTGAAAAATTTTCTCCTCGTTTGAAAGACGCGTATATTCAGGAAATGTATGGCGCATTGGGTAGCAAAGTTGCAATGACCAGCAATGGAATTGTTGATGTCAGCATTGTGAAAGAGCGTCTTCAAGCCATTACAGTTAAAGTATTAGGCGAAGAGGGTGGCGTACGGAGTGTTCTGCTTCAAGCCATTCAACAACGCAAAGCATAATTCAAGTTTTAGTAGTGAGCCCTAAACTTTCCCTCGCCAAATGGCGGGGGTTTTTCTTTACTATTGTGTGAGCAATTGGAGTTGAGTATTGGATGCACGAAGGGGGTAATATTTTACTTTTTGAATCCAACCATTAAGGGATGAATTTGATAAATCGTTTCCTATGCTAAGCCTTGTAATAGTTGGAGCAGAAGAAAACGTGCCTGCCTGCACGGTTCCAGAATTTTGAACAATACTTCGCGTAGTTCCTGACATCGCATGTGCATTTTTATTAATGCCAGATGTAATCGGAGAAGCATAAACAGTTCCTTGGTTCGCGCCACCTGTTACAAAAACACCCCCCATTTGTGTGCCACCTGTATCATATCTTAAACCCCAAGTGTTGCTGGCCGTTGCATTGTTAAAGAATGCAATTGTTATTCCTCCTGATAACGCAGAATTATTTGGTATCGTATCAGATTCCGCATATAAACTTCCTGCACTTGAATTATACCAACTACCCGTTGGTATATTCAGAACATCAGCTTGCCGTGTTACAGTTGCGCCAGAGGTCGGAATAAAAGACGTTGCAAATGCCCCAAGTTCGAGTTGTGCTCCCGCAACATCCAAATTCTGAACACTTCCGGGACCAGATTCAGCACCTGCGCTTGTTGTCATGACAACATCAAAACAGCATCCGCCCGCAACAGTGCCAGTCCATGTCACTTTGGCACGAACAACACCGCCCCCAATATTTTCCGCAGTTATGGTTGCCCCCGTCACACCATTAGATGATGTAGCCAAAGTATCCAGATTTACAAAAGGAATTTTTCCAGCTGAAATAGCGCTTGATCCAGGGCGGAGCCCCACATAAGACCAATCAACCTTCCTTAAAAAAACGGACATGGTGTATGTGCCTGTGCCGCCCGTAAACCCTGCTCTCATAAGGCCGCCATATGCAGCTGTTCCAGATGTTATTCTTTTTGTTACCAATCCCAAAATAGATGTTGGTGCAGCACTTAGGGATGCTGGTGTAGCTGCTTGACCTGCCCATCCAGAACTAAAATTGGAATAGGGGGCAATGTTTGTCCTTGATTCTTCAATCAAAATACCTTTGGCGGCATGGGTAACGGGATCGTAATCGAAACGCGGAGTTCCTGATGAAGCAGTTTGTAAAACACCCGCGCTATCGAAATAAGTCCCAACGCTGGCGCGTGAAAATGTTCCACTTGTTGCTGTCAGAAAAGATGTCAGAGAAGTGTAGGGAGTTCCGCCTAAGGTATATTGCCCGTCGCTATCTGCCGTAAAATCCATTGAAAGCGAAGGGTAGCTAACTTTCACACCTGATGTATTGGGGAGAGTAAAAGTAAGGGCGGCATCATTGCCGTTTAAATCTTTGAGTGTGCCGCCATTCAAATCAATAGGCGAGGTGAGGGTAACACCGTCAAGGTCAACATCTCCCGCAACCATATCGTAATTAAAGGTTAGTGTGGATGTTCCTGTACCCGATGCATAGGTTGCGTATCGTGTCACACCACCGACATCAACCGCGATGCGCGGTGTGCCCGTTACATTCACGACCTCAGACATATTCACTGTAAACGGAACGGTAGTCGCGGCAAACACCACCCCCGATATCAACAGGAGTGAAGTCGTAATAACAGCGCAGATGATATTTTTAAAACGTAACATCGTCTATATTATGTACCCGAAGGCCAATCCTCCAGCAATCGCAATGCAATATGCATTTGAAATTATCCAGTAGAAACACCCCCTTGCCAGAGTTTCGATACAGAGGTACATTAACGCGTTGATTTTTCTGGAAAATTGCTGCATTGCGAAATTTGTGCAAATACAGCAAGTCTTCAGAAAGAACATAAACCTTAATCCCAATTCTGGGGGGAGTTCATTAAATGTCTCAAGTCTACTTATTAATAGCGTCATGCGTCTTTCTAGCGCTGATTTATGGTCAAGTGGCCTATCGTCAAGTGATGGCGAAGTCCGCGGGTAATGAAAAAATGCAATCAATTGCAGCCGCAATTCAGGAGGGCGCCTCTGCCTATCTGACACGGCAATATAAAACCATTGGTATGGTTGGATTGTTTGTAGCTCTTGTCCTGTGGATGTTACTCGGCCCTCACGTTGCACTTGGTTTTGTTGGTGGAGCTGTTCTATCTGGCTTGGCTGGATTTATCGGCATGAATGTGTCTGTGCGTGCCAACGTGCGCGTGGCTCAAGCTGCAACCGAAGGACGTGAATCCGCATTGAACGTATCATTCAAATCAGGAGCCATCACCGGTATGTTGGTTGTTGGTCTGGGTTTGATGGGCGTTGCTGGATACACTTATATCTTGACCAATTGTTATCATTTCGAAACCCGTCAGGTTTTGGAAGGATTGGTTGGTATGAGCTTTGGAGCTTCCCTGATTTCCATTTTTGCCCGTTTGGGTGGTGGCATCTTTACCAAAGGCGCTGACGTTGGTGCTGATTTGGTTGGTAAAGTCGAAGCAGGTATCCCTGAGGATGACCCACGCAACCCAGCCGTTATTGCTGACAATGTGGGTGATAACGTGGGCGACTGTGCTGGTATGGCTGCCGACTTGTTCGAAACCTATGCCGTAACCGTTGTTGCAACAATGTTGATTGCATCCAGCGTTCTAGTTGATAAAGATGTTGGTATCGGCATGATGTTGCCATTGGTGATTGGTGCATTGTGTATTATCGGTTCGGTTGCGGGAACATTCTTTGTTCGCTTTACCAAAACCACAACCACTGTTATGGGCGCACTTTATCGTGGGTTTATTGCAACTGCAATTTTCTCGGCCCTGTTGGTTGGCGCACTGATTATCAAACAAGTTGGTCTTGATACCCATCTCGATTTAAAATCAGGTGGATTTATCACAGGCAAAGATTTGTTGATTTGTGGTGCCGTTGGTTTGGGTGTGACAGGACTCCTCGTTTGGATTACTGAATATTATACCTCAACCGAATTCCGCCCTGTGCGCGAGATTGCAAAATCATCCGAAACAGGTCACGGAACAAACATTATCCAAGGTCTGGCTGTATCACTTGAATCAACAGCTTTGCCAGTTATTGTCATCAGTATCGGTATCTATATCGCCCATACTTATGGTGGTTTGTATGGTATCGCAACTGCGGCAACAACTATGCTGTCTTTGGCAGGGATGGTTGTGGCGCTCGATGCTTTCGGCCCAGTAACTGATAACGCAGGTGGTATTGCTGAAATGGCAGGACTTCCTGATAACGTCCGTAAAATCACAGATGAACTGGATGCCGTGGGTAACACCACCAAAGCAGTAACCAAAGGCTATGCCATTGGGTCTGCTGGTTTGGCAGCGCTTGTTCTCTTTGCTGGATTTACTGAGGAAATCAAACACTATCTCCCGAATTTGGGTGATTTGGCGTTCTCTCTGCAAAATCCGTATGTAGTGATTGGCCTCTTTATCGGTGGTTTGTTGCCATACTTGTTTGGTGCAATGTCCATGACCGCTGTTGGTCGTGCGGCTGGTGCTGTGGTGCTAGAGGTTCGTCGTCAATTCCGCGACATTCCAGGCATTATGGAGGGAACAGCAAAACCAGAATACGGGACTGCTGTTGACTTGCTGACCAAAGCAGCTATCCGTGAAATGGTTCTGCCTTCATTGCTACCTGTTGGTGCTCCGATTGTTTTGTTCTGCATTGTTTACAAACTGGCAGGACTGGCAGAGGCGTTCCAAGCTTTGGGCGCATTATTGATGGGAACTATCGTCACTGGTCTGTTCGTTGCTATCTCGATGACTTCGGGTGGTGGCGCATGGGACAATGCGAAGAAATACATCGAAGAAGGTCATCATGGCGGTAAGGGTTCAGAAGCCCACAAAGCAGCCGTAACAGGCGACACTGTTGGTGATCCTTATAAAGACACTGCGGGCCCAGCCGTTAACCCACTCATTAAAATTGCCAATATTGTGGCGATTATTCTGGTGGCGATTGTTGCAAAATTTGTAACAGAATAATAAAACCCATTCCAACAAAAACCCCGCCACATCGGCGGGGTTTTTTTATATATTATGTTGGCATATGAAGCCTTAAATCTTCTAAATTTTTGGGGGATATAAAAACCCCAAGCGATAATTTTTTAATTTGCAAATTTTTAAATTCTTCCCGAATTTTTTGATCAGGGTTATATGTAATAACATCAGAATAGAATTTTTCTAATTGACCTAAATTTTCATTAGAAACAATTTTGGTGTCCCTGGGTGGGTTGATGAAAATATCTTGGTTCTTTTCAATTTGAAATAACTGGTATCTCAAATGACGTTCTTCACTTATCTCAAATAAGGCATAGGTCACATCGTTAAATTTTTGGGTCAGGATAAATACATCGTTGGACATTGAAACACCTCTCTATTTTTTGCACCATAGGACATATTTTGAATATGTCAATAAAATCTATTGATTGAGCGTTAATCTCTTTAATAAACTGCCCATTTCAAGGGATAGGGGAGAGGAAGTCTTAATGCTATCCATTTTTGGCAAAGGCGTAATTTTTAAAT
>CAZVSN010000002.1:0-33029 GCA_964629455.1 uncultured Micavibrio sp. | reverse complement strand
AGGGGAGAGGAAGTCTTAATGCTATCCATTTTTGGCAAAGGCGTAATTTTTAAATCCTCGTAAGGCACCTTTGTTTTAAGAGCAAGATCAATCAATTCATGGCGAGCGTTAGTTTGGGCGCAAACAGCTAGAAACGATTTGTATAAAAAAGCTTCTCCCCAATTTGTAAAGACACAAAGCCTTTCAGTGTGATCGGGGTTATATGTGCTTAGAAAGGGAAATAAAGGGGAATTTGGATTCCCGTCTAGGGCTTGCTCTGTCACGACCAAGCTTTTACCGTTGTAATGGGTCGTCAGAATAAAATGTTCAGCCATAATGCTCTCCCCGTGTGTAATATTTCACAAACTTTATGTTTCCAGCATCTTTGTTGCAAGAAAATAATATTATGAATATTGGTGCGGTGCAAAATTAGACGGCAGGGGCGAGGGTGTGGGAGTGGTTTTCTTGCTTTTGTTCTTCCTCAACCTTTTTCATGTCATCACGAGGAATGAGTACCCAATCGCCTTTATTTAGTTTGTAATAACTTTTTCCGTTAACAATGGAATTATAAAAAATTGGAGAAAGAAAAGGAGACATCAAGAAACCAACATTTGCCGTTGCAGTAACCGCAAGGCTAGAATACGCAAGCGAATAGTATCCCAATATATTTTTTATTGAATCTACCTCTTTTGGATCGGACTTAGCTCCATTTTCTAAATCGCCTCTAACATCAATTACATATTTTTTGTAAAGAGACTTATCAAACTTACCCACCTTAAGACCGAGCATATATTTTATTTTTTCTCTGCTCACAATTTCTGTGATAAGTCCTACACCAGCTAAAACAAACGGAACTGAAGCGGGATGTTCTTTTGTGTTTGATTTATTGAAATATTCATCAAGGTGAGCAAGCCCATAAGACGAACAACAAAAAGTAGCTGCCAAGCAATATGGGGACACAAGACGGCGTAAAAAACCAGCCCCAACAGGCGTACCATCTAATTCTAAATAGCGGTCTTTTTGTATCTGTTTTGTCATCGTATATCCATAAATCTAAGAAAAATTAGACGGCAGGGGCGAGGGTGTGGGAGTGGTTTTCTTGCTTTTGTTCTTCCTCAACCTTCTTCATGTCATTGCGGTCAATAATAATCCAATCGCCTTTGTTTAATTTATGAAGACGATGAACATGGGTGATGCAATCATACAGGAGAGGAACTGAGCTTATTGCATCTGCTATTCCATATGTTGCAATCATGAAACTTTGACATCCCCCTTGGGCATAGCCATTTCCCCATATGGATTTTTTTATGACAGTGTTATCCGCGGGGTTGATTGTTTCTGCCTGTGTGGTCTTTTTTGTGTCAATGATATATTTATCATAGGCGGTGCGGTTAAATGGAATGCGTCCATAGGAATATTTTTGAAACTCTTTCAAACCTCTAGCAAACAGTAGACCCAGTGATGCTTCGACCATCGGGGTAATCGGGTGTTGATTTTTATTTTTGTGGGGAAAGGCATCGTAGTAATTTGAACATAAGGCCGCCGTTGCAAATGTAGCGGCCAAACAAAGCGGGGACACATGACGCCATAGTCCTTTGGCCTCTACTGGAGTTCCGTCCAATTCTAAATAGCGGTCTTTTTGTATCTGTTTTGCCATTCTGTACCTTTAATAGTGAGGTTTATAGAATACACATATAAATTATGTCAACAAAATTGCCAAAATACTGGAAAAACATTCAAAAATGACTATAACAGACTGAAACAGAAAGAATTTCCACTATGACCGCGAAAAAATCCTATTACATCACGACCCCCATTTACTATGTGAACGACAAACCTCATCTGGGGCATACCTATACGACCATTGCATGTGATGTATTAGCGCGGTTTAAACGGCTCGACGGATACAATGTCCGCTTTATGACGGGGACAGATGAACACGGATTAAAGGTGAAACAATCTGCCGAAAAAGCGGGGGTATCTCCGCAAGAATTTACAGACACCGTGTCACAAAATTTCCGTGACCTCTGCGGCCTCATGAATTTTTCCAATGATGATTTTATTCGCACGACCGAAGAACGCCACATTAAGGCATGCCAACATTTGTGGAATGTGTTGGTTGAAAAGGGTGAAATCTATCTGGATAAATATGCGGGATGGTACGCCGTGCGTGATGAAGCATATTACGCCGAAGATGAACTGACCACCAATGCCGCAGGTAAAAAAATTGCACCGTCAGGTGCAGAGGTAGAATGGATGGAAGAAGAAAGTTATTTCTTCCGCCTGTCTGCATGGCAAGACAAACTGCTTGATTTTTATGCGGCTAACCCGAGTTTCTGTATGCCTGACACACGATTCAACGAAGTGAAAAGCTTTGTTCGTGGCGGGTTAAAAGATTTATCGGTATCGCGCACAACATTTGATTGGGGTGTCCCTGTCCCTGGTAACGACAAACACGTTATGTATGTGTGGATTGACGCACTCACCAATTATTTGACCGTTGCAGGATATCCGAATGATGTGTCCGAATTCTGGCCAGCCGATTTGCACATGGTAGGTAAAGATATTTTGCGTTTCCATGCTGTGTATTGGCCTGCATTCTTAATGGCGGCTGGTCTGCAACCACCGAAACGCGTTTTTGCACATGGATGGTGGACGATTGAAGGCGAGAAAATGTCCAAATCTTTGAACAACGCTATTCCGCCATCGGTATTGATTGAAAAATATGGTGTTGATGCATCACGTTTTGTTTTGCTTCGTGAAGTTCCATTCGGAAATGATGGTGATTTTTCTCACGCCAATGCCCTGAACCGCATCAATAACGATTTGGCGAATGGGTTGGGGAATTTGGCGCAACGCACTTTGTCATTTATTTATAAAAATTGTGAAGGCAAAATTCCTGCACCTGCGGAACTCACCGAAAATGACAAAGCCCTGTTAAAACAGGCGCAGGTGGATATGTTGGCTAACGTCCGCAATGAACTGGATAATCAACGCTTTCACAAAGCATTGGATGCAATCTGGGATGTGGTGAATGCCGCGAATGTGTATATCGATGTTGAAGCGCCATGGTCACTCAAGAAAACGGATACAGTACGCATGGGCACTGTTCTTTATGTTTTGTGTGAGGTCATTCGGTGTCTGGGGTTAATCATTCAACCCGTGATGCCTGTATCAGCCGCAAAAATGCTCGACCAATTGGCAATCGGAGCAGGGGAGAGATCATTTGATTATCTATCATCCACCCACGCCTTAAAACCCCTCACCACCATCGATCAACCGCAGGGCGTATTCCCGAGATTGGTTGAAGAAAAAGTAGCATAACCCATGTGGATTGACAGTCATTGCCATTTAAACCATGTGAAATTTACGCCTGAAAATGGTGTAAGTGGCGTTCTTGCCGATGCGCGGGCGCAGGGCGTTCAGGGCATGATGTCGATTAATTGTCAAATCCGCGAAGAATTTGCGCCACTCCTTGAATTGGTCAAACCGTTGGAAAATGTGTGGTGTACTGTCGGAACGCATCCACATGAAGCAAGCCGCGCAGATGAAAAATCTGTATCCGTTGACGAATTGATTGCGCTGGCACAGTCCCATCCAAAAGTGATTGGCATTGGTGAATGCGGGTTGGATTATTTTTATAAACATTCCGATATCCCCGACCAACAAGAATGCTTTCGCAAACATATTCGTGCCTGTCTGACGATTGATAAACCGATTATTATTCATGCCCGTGATGCCGATGATGATGTTATTCGTATCATTCGTGAGGAAACAAACGGGCAGGGGATGCGCGGCATTATGCATTGCTTTTCCAGTTCCACCAAAATGGGGCATGAGGCACTTGATTTAGGGCTGCATATTTCCTTTTCGGGTATTCTGACATTCAAAAAATCAGAAGAATTACGCGCATTTGCCAAAGATGTGCCGATGGACAGGTTATTGGTTGAAACCGACAGCCCGTATTTGGCACCCGAACCCCATCGCGGACAAATGAATGTTCCTGCGTATGTGCCTTTAACAGGAGCAACCCTTGCCAATTTGAAAGATATTTCTAAATCAGAAATGGCAAATATAACGACCACAAATTTTTACAATCTATTTAAACTCGAAAAAGGAAATTTATAATGAAAGTCAGTGAAGCTATTCAATCGCGCCGTGCCGTCAAATCTTTTGATGCCAGCCAAAAAATGACCGAATCCCAGTTCCAAGAATTAATGGGATTGGTTGCTTTGTCCCCAACATCATTCAATATTCAGAACTGGCGTTTTGTTCGCGTCACCGATGCCGCAAAGCGTGAAGCAATTAAAGCTGCCGCATGGAACCAATCACAAATCACCGATGCATCTGAATTGTTGATTTTATGTGCTGACCTTAAAGCATGGGAAAAAGAACCTGCGCGTTACTCGGCTGGTGCTCCGGAGGATGTTCAAAAAATGTTAGCAGGAATGACCATTGATTTTTATAAAGGCCGCGAATGGATTCAACGTGATGAAGCCATGCGTTCAGTCGGTATTGCTGCCCAAACATTGATGTTAGCCGCCCAAGATATGGGATATGATTCATGCCCGATGATTGGATTTGACCAAGATGCTGTCGCAAAAATTATCAACCTTCCATCTGACCATGTAATTGGAATGATTGTGACCGTTGGTAAAAAAGCAGAGGATGCACGTCCACGCGCTGGCAAATTATCATTGGGAAATGTAATCATAACAAATGGCTTCTAAACCTTTAAAAATAACTGTATTGGGATGCGGGGACTCTGCTGGGGTTCCTCGCATCGGGAACGAGTGGGGGGATTGCGATCCGTCCAACCCGCGCAATCGCCGTACGCGCCCCAGTATTATGGTGCAATCAGATGCGACGACATTAGTTGTGGACACAGGGCCAGATTTTTCGGTTCAACTCACCCGTGAGAATATCAAAACAATTGATGGTGTTTTATATACACATGCCCACAGCGACCATGTTGCGGGAATGGATGAATTGCGTATTTTGCAAGCGCGCATAAACAAAAAAATTCCAATATACGCGGATAACCAAACATTTATGGAACTAAAGAAAAGGTTTAATTACCTGTTTGAACAGGTGTCGAGTTTTTATCCTGCGGTTGTTGACGAAAATATTTTATCCGAAGACGGGTTTGGAAAAACCTATACCATAGGCGACATTGATTTTATTCCTTTTATCCAAGACCACGGACAAGGAAACAGATCCTTAGGATTCCGTTTCGGTGATTTTGGATATTCAACTGATATGATGCATTTAGATGACACCGCTCTTAGTATTTTAAAAGGTATAAAAACATGGATTGCCGACTGCGCTGATTATTCACATGGTCATGGAACATTGCATTGTACATTCCCGAATGTTCAAAAATTCAATGCTGTCATTGGCGCAGAACAGGTTTATCTGACTCACCTGAAAATGTTTTACGATTATAATAAAGTCTGTGCCGAATTGCCGGACGGATATTGTTTGGCGCATGATGGTTTGATTATAAATGCGCGTGGATGAATTTGATTTTGAATTGCCAGACGAAAACATCGCGCTGCGCCCCGCAGTTCCGCGCCATTCTGCCAAACAACTGATTGTCAGGGGGAACACTCTTGCTGATAATGTTGTTGAAAATCTTGCGGTTCACCTAAACGCAGGGGATTTGATAGTCTTTAATGATACAAAAGTTATTCCGTCATATTTATTTGCCAAACGCGGTGAAATGATAACCGAATGCAATCTGCATAAACGTGTATCCCCCATTGAATGGCTAGCCTTTATCAAAAAATCAAAACGATTGAAACTTGGCGACAGATTGGAATTCGGGGAAGGGCGGTTACACGCAACGATCACCGAAAAGCATGACGGTGGCGAAGTTTTACTGACATTTGATTGCGCGGCAGGGCAATTGGAATCTTTGTTGGCAGAAATCGGGCTGATGCCTTTGCCGCCCTATATTGCATCCAAACGCGCCGTAGATGATAAAGATAAAGACGATTATCAAACGATGTTTGCAATAAAAGATGGCGCAGTTGCTGCACCAACCGCATCACTTCATTTTACCGATGACCTTATCGAAAAATTAAATGCAAAAGGTGTAAATGCCGCGCGCTTAACCCTTCATGTCGGGGCGGGGACTTTTTTACCGATGAAGGTTGATGATACAGACGATCATGTGATGCACGCCGAATGGGGGGAAGTTTCCAAAGATGTGTCCGACCTGATTAATCAAACCCATCAAAATGGCAAACGCGTGATTGCGGTTGGAACCACGGTTTTACGTTTATTGGAATCCGCAACGGACGAGCAGGGGATAACCCACCCGTTTTCAGGGGACACGGCTATTTTTATTACCCCTGGATACAAATTCCGATGTGTGGATATTTTAATGACCAATTTCCACCTGCCGAAATCCACATTATTCATGTTGGTTTGTGCCTTTGCGGGGGTGGAAAATATGAAATCCGCTTATCAATATGCCATAAATCATGGGTATAGGTTCTATTCCTATGGGGATTCCAGTTTGTTGTTCCGCTCCTAATCCGCTATAAAGAACAGGAATAAATAAAGGATTCTGAACTTAAAATGGATTTGACAATATTCTTAGACCCGACAATTCTTGCTGGGCTTTTTACACTGGTCTTACTAGAGCTTGTTCTTGGCATAGATAATCTCGTTTTTATTGCTATCCTTGCGCAAAAGCTTCCTGCTCATCAGAGAAGCTTGGCCTGTAAAATAGGATTGTTTCTTGCTTTGGGGATGCGTTTTATTTTGCTCGCATCTATTTCATGGCTTGCAACACTTACTGAGCCCTTGATTGATGTATTGGGAAAAACATTCTCGGGGCGCGACCTGATTATGCTGATAGGGGGCTTATTCCTCCTGTATAAAGCAACGAGTGAAATCCATGGACGATTAGAAGGTCGTGGTCATGGCGGTAAGAAATCAGCGTACAGAGCTGGGTTCTGGGTTGTCGTTACACAAATTATTGTTCTTGATGCTGTTTTCTCGCTTGATGCAGTTATCACGGCTGTTGGAATGTCCGATCATCTTGAAGTCATGATGTTGGCCGTAACAATTTCCATCCTTCTTATGATATCTATCAGTACCCCTTTAACTAAATTTGTCAATGAACACCCCACAGTTGTTATGCTGTGCCTTGGTTTCTTGCTGATGGTTGGTTTCTCATTGGTTGCAGAAGGATTTGGCGCACATATTCCAAAAGGATATTTGTATGCCGCTATCGGGTTCTCTGTCTTGATTGAATTCTTTAACCAATTTGCACAAGCAAAATTGAAAAAAAGGTTCTCTGAACCATCTGATTTGCGGGAACGTACAGCAGATATGGTGCTTCGTGTTTTGGGCGCGCGTGACTCGGATGAACACCAGAATAGTCAGGAAATAGGGGTCTTGCTCCATCAAGCTTCTCAAGAAGATTTATTGAGCCCGACAGAGAAAAACCTGTTGCGTGGTGTTCTCAATCTTTCTCAACGTCCCATCAATACCATTATGACCCCCCGCACCGACATTGAATGGTTGGATATCGGCGAAAACGACGAAGGCATCAAAAATCAGATTGTCGAAACATCGCGGTCGCAGTTGTTGGTAGGAAAAGACGATATCGATTCTGCTATGGGTATTGTTCATCGTGAAGATTTTCTTCCATCTTTGGTCAATGAAAACCGGATGCCTGTTATTTCTAAAATCATGAAAGAGCCTTTGTTCATTCATGAAAACATCTCAGTTCTCAAAGCTTTGGAAATCTTTAAAAACCACCGTGCAGATATGGCAGTGATTATTGATGAATTCGGTGGCGTTCAGGGGATTGTAACTCACCACGATTTATTGGAAGCCATGGCAGGGGAATTCCCCGAAAGCGATGATGAAAAAGTTGATTTGGAAATATCTGAACAACCGGATGGGTCATTTATCGTGGACGGCATGGCATCGATTTACGACGTTCAAAATCAAACGGGGCTGGATTATGAACCTGACGGTAACTTTGCGACTATGGCTGGCTTTATCCTGCATGAATTTGCCCGCATTCCAACCCTGAATGAAGAATTGGAATGGAATAATTGGAGCATTAAAATCCTGCAAATGGACGGTAAACGGATCGGCAAAGTATCCATGACCAGAAAATCAACGGAATAGCCCTATTATTTGTTGACATAAGAATACCATCATGAAATAAGCTGCTTAAGATAATGGCGGCAAAGATAGGTGTTTTCCAATGGCAAACAAAAATTCAAATCAAGAACAAATTCTCAAAGTTCCTTTTAACAAGTTTAGTTCAGGAATAAGAGATTTATTAGGGCAAGTTAAGAATGGCATCACGTTAGAGGTGACCTATAATGATGCCACGATTGCAGTTTTGAAATATAATCCACATCAAGGTAGCTATCCATCAGCCAATCAAACATCTTATTCAGAAGTTACTACGGCTCAAAATTTGATGGCAATGCGTCGCCAATTCCAACAATCTGGGCAGGAAAAAGATCTGCGGGTTCACCTAAGAAAAAACCCAAAAGACTCTTTCACTTTATCATTTGTCCCTACAAAATAATTGGTAAAAAATGTCAAAAAAGATAGTTACATCAACAACATCATTCTCTGAATTAAGAAAGAACTTTGATTGGGTTTTGAGCTTGATCGATAAAGGAAAAGTGATTGAAGTCACTGAAAAACGCCATCCGATTGCGTATCTGTTTAAAATCGCAGCAGAGTCTGATGTTCAGATTAAAGCACAATATGATGAGGTTTATTTGCGCCGGAATTTTTTTGAAGTTTTCCAAAAAATTGAAAAACCTGAATCATCTCCAATTCAAATCAACAGGTTTGAAAAACCACCGATTGTGATATCATCACAGCTGAATTAAACCTGTGGGGGGATTTATGAAAGCCTCAAAACAAGTATCACCAATAAAAACCAGCCTGACTTTCAACGAGTTTTGCAGAGGGATAACCGGACCTCTGGATAGTGTCGGCGCAGGCGTTCACCTTAAAATCACCGAAAACAATCACACAATTGCAACCATTTATAATTCATCGGCGCATCCAGAATCTTGGAGTTTTCAAAGATATCATGAACGCACATTAACTAAGGAAATCAGATCTATTTACAACAACATCAAAGCCTCTGGTGAAAATCTCAACCTGCTGATTGTGCGCACGGATCTGAAAAAGCCCAATTTGGTGCTATCCTTTAAAAACGACAACCATATGAGCCCAAACCCCAAACACACCCCCTCTTTCTAAAATAAGCTTTTATTTACCATAATATACATTATCACATTATTATCAGCCATTATTTAAGGCCCCCTGATGATCAAAAAAACCTATAAAATCTATCTGGCTGGCCCTGACGTATTTATGCCTGATGCTGTTACACACGGAAAAAATTTATCAACGATTGTCAGTTCATACGGACATATTCCTTTATTTCCATTGGACAATGCATTTCCAAAGAACCAAGAAAATCTATCTCATGCCATTTTTCAGGCCAATGTGGACATGATCCGCCAAGCAGATATTGTACTGGCCAATCTGAATGAATTCAGAGGATTTGAACCAGATTCAGGCACTGTCTGGGAAATCGGCTTTGCTGCTGGACTTCAAAAAATTGTCATTGGTTACTGTGATAACCATGCCCCCATCGTAGAGAAAATAACGGGTACACACCATCAATTCGTGGATAAGAACGGCTTTATGATTGAGGACTTTTCTTTACCCTTGAATCTGATGCTTATTCATGGTCTGCATAAGCTGGTAAAAGGCGATTTGACAGACGCAATGGACTATATCAATGACTCAATCTAATGCCCCTATTCACCAACTCCTTTCTATTATGGCGCGGCTGCGTGATAAAGAAACGGGTTGTCCGTGGGATATCGAACAAGATTTCCAATCCATCGCCAAATGCGCCATCGAAGAAGCCTATGAAGTTGTGGATGCCATTGACCGCAATCATATGGGCGATTTAAAAGAAGAACTTGGCGATTTGTTGTTACAGGTCGTATTTCATTCGCAAATGGCATCTGAGCAAAACCTATTCACCTTTGACGATGTTGTTGCAACACTCACCCATAAATTGGTATCACGCCACCCGCATGTCTTTGGCGATGCTGACGCAAAAAACGCGGCAGATGTCATGAACATCTGGCAGTCGGTCAAGGATACCGAAGAAAAAGCATCGCGCCCGAAAACATCCATTCTGGATGATGTTCCTGTTGCGTTCCCTGCCCTTATCCGCGCCCAAAAAATCGCCAAACGCGCCGCCAAAGTCGGTTTTGAATGGGGGAATATCAACGAGGTTATCGACAAAATTATCGAGGAATTGGAAGAATTTCGTGTCGAGGTCAATGCAGGCGACATCAAAAAACAGGAAGAAGAACTGGGCGATGTGTTCTTTACTGTTGTCCAATTGGCGCGCTGGCTTGACCTAGATTCTGAGGAAACCCTCCGTAAGGCAAATAACAAATTTTACAATCGTTTCAGTGGCATGGAACATGAAATTAAACTAAAAAATAAAGATATAAACACCCTCACCTATGCGGAATGGGATGAGTTGTGGCAGATGCAGAAGACAAAAATTAACAAATAGTTAACAATTCCTTGACAACTTATCCACAGGGGTCTATATAGTTCTCATACATTAAAATTATGAGGACATCGTTATGGCACCCATCATCGGGTATTCCAATACACGCATCAACTCAATCGATTCATCAAAAAACGGTGAATTCGATAAATGGATCTATTCATCCAATTTCCGTGCAATTAAGGCAACCTCTGCGGCCCAGGGCACCGACAACGAAAACCGCAAATCTTTTGCCAATTTCTTGAAAGATGCTGAAAAGCAAGAGCGCAGTACTGTTGTCCTGCGCCCTGCCAATCGTAATCTTGGTTCCCTTGTCGATCTGACGGATATTTAGAATTTGAAATCCTGTTTAATTAAAGCTGCCCCATAGTTAGAACCGCATTTTTCTTTGGCGACTTCATTGGCCGATTCAGCTAATTCATTTTTCACATTAACACTCTCAGATGACATCCACCCAAAACTTGCTTTATTTTCATGCAAGGTTTCCATGGTTCCTGCCTTCATGGCTAAGGCTGTATTATAGCTAGCCATATTTTCTTTTAAAATTTCGCAGCCTTTTGGTGTAGGTTCTAGTCGTACGTCAAGTGTTTGTAACCCTAATCGTATAGATTCGTTGTCTACATTTGCTGTTGCATTGCTATCCAGTTCCTGTGTTTTTTCGATCCCATTTTTCTTTAAATATTCATCTGCTTGCAGTTTATATTCATTCACCATAACAGCACCAATCTATCCTTATTTGTTTAAAATTATTATTATTTTATGTCATATTTATTAATTATATGTAAATACAAAGGGCGCGAGGATATGCCCTGCGCCCTGTTTAAACCCTATCAATTAGTGAAATATAATGGATACTCTCATCTAAATACAGCGTGCAAAAGTCCTTTTGTTTTATTCAACAAAGATTCATCAGAAGTCTTTGAATATCCTGAATTTAAAACCTTAGAAGCCATTGGGCCATTTTCCAGCACATCCCCAAACTCTGCATAGTGATTTAATTCTAAACATAGCTCTATACCAATTTTTTTTGTTCTTAAAATATCCTCAAGAGCGAGTGCATTCAGTTTTTCTGGTGCGGGCATTGCGGCATAGGTTTTTGTATCCAATTCACTGGCAGGCTTAAGGTTATATGGATCGGAAAGCATGGTTGCAAAAATAATATGTGGGGTTTTAAGGTTCTTGTTATTATCAATAAGGCCCAATCCCCATGCAGCCAAAATATGAGCCGCTTTTCTATCAGATGGCCATTCGGCGGATTGGCTTGTAAAGCTTTCTTCTAAATTAATCATTGTTGTTATCCCTCTATAATCTTTATTATAGAGGATGATAGCATAAAATATGTGATTATTTCAATATAATATGAAAATCACTTATAAAATCGACTTGGCAAATTCGGTCAACGTGTCGTCGCGCGCACCCATGATGACGATGCGGTCGCCCGCCTTGGCCTCTGCCCGTAAGGCGGGGGCGATATCGGCACGGTTCGGGATATAAATTGCCTTTAAACCTTTACTTGAGCATTCATCGATAAACATTTGAGAATTATAAGATTTATCGACTGTACCACCCATATAAAGCACGTCTGGCATATAGAGGATATCCCCTGCCTTCATCCCGTCCACAAAGGCCGCCATCAATTCATCCTTCATCAGGCGGAATGGCCCATATCCGTGCATTTGAAACATAACCAGCAAACGCCCAGAAAACTCGTTTAATGAATGAAGTGAGGCGCGTATTTTATCTGGATTATGAGCAAAATCATCTATCACACTGATATTATTTGTATTTTTAACAGTCTGCAACCTACGGCCAACCCCCAAAAATCCCGATAATGCGCGACAAGAATCTGCCAAACTGACCCCCGAAAGCAGAGCGGCACCAATGGCACAGAGGGCATTTTCAACGTTGTGACGACCAATCACTTTGAGCGAAATTACCCCCCTCTCACCAGTCTGTGTATCGCAGATTTCTGCGGATATTCCATCGGGGGAGGGTATCAGGGAGGAGGCCTGTAGCCGCGCATTTTTATGGGTGATGCCAACCGTCATTGCGGTAGCGGCATAGCCCGCCGCCATACTCGCGACTGCGTCATTATCGATGTTTAAAACCTGTGTATCCGACTGCGCCAAAAATTGGTCAAAAACGGGGATCAATTCCGCCACTGGTTTATGGTCAAGCGCGATGTTATTCAGGACAGCAATGGTCGGGTGATAGAGGACAATTGACCCGTCACTTTCATCGCATTCGGTCACAAACAGGTCTTTTCCCCCTACCAATGCCGAGGCAAAGGGGGTATCAGCCGATACAAAATTCAGAAAATTTGCCCCGTTCATCACTGTTGGGCGCTTGCCGCAATCTTCTAATATCCACGCCAGCATCCCTGTCGTGGTGGACTTACCACTTGTTCCACCTATTCCAACGCGGATAGTGGCCGCATCAAAAAGACTGGCGAGTAATTCCGCACGTTTCAAAATGGGCACGCCCAATTCCTTGGCACGTTTTACCTCTGGGATTGTGTCTTCTACCGCACTGGATATAACCAGCGCATCAAAATCTGTGGTCAATCCCAGGCCATCTTGAGGGACAACACGAATCCCCTGCCGTTCCAGATAGGAAAACTTCTCAGGCGTGCGTCCCTGATCATGCCCGCGGTCGGAGCCGACAATACGCATCCCCTGCCCGTTACATATTAAAGCAAGAGGGAGCATTCCGCTCCCCCCGATGCCACAAAAGAAATAAGATGGCAAAATCAAACCTCCCCTAATCTAGAAAGAGGTTGTTGATGGGAATAAAGGTTTCCCAAGTTTTGGTTGTTGAGGAACCAAAACAGGAGCCGCAGCAGCAGGAGATTCTCCACCAACGCCAGAAGGTAATGTATCCTTCAGTTCTGTCGGATTTGTTTTGGGCGGAGTATATTTTCCAGTGACTTTTGGCACAACTGGCGGCGCATTTATTGTATCAGGGGCATTTGTTGCACCTTTATCGCCATAAAATCCGCCTTCAACAGCACCAATGCGGCGATCACGTTCCGCATCAAATGCCTCTTTCTCGACGCGCATCCGCGCATCTTCGGCATAGGCGGCTTTGTATCTCTCTGCGATGATTTTGTCTTCATTCAATGTCGGAACATCAGGGCCAAAAGATTCAATCCCTTGGGCTTTTGTATCGAGTGCCCCGTTATTCATATAGGCGGGAAGCGCTTGCTCTCTGGCTGGAACAGCCGAGAAATCAATCACAACTTCTTCGGGGTATTTATACATCGCACCAGACTCGGCATCCCACCCTGCTCCCAATCCAGCATTTAATGTATTCAGGAATGTTGTCCCTGCAATTTCAGATTCAACCGTCGCGTTCTGGACACGGTTCCCTGGGGCGGTACAGGAAACAAACAATGGCTTCCGCGATTTTTGAATCCACAGGCTTTGCGGAGGGCGCACATCATAGCGATAATCATTCGACCCTATCTGGATGGTACAAAACGCATCATCAGCCCCCACAGTTTTAAAGGACACTTGTTGGGTGGCTCCCTCCATTGCTGTTGCACAAGACGCCAGCAGTGGCAGGATAAAAATCAGGGGAAGAACAGCAGTTTTTTTCATCATCACGAATCCATCGGAAAGAAGTAAATCTGTTGCATGATAGAGCAGTCCGCCCCAATAAAAAAGCCCCTATACGGGGCTTTTTCACTCTATTTTGGAGGGAATAGAAAGGATTATCGGAGTGCGAAGGCTTTTTCACCGTGCTGGCTTGCGTCCAGACCCGATTTTTCTTCGGCTTCGGTCACGCGAACCGCCATAAAGAACCCAACCACTTTAAATACGATATAGGTCATGACCATGGTGTAGACAATCACAGCAGCCGCACCAATCATATTGGCAAAAAGAAGTTTTGTGTCCCCGTAAATCAACCCGTTTGGAATTGCCGAATTGACCTCTGACGATGCAAAAACGGCTGTCAGAATTGCACCGATTGTGCCCCCTATTCCATGGCAGGCAAACACATCAACCGTGTCATCTGTTTTCAGTTTTTGTTTGACCAGACGGCTGGCATAATTACAGGCAATTGCCGTTATCACACCAATCAACATGGCAGATTGTAACGACACAAATCCTGCCGCAGGGGTAATCGCAACCAACCCTGCAACAGCACCAACCGCCGCCCCAATGGCAGTCGGACGACCATGAACCGACCAATCACAAATCATCCATGTCGACATGGCCGCAGCAGCCGCGAGAATGGTTGTTGCCGCCGCATGTGCCGCCAAACCATTAGCCGCCAACGCCGACCCCGCATTAAAGCCAATCCACCCGAACCACAGCAACGTGCCGCCAAGCAAGACCATCAGTGCAGAAAAACTGTTTTGTTCTTCGGGTTTGAAATTCTTACGGTTTCCGAGCATAACAGCCGCAACCAATGCCGCATAACCGGATGTCATGTGCACAACCATCCCGCCCGCAAAGTCAATGCCGCCCATTTTCAAAATCCATCCATCAGGCCCCCAGACCCAGTGCGCCACGGGAACGTAAACAAGCAACGACCACAAACACATAATGACCAACCATGCTTTGAACCGAACACGTTCAGCAACCGCACCCGTAATCAGGGCCGGTGTGATAATGGCAAAGGTTGCCTGAAACAACATAAACAACACATGGGGAATCGTTGCGCCGAAAGATGGATTAGGTTCCATCCCAACACCAGATAACATGAAATAATCCAACCCACCGATTAAGCCGCCGCCGATATCAGATGAGAACACCAAGGAATATCCGCAGATTGCCCAAATAAGGGTAACAAACCCCATCGCGGCAAAGCTTTGTAATTTTGTGGACACCACACTGCGTAGAGGAACCATCCCCCCGTAAAAGAAAGCAACCCCCGGGGTCATTAAAAGCACCAATGCCGTTGCAACCAGCATCCATGCTACATCAGCAGCAACCATGATATTCTCCTTGTTTTTGGTGTTTGGTATTTTAATTATGCTGCAAATGCTAACAAAGCCATGCGTAAAATGCAATGGTAATATATGTTTTAAGCATGATAAAATACGATTTTATTTATCAATAAAAACAATGGGTTAACCCACCAACTCAGTTTGTTCCTCGAAAACAAGAATAAAAAAAATCGCCCAGATTGTGTCGGGCGATTTCTCAATTATAGGATAAAATTCATAAAAGATCAAACCTTAAACACCAACCCAGATTTGTCGGTTGTCACGGTGACTTTTGACCCGTCGGGGATTTGCCCGCGCAAAATCATTTCTGCCATGTGGTTTTGCAGATTGGTCTGTATCGCGCGTTTTAATGGTCGTGCGCCATAGGCAGGGTCATACCCCTTATCCGCCAGCCACAATTTTGCTTTGTCATCGATATCGAGTTCGATGCGCCGCGATTCCAGAAGTTTCCGCAAATTACCCAATTGAATATCGACAATCCCCGCCATCTGCGCCCGACCCAAGCGACGGAACAACAAAATTTCATCCAGACGATTGAGAAATTCAGGACGGAAGAATTTGCGGACAGCTTCCATGACTTTGCCACGAACTTTTTCGACATCATCGCCTTCATCCTGATTAGCCAGATGCTCGGCACCCAAATTCGACGTCATAATCAGAACCGTGTTTGAAAAATCAACGGTACGACCTTGTCCGTCCGTCAAACGTCCGTCATCCAGAACCTGAAGCAAGATGTTAAACACATCTGCGTGAGCTTTTTCAATTTCATCGAACAGAATAACTTGATAAGGACGACGACGCACAGACTCGGTTAATGCTCCGCCTTCTTCATATCCGACATAGCCCGGGGGCGCGCCGATTAAACGGGCAACCGAATGTTTCTCCATATATTCCGACATATCAATGCGCACCATTGCCGTGTCATCATCAAATAAAAATTCGGCAAGGGCTTTGGTAAGTTCTGTTTTACCAACACCCGTTGGGCCGAGGAACAAGAATGACCCAATCGGGCGGTGCGGGTCTTGCAACCCTGCCCGCGCACGACGAACAGCCGCCGCAACCGCCTTTACCGCCTCAGACTGCCCGACCACCCGCGCTTCGAGTTTATCTTCCATCTCAAGCAATTTGGCATTTTCACCCTGCAACATTTTATCGACAGGAATTCCCGTCCAACGGGATACAACACCCGCAATATCATCAGGAGTGACTTCTTCGTTAATCATGTTTTTAGCAGAGGTTTCCGCCGCATTTTTCAAATCTGCCTCTAATTGCGGAATGCGACCATATTTCAATTCACTGGCCTTTTCCCATTTGCCGTCACGTTCCGCTTGTTCCAGCTCAATCCGCGCTTTGTCCAGTTCTTCGGTCAATTTCTGACCTTTGGTAACTTTATCTTTTTCTGCCTGCCATTGAGCCGTCAGATTTGCCGATTTACCTTCGATATCTTTTAATTCTTCGTCCAATTTACCCAGACGGTCTTTGGACGCTGCATCGGTTTCTTTTTTCAGGGCTTCGCGTTCAATTTTCAATTGAATGATACGTCTGTCCAATTCGTCGATTTCTTCGGGTTTGCTGTCCACCTCCATCCGCAGACGGGATGAAGCTTCGTCAATCAAATCAATCGCTTTATCAGGCAAGAAACGGTCGGTGATATATCGGTTCGACATATTGGCAGCCGCAACAATAGCACCGTCGGTAATGCGCACCCCGTGGTGGGCTTCGTATTTTTCTTTTAACCCGCGCAAAATAGAAATGGTGTCGGCAACATTCGGTTCAGACACGAACACAGGTTGGAAACGGCGAGCCAGCGCCGCATCTTTTTCAATATGTTTCCTATATTCATCAAGAGTGGTTGCACCAACCATATGCAATTCGCCACGCGCCAGCGCAGGTTTTAACATTTGACCCGCATCCATCGCGCCATCGGCTTTACCCGCACCGACCAATGTATGCAATTCATCGAGGAACAAAATAATTTCACCCGATGCGTTTTTGATTTCATCCAAAACAGCTTTTAACCGTTCTTCGAATTCACCACGGAATTTCGCACCCGCAATCAGCGAGCCCAAATCCAGTGACATTAATTTTTTATCGCGGAGAGATTCCGGAACGTCGCCGTTCACAATCCGTTGCGCCAGACCTTCGATAATGGCTGTTTTACCAACACCCGGTTCCCCGATGAGAACAGGGTTGTTTTTGGTACGACGGGATAAAACCTGAATCGTGCGGCGAATTTCTTCATCACGCCCGATGACAGGGTCAAGCTTTCCTTCGCGCGCCAACGCGGTCATATCTTTGGCATATCTGTTCAAACTATCAAATGTATCTTCTGCGCCAGCGCTGTCTGCGGTACGGCCTTTACGCAATTCATTGATGGACGTATTCATATGCGCCGCAGTCACGCCAGACTCTTCCAAATGCCCTGTGACTTCACTCGCTTTGGCAAGGGTCATTGCCTGTAACACGCGTTCAGATGTCAGGAATTTATCGCCAGCTTTCTCGGCCAATTGTTCGGCACTATCCATGATTTTTGCCAAATCATTCGACAGACGCAATCCGCCCGCACCCGACCCCTGCACCACAGGCAATTTCGCAAGCGATGTTTCAATATTTTTTTTCAGACGCGCCGCATCACCACCTGCGGCCTTAATCAGACGAAGGACTTGCCCCTCTTCATCTTCCATCATCACTTTCAGAATATGTTCGGGTTCCAACGATTGATGATTGGAACGCATGGCAAGCGTCTGTGCCTTTTGCAACAGGGAGCGAAATTTTTCACTGAAACGGTCGAAATCCATAAATAAACCTACCTTAAGAATCTGATTGTTCTTTATAGCTGATTTAGGAATTTTATTCTATGGTTCAAGTCGCGGGAACAGATATTGATAAAATGTCGCAGTCGGCATATTGTCCGCGTGTTATTTCAAGAAAGTTCCCTTTATGTCCCCAGAATCTCGCACCGCCATCATATCCATGAATCTTGCGGTTTTATCTTTTTCAATAATGTACGGGGCAAGCAAATGGCTCTCCCCCCATATGAGTATCGTTGAAATATCTTTCTACAGATCATTATTGGCCTTTCTGCCGATGTTGTTTCTGGGGCTGCACCAAAAACAACAGAATCTTTTCCGCGTCCAACAACCCAAATTAATGATAATCAGATGCATTATCGGGACATTAGGATTGGTCATGACGTTTTATTCTTACAAACTTCTGCCCCTGCCCGTGGCCACAACCATTCTGTTTACATCATCTTTCTGGACAATTTTACTCTCTCGCCTTGTCCTGAATGAACAAACAACACGGTTACAAATCATTGCAATTATCATTGGGTTTTGTGGAATTCTGGTCATGCTCGACCCGAATGAACAGGGAAATTTATTAGGTATTATTGTTGCAGTGATTACAGCCATTATTCACGCATCAGTCGCCATTACCCTGCGCAAATTGGGGCATACCGAAAACCCGATTACTGTTTCTTTGCTCTTTCTGGGGGGCAGCACATTCATCTGCGCCGCCGCCCTTCCCTTTGTTGATATCACAGCATCAATGGCGGATATCCCGTCGTTGATTATTCTGGGTCTAGCAGGAGCATCGGGGCAATATTTTATCTCCCGCGCCTATCAAAAAGCCAAACCATCCTCCCTTGCGTCATTCAATTACCTCAACCTCGTTTGGACATCCTTACTCGGCTATTTTATTTGGGGAGATATTCTGGGGTTAAACGGATGGGTTGGGGCCGCCCTAATTATCGGCAGCAATTTGTTTATTGTTATCAAAGAACAACGCATAAACAAAAAAGCGGACTAAACAGCCCGCTTTTGAAATTCGATATATCTTTTAAATTACGCGTCGGCGAGTTCGGCAGATTTCTGAACAATCTGAACCTGACGAGGTGCGGCAACAATGCTACCTGGTAATCCCAAATCATCATCCTGCATGGATGGTTGGTCATCCGAGATATCATCCTCAACAACCGGATCAGGGTTATTGGCTTTCATCGCCAGATATTGAACATAGGCAGCCGATGTTTCTTCGTAACGTGGGTCGAATGGATCAGGTGCGTATTCATCTTCCCATGAGCTGATAATGCGTTGATAGTGTTCTGCATATTGCAAATAGCTTTCCGCCAGAACGCGGTCACCCGCAGAAGCAGAGTCCTTTGCCAAACCGAGGTATTTTTCGATAATTTGGTAAGCTGTACCGCGTATGCGTACATCTGGCCCGTTGCTGTCAAAAACCTTGTTTTTATTCTGAAAGCTGCGGCGTTGATTTCCGCCACCGTTATTTCCAGAACCACGATTGCTGTTATTGCTCCCGTTGTTGTTATTACGCATTCTCCGTGCGGTTGATCCGTATCGCATGTGCTCTCCTAACTTGTTTTCCCCTGATTCGGTAAAACTCACTCTCAGCTTACCCGATTGTGGATAAGTTGAAAAGTCCTTTTAGAGTCAAGGACTACTTCATGTAGTTTTCTGAACCAATCCACACCCCAACATCTTGTGTTGTTAATCTCCACGATTGGGCGATTTGTGTGAACAAGGCGAGAGTGCCCGCTTCGATTTGTTTATTCAAGGTGGTCGTCAACCCTTTTTTGAGTTATCCCCAAACGCAATTTTGACCACCCTTGGATGCCCCCCAAGGTCATGGATTGTGCGAATCAGAGTCGCTCCAGCGTCTTCCACGATTCGGACGATGTCATCCACCTGCCCTGCTCCGAACTCTAACAACACAGTTCCACCCTGCTCCAAATAGTTTTTGAACTTCGGCAACAGAAATTTATAGGGCAATAATCCGTCTTCGCCCCCATCCAATGCCAGAATCGGGTCATGATTCTTCACTTCATTTTGCAAATTCCGAATCTCTACAGATGGAATATAGGGAGGATTCGACACAATCAGGTCGAATTGAGATTCGTTTGCCAACGGTTCAAACCAAGATCCGTTTAAAAAGGTCACACGATTTTGAAGCCCCAGTCGTTGGGCGTTCTCACGCGCTGTAACACAGGCCCCGCCTGCAATATCAACACCCACCCCGATGGCATCGGGGTATTCCTGAAGAAGTGAGAGCAGAATGCATCCCGTCCCCGTCCCGAGGTCGAGAATTCGTTTGGGCGGCGATTCACATTCCAATGCCGCTTCGATTAATGTTTCGGTATCGGGGCGTGGTTCCAGCGTGTCAGCCGATAAATAAAACCGAGAATTCCAAAAATCACGATACCCCAAAACACGCCCAAGCGATTCCCCACCCACGCGACGGTCAATGATGATTTGAATCTTTTGGGTGATGTCGGGGGACAGGTCTTTGTTTTTTTGGAACAGGAATTCCGATTTCGGAATGCCCGCCACATCCTCAAGCAATATCCGCGCTTCTAATTCGGCGGTGTCTATTCCTGCGGCAGACAATTGTGATTTGATATCGTGATAATTCATAGGCTGAGATGTACAAGGAGATGCTATAAAATGGAAAGGGTTTATTGTATATTAAGGAATCATTAATGGTTAACATTTATCATAATGATTACAATTAAGAAAATAATAATAGAGAGAATGTGTTGTTAAGCTTACAGGACGAATTTATCAAGGCCGCCCACGCCAAATTCAATTTTGGCGACCCTTCGTCTTATACATTTGAGGGCGGCGGACAACAAGCTCTTGTTATCGGTGACAAGAATAGCATTTTTAAAATATTTAGATCTTCGTCAACACCACAAAAAATCTCCCCCCATTTAAGAGAGTTTATTGCATTGCAAGCCTTAGGGGGATATTCAGGCCCCCACATAAAGACTCCGGACATCGGAAAATACAAGGAATTTGATACCCCCCTTGAAATGGATGGAAAATTGTACAGCGCCATGCTGGAACAAAGCAAATTAACAGGCGTCAGACCAAAGCCAAATAATAAGTTCCAATACGCAGATATTGGCCAATCTTTGGCAGAGCTTCATATGCATATGAAAGAACAGAGCAATAAGTTGGCCCCACTTGAGTCCAACATCATTGAACGCAGATATAACATCCTAAAAGATCTGGATATCAAAGATTCTATTCTGAGTGTGAAATTAAGAAAAAAACTAATGCGGGAAGTTTCAGTATTGGCATTAGAAACAGGATACCACCAATTTGTTCACGGCGATTTTCACATGGGGAACGTTTTGTTTGACGGTGAAAAATATGGCGTTTTTGACTTAGCTAATGTTGGAAAATCCCTCCCAGAGCAAGACATGACCGCCCTCGTATCCGAAGACATACAAAACACAAGATCCATGATGAGATCTTATAAAGCAGCCACAGGATATCAACCCGACCTAAAAAAACTAATGACACTTCATTGTCTGGATTTGGCTATCGCAGCCCAAACAGCACATATGAGCTTTCAACAAGAGAAAAGTTCATATTACCTTGATATGCTTCAGGCAAAAATCACTTAAGTAAAAATCACATCCCCAAGGATGATAATTTTTCGGTTTGTTCTTCGGTAATCAACCCATCAATAATTTCATCCAGTGCCGCACCATTCATGACATCTGAAATTTTATAGAGGGTAATGTTCACACGGTGATCGGTCACACGTCCCTGTGGGAAATTATAGGTACGAATACGTTCTGACCTGTCGCCGCTTCCGACCTGAGATTTACGGTCAGCCGCACGTTCACTGTCTAGTTTTTGGCGTTGCAAATCATAAAGGCGTGATTTCAAAATCTTCATCGCTTTGGCACGGTTTTTAATCTGTGACCTCTCGTCCTGCATGGCAACCACAACACCAGTCGGCATATGGGTAATCCGCACCGCAGAGTCCGTTGTGTTAACCGACTGACCACCAGCCCCGCGTGAGCGATACACATCAATACGCAGGTCTTCATCACGGATAGTCATGTCAACGTCTTCGGCCTCTGGCAAGACTGCAACCGTTGCGGCAGAGGTGTGAACACGCCCTGAAGCTTCGGTGGTTGGAACACGCTGTACACGGTGTACTCCTGATTCATATTTGAGGCGAGAGAACACATCATTGCCGGTAATTTCAACAATCACCTCTTTTAACCCGCCAATATCATTTTCAGCCATTTCGGCAACTTCAAACCGCCATCCGCGAAGGGCGGCATAACCTTTATACATTGCAAACAAATCAGCGGCGAATAATGCGGCTTCATCACCACCCGTTCCCGCGCGAATTTCAAGAATAGCGTTTTTGTCGTCATCCGTATCTTTTGGAATCAAACAGAGTTTGATTTGATGCTCAAGTTCAGGAATGCGCCCGTTCAGGTCATATAATTCTTGCTTGGCGATGTCACCCATTTCAGGATCATCAACCATCACTTCCAAATCCGCTTTATCGGCAATTGCCTTTTTATAAGTACGGATAGTGGTCACAACAGGAGTCAGGTCGGAGTATTCCTTCGACATTTTGATGATTTTTTCCCCTGTTGCCGTTCCTTCGGCCAACAGAGATGATAATTCTTCGTAACGCGCCTCAATCGGCGCCAATTTTCTTAATAAATCCATGGTGGCAGGGTTATAGCGTCATTTTAAAGGATTGGCAAATAGTAAGGTCTTTTAAGCCGCATCAGGCTTTTTTGAAGCGATTTCGCTGGCTTTGTCTTCTACCATTTTGACCAGATGATCAACAATACTGCCGTCACCTTCCATCAGGCGATGGGCGGTTTTTCCGCCGACATAGACCTGATGCGTACCTTTGCCACCGCCCGTAAAGCCGATATCGGTCATCAATGCTTCACCCGGGCCATTAACCACACACCCAATCACCGATAAGGTCATCGGGGTTGTGATATGTTCCAGCCGTTTTTCCAGTTCTTCGACAGTTTTAATGACATCAAAATTCTGACGGGCGCAAGACGGGCACGCAATGACGTTCACACCGCGATGGCGCAGTCCCAAAGATTTTAGAATATCAAACCCGACCTTCACTTCTTCGACAGGGTCGGCAGACAGAGATACGCGGATGGTGTCCCCTATCCCCGCCCATAACAAATTGCCCATACCGATGGATGATTTGACTGTACCTGCGCGTAACCCGCCCGCCTCAGTCACGCCGACATGTAACGGATAATCGCACACGCCCGCGAGTTGCATATAGGCAGCAACCGCCAAGAACGGGTCGGACGCTTTGCAGGAAATTTTGAAATTAAAGAAATCATGGTCTTCGAGAATTTGGATATGGCGTTGCGCAGATTCAACCATGGCATCGGGGCACGGTTCGCCGTATTTTTCCAGCAAGTCGCGTTCCAATGACCCTGCATTCACACCAATGCGAATGGAACAATTATAATCTTTCGCGGCTTTAATGACTTCGCGGACGCGGTCATCCGACCCGATATTGCCCGGATTAATGCGCAGGCACGCCGCCCCGTTTTGAGCGGCTTCAATCCCGCGCTTATAATGAAAATGTATATCTGCAACAATGGGAACAGAAACTTCCTTCACAATATGCTTTAACGCCGCAGACGAGTCTTCATCAGGGCAAGATACACGCGCAATATCAACCCCCGCCCGTTCCATTGCCTGAATTTGCGCGATGGTTGCCGCAACATCCGCTGTCGGCGTATTGGTCATCGATTGCACGGTAATAGGGGAATCGCCACCCACCGGAACATTTCCAACCCATATTTTTCGGGTTTTCCGACGTTGAATATGTCGCCAAGGGCGATGAAGGGTGTGATCTGCTGTCATAATGGATATTACATGGCGGGTTTAGGAGAATTTTTCAAGTTTTCTTTCAATCTATCGCGCAATTTATCATGGTCCAAAACCACGTTCCGAACAACTTGCCCCGTTTTCCCTAAAAACGGTAAGGCCTGACCATCCACCAGAATCTGCAACCCACCAGCATTACCAAGGGTCATGGTCAATCCCACTTGGTCAGGCGGAATCCAATATTCTTCGCCAACAGCCAAAACGCGAGAAAACAAGGTTTTACGATTTGCCCCGCGAATTTCCAGCCACACATTTTCAATGGCACGCAACACAATCTGGTTTGCAACTTCTTTTGTTGCCACTTCATCCGCAGATGATGGGTTTGTGGCCACAGCACTTTCTTCTGCTGGTTTTGCCTTTGGTAACGCCGTCATCTGTCCTTTCAAATCATCAGGAACTGATGGAATGGTTTCATTTGATGCATAATGATGTTCGGAGTACATCGCCCGTGCACCCAACACACACACCAGCAAAGCAAAAATCAACCCAAACATTTTACCCGTGGGCAAAGAATAATCTTCGAGCATAGAGGCTTGCATCGGCATGATATCTTTTGGGGCAATTTTTTCGCCAGCCTGTCGTTTCAACAACCCGATAATCTTATCGCCGTCCAACCCGACATATTCAGCATAAGAGCGAATAAACCCAAGCGCATACACGCGCCCTGGCAAAACCTCCAAACGCCCTTCTTCTATAGCAACCAAATGAGCAGCACTGACACGGATGGCAATTTCCAAATCTTCAATCGCCAATCCCTTTTTCAATCGCGCACGGCGGAGAATATCCCCCACGCTGAGATTGGTATGAAAATTTTTGATTGGATCGTCATTATTAAGCGACATGAGCATCCAAACCAAAAGCAGTGTGCAACGCACGAACCGCCAGTTCTGTATATTCTTCGGAAATCAGAACACTAATTTTAATTTCAGACGTTGTGATGGCGTGAATGTTAATGCCGCGCTCGGCAAGAGTTGTAAACATCGTCTTTGCAACACCTGTATGCGAACTCATCCCAATACCGATGACAGATATTTTTGTAATATCGGTTGCAATACGAATTTCGACACCTTTTAAATCTGGCAAAGTTTCCAAAACAGATTGCGCCCGTGCCGCATCACCACGCGGAATTGTAAACGTCACATCCGTTGTTTTTCCATCAGCCGAAATGTTTTGAATAATCATATCGACATTTACGCCCGCATCACCCAACGGAGCAAAAATAGAAGCGGCAATCCCCGGTTTATCGGCAACGGATAACAAGGTTACTTTTGCTTCGTTACGCGCATAAGTCACGCCATTGACAATCTGTTTTTCCACGATGTCGTCCTCTCTGATAACTTGTGTCCCTGATAAATCACTTCCGATAAACTCTTCAAAACTGGATAAAACCTGCAACGGAACATCCCATGCCATTGCCAATTCAACCGAGCGTGGGTGTAAAACCTTAGCCCCGAGCGCGGCCATTTCCAACATTTCCTCATAAGAAATTCGCGATAATTTCTGCGCCTGTGGCACGATACGCGGGTCGGTCGTATAAACACCATCAACATCCGTATAAATATCACATCTGTCAGCTTTGAGTGCCGCAGCCAGTGCAACCGCCGTTGTATCCGACCCACCACGCCCCAATGTCGTGATGCGCCCGTCTTTGGTTACCCCCTGAAATCCCGCGACCACGGGGACAATCCCCGCATTCATTTCATTCAACAAATGAGCAGACGGAATATCATCAATCCGTGCGCGCCCATGTTGGGTGTTGGAAATAATTGGAACCTGCCACCCCATAAAGGATTTAGACATCAGCCCGCGTTTTTGTAACGCCAATGCCATCAACCCAGAGGTAATTTGTTCCCCAGATGCAACAACAGCATCGTATTCCGAAAAATCATGGTTGGGCATTATCTGGGAACAATAATCAACCAACTGATTGGTTACGCCAGCCATGGCAGAAACAACCACACCCACCTGATTCCCGCGTTTGACCTCTGCCATAACTTTGTCGGCAGCGTTTTCAATACGCGCAGGGTCAGCAACCGATGTGCCACCGAATTTAACAATAATGCGAGCCATGGAGTGATTATCCTCGAAATTTGGGTCAGAATAGCAATTTTACTTTCACAAAAAAACTGTTTATTCTGCATCCACCATGAAAAACGCTCGCAAAACATCACAATCGACCATTAACGCCGCCGAAATCGCCCATTTCGCACAAGATTCTGCCGATTGGTGGAATACAGAAGGCGCATTTGCCCCCCTCCACCGCATGACCCCCGCCCGTATGCGCTTTATCAAGGATGCCATTGGTGAGGTCAAAAACAAAACCATCCTCGACATTGGTTGCGGCGGCGGATTAATTTCGGTTCCCCTGTCAAGATTAGGCGGAAAAGTCACAGGTATTGATGCCGACAAACAAGCCATCACCGTTGCCAGAAATCATGCCAAGGCCGAAAAACTGGATATCGAGTTTATCAACGGGGCCGCAGAAGATTTGGTCGCTGCGCGTAAGAAATACGATGTTGTCATGGCTCTTGAAATTATCGAACACGTTGATAATCCAACTTTGTTCGTTCAGCTTTGCGCCGATTTGGTCAAACCAAACGGGATTGTTATTTTCTCGACACTCAACCGCACTTGGAAATCTTATGCGCTTGGCATTATCGCTGCAGAACGTATCCTGCAATGGGTTCCCGCAGGAACACATGATTGGAAAAAATTCATAAAGCCATCAGAACTTGCAAAAATGGCAGAGCAATCAGATCTATTTTTGCGCAATGCAAAAGGAATGGTTTTCAATCCCTTGAAAAACGAATTTGCCATTCACCCCCACGACCTTGATTTAAATTATTTTCTGGTGGCATCTCCGTCCCGTAAAGGGTAAAATAGAACAAGTAGTCTTTCACTAAGGTAGGTTTTCATGAAAATTCTGGTGCCCGTTAAACGCGCGGTTGATTATAACGTCAAAATCCGTATTAAGCCTGATCAATCTGGCATCGAGCTCGCCAACGTCAAGATGTCGATGAACCCCTTCGACGAAATCGCCGTTGAAGAGGCTGTCCGTATGAAAGAAAAAGGATTAGCCAAAGAAATTGTGGTTGTAACCATCGGCCCTGCCATTGCCCAAGATGTATTAAGAACAGCCATGGCGATTGGTGCAGACCGTGGAATTCTGGTGACAACTCCGCTCGCCACAGATTTAGGCGGACTAGAACCTTTGGCGGTCGCCAAACTGTTGAAAAAAATCATTGATAAAGAAACACCGAACCTTGTCATCATGGGAAAACAATCCATTGATGATGACAGCAACCAAACAGGGCAAATGTTATCGGCTTTAATGGGATGGGGTCAGGCCACCTTTGCATCAAAAGTTGAAGTAAACGGAACAGCCATTCAGGTTACACGCGAAGTTGATGGCGGGTTAGAGACAATCGAAGTTCAAACACCAGCAATTATCACAACCGATTTACGGTTGAACGAACCACGTTATGCATCACTCCCCAATATTATGAAAGCCAAACAAAAACCTTTGGAAACCATAGATTCCACAACGTTTGACATTGATACAACGCCGCGTCTGAAAATGATCGGGTTAACCGAACCCGCCAAACGCACCGCAGGGATTAAAGTTGAATCCGTCGATGCGTTAATTGATAAATTGAAAAACGAAGCCAAAGTATTATAGGCATAAGGAGAACACATCATGTCCATTCTGGTTATTGCCGAACATTCAAATACAACACTTCGTTCATCAACCCTGAACACAATTTCTGCCGCGCAAAAATTAGTGACCCAAGACCTTTCTGTATTGGTTGTCGGGCACGAAGTTTCAAGCGTGGTTGACGGATTGGCAAAATGCGCAGGTGTATCCAAAGTATTGGTTGCCGACAGCCCCGTTTTTGAACATCATCTACCTGAAAACACGGCAAACTTCATTGCGCAATTCGCAAAAACATTTACGCATATCCTGATACCCGCAACGGCCTTTGGTAAAAACCTTTTGCCACGACTGGCGGCATTATTGGACACACAAATGTTATCAGACGTAACCGAGATTGTATCCAGAGATACATTCAAACGCCCTGTCTATGCAGGCAATGCCATTGCTACATTTCAATCATCCGACTCTATTAAATTGCTGAGCATACGGACAACAGCGTTTGACCCCGCCGCAACATCTGGCGGATCGGCCTCAATTGAAAATATGGATGTGTCTGGAGCGTCACCATCAACACAATCAAAATTTATCAAAGCAGAACTAACCCAATCTGCACGCCCCGAACTGACCGCCGCAAAAATTGTGGTATCAGGTGGCCGTGCCCTCGGCTCAGCTGAAAATTTTGCAATCATTGAAAAACTGGCCGATAAAATTGGTGCGGCCGTTGGAGCGTCACGCGCCGCCGTTGACGCAGGATACGCCCCGAATGATTACCAAGTGGGACAAACAGGTAAAATTGTTGCGCCTAGCCTTTATATGGCTGTCGGTATTTCAGGAGCCATTCAACATTTGGCAGGCATGAAAGAATCCAAAATTATTGTGGCCATCAACAAAGACCCTGACGCGCCTATTTTCCAAGTGGCAGATTATGGGTTGGTTGCAGATTTGTTTGAAGTTGTGCCCCAACTGACTGAGAAACTTTGAAAACAATCTCTATCATCGGCGCAGGCCCCGCAGGGTTAATGGCGGCTGAAAAGCTTGCTGAGCGAGGGTTATCCGTATCCGTCTATGACCATCGCCCATCACCTGCACGAAAATTTCTGATGGCGGGACGCGGCGGGTTGAACATCACCCATTCCGAACCGTTAGAAGATTTTATGGCGCGATATGGGGATGCGGCGAGCTTTCTTCGCCCCGCACTCGAAAATTTCACCCCCCAAAATTTACGCGATTGGTGTAGCGAATTAGGGGAAGAAACTTTTATCGGGTCATCAGGTCGCGTATTCCCAAAAAGTTTTAAAGCATCCCCCCTGCTGCGCGCATGGTTAAAACGATTGGATAGTTTGGGCGTAAAGTTTCATTATAATTATGAATGGACAGGTCAGGATATGGGAACAGATATGACCATCCTCGCCATGGGTGGTGCATCATGGCCGCGGTTAGGGTCTGATGCGGCATGGACAAAAATATTGACTGAACAGGGCATTCAAATAAATCCATTTCGCCCAACCAATTGTGGATTTACAACAAATTGGTCAAATGTTTTCAAAGAAAAATACGCAGGAACCCCAATTAAACCCGTTATTATAACCCATGAAAACCAAAGCGTTCAGGGGGAAATAATGGTCACACAGAACGGTGTTGAAGGTGGCGGAATCTATGCCCTATCCCGCTTTATCCGCGATTCAATAGACAAAAAAAATCAAACAACCATCAATCTTGATTTAAAACCAGATACATCCATTGATAAACTGACAAAGCTTTTAAACAAACCACGCGGGCGCGATAGTTTTTCAAACCACTTGCGAAAAACTCTATCACTCTCTCCAGTTGTTATCGGGTTATTACAAGAAGATAGAAACATTCAATCTCTTTCGCATCAGAACCTTGCGACACATATTAAATCATACCCACTCGTTCTAAATAGCATTGCACCGATTGATCGCGCCATATCCAGCGCAGGTGGTATCGCGCGGGACGAACTGACCGACAATTTTATGCTGAAAAAAATACCAAACACCTACGCCATTGGCGAAATGATTGATTGGGAAGCACCAACAGGCGGGTATTTATTACAGGCCAGTTTTAGTATGGCCGTTTACTTAGCCCGCAATCTCTGACATTTCGGTGAGTTCCAACCACCGTAATTCTGCCGTATCTTTTTCATGTTCTGCCTGTGCCATGCGTTCCGAATATTTATGGAACAAAGCCGCATCCCGCGCGTATAAATCTGCCTCATCCAAGGACAGCGCCAATTCTTCGATTTCTTTTTCCAATTCATCAATTTTTGCTGGCAAATTATCCAGTTCATATTGAAGTTTATAAGACAGTTTGACCGATTGTTTTGGTGCAGTTTCTTTTTTCTGTGCCGCCTCAACCCGTTTTGATTTTTCAATCTGGATTTTTTCTTCTTCTTTCTTGGTTGCCAAATAATCGCTATATCCACCGATATAACCTTGAATATCTCCATCACCTTCAAAAGCCAGAATTTTAGAAACGGTTTGATCAAGAAAATCGCGATCATGGCTTACGATAAGCATTGTCCCTTTATAATTGCTCAAAATTTCTTCCAGAACATCCAGCGTATCCATATCCAAATCGTTGGTTGGTTCATCAAGAATAAGGAATGATTTTGGATTTGCCAAAACCTTAGCCAGTAACAAACGGTTTTTCTGCCCACCTGATAAGGTTGACACAGGGTTCCGCGCACAGGCAGGGTCAAACAAGAAATCCTGTAAATACCCGCACACATGGCGCGGTTTACCCATGACATCAATATAATCACCACCCGATGGAATCAGCGTTGTCCATAAAGAATCCGTAAGGTTGAGATTACTGCGCGTTTGATCAAAATAAGAAAATTCAATTTCCTTGTTACGTTTGACTTTTCCCGCATCCGCTTCCAATTCATTAATCAAAAGTTTGAGGAAGGTAGATTTACCCGACCCGTTTTTACCCAAAATACCAATGCGGTCACCGCGCAAAATTCGCAGCGAAAACTTATCCATGATGGTTTTATCGCCAAAATGTTTATCAACCTTGATAAATTCGGCAACGATTTTCGATGTCCCCGTCACATCAGACGATTCCATTTCCACCTTCGCCATCATACGAAGGAATGCAGATTTATCGGCTTTTAATTTATCCCGCTCTTCTTTCATTAAAGCCAAACGACGGACGTTTCTTTTGCGACGTGCTTTGACACCGCGCGATGCCCACGCCACTTCGACCTCTAACATCTTTTCGCGGTTTTTTAATTCACGCTCTTCTTGTTCCAATAAATTGGTCGACCAATCCTCGAACCCCCTATATCCCGTGGGACAGACGCGCAAACGCCCCCTATCCAACCAGAAAACTTTGTCCGATATATTCTCTAAAAATTTTCTATCATGGCTGATGCACATAATCGCACCGCGATAATTTTTCAGATAATTTTCAAGCCATAAAATAACATCCAGATCGAGGTGGTTGGTTGGTTCATCCAACAACAAAATATCTGGCTCTTCGACCAACGCTCTCGCTAAAGCTGCGCGGCGTTTTTGTCCGCCAGATAATTCATCCATCTTGTCATCAAGACTGATTTGCAAAGGTTCGGCAACCATCTCCATACGGTATGATTGCGCTTCTTCTTTATTCTCTTCGCTTAAATCTTCCAGAATAAAATCACGAACCGTCTGCCCGACCTTTACAGGGACATCCTGTTGTAAATATCCGATAGTTGTCCCCGCCAGAATCCATCTCTCGCCATTGTCGATGTCTTTCAATCCACGAATAATGTTCATTAACGTGGATTTGCCCGCGCCATTTTTCCCCACAAGGCAAGTTTTATCGCCTTCCAGAATATGAAAGGTTAAATCTTCAAACAACGGTGCTCCGCCAAAACTGACCAGAGCCTCTTGCACACTAAGTAATACACGTCCAGCCATGGGGTGGAGGGGTAGCAAATCCAACCCGTCCCGTCCACCTTCCCGTCTATAAAGAGCCATTTTGTAATAAAATTACCCAAAATGATGGTAAATATATGAAAAAATTCTTGCGCATTGGAAAACAGAGGCATATTTAGGGATAAATTTCAAAACGAGGGTTTTTAAATATTATGATTACAACAAGCCAAGAATTTAAAAAATGCAATGCCCATGCGCATTCCGAATTTTATCCAGTCGCCCAAATTAAAAAAGAAAATGACGGAATAGCATTACATTTTTCGCCTGATGCCCAACTCGTTATTTGCAATGACCAAATAAGAAATAATTATTTATCATCATATGCAGAATCTCTCCCCGTATTGCTAACGCGCGCAGAGTTTCAGGCAGAGAATAACAAAAGCATTCCAGACAATCATCGTCTTGTGACTATTGGAACGTTTATCACCGTGCAAACAAATTATGGAGATATAACTCCCCTGCTAGTCAGAAATGGAAATATTATTGAGAGCGGATGCTTAACCTACCCATCAGGATTGTTGAGCGAATCCCCACAAACCGCCCTGTGGAGAGAAACAAACGAAGAATTGGGAATTATAGCAGACGGACAGATTGTTATTGTGAATCCAACATCAGAGAGCCATATGGATGATGTTATCAAATCATATAAATTGTCATGTAAATCACGAAATGAAATACTGAAAAATATTTTTGAAACAAATTCCCAACCGTTTCTGAAAGTTCCATCAACACCGACCTATAACAATTCTGGAACAAAGATAAATTTTTCAGGGATTTATAATGGGTCAATGAATTTGATTGCGATTGATAATCCATCAACACACACCATCAATTTAATTAATACCATTAAGATTGATTTGAAAAACAAAAAAGAACTGAGAGTTTTTGACCCAGAACATCTAAATCGCGATACAGAATGGATCCCCACAGAAGAATTGGAAGAAACAACTCGCCCAAAAACATTTGCATTGAAACAATTCCTGAAAATGACAGATATGATTTTTTCTTAAATCGCATTCAACAGGATAATTACCCAAATAAAGCCAGATTTTCTGGCTTTATTCATTTGGACAATCATATCCGCCCCTGCTAATATCCCCCTCTTTTGTAAAATAGAGTGGCTAACCTAATGCATATTGCTTACCTTGATGAACGTTTATTGTCCCTGAATGGATTGAAAGATGCATTC
>CAZVSN010000001.1:85459-95480 GCA_964629455.1 uncultured Micavibrio sp. | reverse complement strand
TTGCTGCACAACATCACAATAACACCTTGAAAAACCACCTGTTATCTGGTCATTTAACGACACAGACCCATATACAGATTCGCATCAATTTTAAGGATTTATCGTGAGCAAAGACACTCTCCGCGACGCCGCCCTCGAATACCACCTTCTCCCCCGCCCTGGTAAGATTGCGATTGTACCAACCAAACCAATGATGACCCAGCGCGATTTGTCGCTTGCCTATTCCCCCGGCGTTGCATTTGCCTGTGAAGAAATCGAAAAAGACCCGTTAAAAGCCTATGACTATACCTCTCGCGGAAATCTGGTTGCCGTTATATCAAACGGAACGGCTGTTCTGGGGTTGGGTGCGATTGGTGCACTGGCTTCCAAACCCGTGATGGAAGGCAAATCTGTTTTATTCAAAAAATTTGCCAACATCGATTCCATCGATATTGAAATCGAAGAACGTGACCCACAAAAATTAATTGAAATCATCGCATCACTGGAGCCATCTTTCGGCGGAATTAATCTGGAAGATATTAAATCACCAGAATGTTTTGAAGTTGAACGGACGCTGCGTGAACGGATGAAAATTCCCGTATTCCATGATGACCAACATGGGACAGCAATTATTTCGGGTGCTGCCATTCTCAACTGGTTAAAAATCACAGGGCGTGATTTTAAAACAACAAAACTGGTGGCCTCTGGCGCGGGTGCTGCTGCTATTGCTTGCCTTAATATGCTGGTGCAACTCGGGCTTCCTAAAGAAAATATTATCGTCTGCGATAAAACAGGTGTTGTTTATAAAGGCCGCAACGAAGGTATGGATCCCGAGAAAGAAAGATTTGCCGCCGACACCTCTGCGCGTACATTGGCAGAGGCCATCAAGGGCGCAAATATCTTCCTTGGTCTGTCTGCCGCAGGCGCATTAAAACCAGAAATGGTTGCCGATATGGCGGATGCTCCGTTAATTATGGCGCTTGCCAATCCGACACCAGAAATTATGCCAGAGGAAGCCCTTAAGGCCAAACCAAATGCGATTGTCTGCACTGGGCGTTCCGATTATCCGAACCAAGTGAATAATGTTTTATGCTTCCCCTATATCTTCCGCGGGGCATTGGATGTCGGGGCGACCTCCATCAACGAAGAAATGAAAATGGCCTGTGTTCGTGCCATTGCAGAACTTGCGCGCAAAGAGGTTACAGCCGAAGTTGCCGCCATCTATGGTGATGAGCATTTGGAATTCGGCCCGAATTATATGATTCCAAAACCATTTGATCCGCGTTTGATTTTTGAATTGCCGATTGCAGTTGCCAAAACCGCCATGGAAACGGGTGTCGCCACCCGCCCGATTACGGATTGGGATGCGTATCGCGCGCAGTTAACCCAATTCTTCTATCGTTCTGACATCGTGATGCGCCCTGTATTTACCAAGGCCAAAACAAATCCGAAAAAGATTGTCTATTGCGAAGGCGAAGAAGAACGCGTTCTCCGCGCCGTGCAAACGGTTATTGATGAACAATTGGCAAGGCCGATTATTGTTGGTCGTCGCAATGTTGTTGAAAACCGCATTGAACGCCTGCGCCTCAGAATGGAAATCGACAAAGATTTCGAATTGGTCGATCCAGAGGCCGACAGACGTTACACCGATTACTGGCAAAGTTATCACCGCATCATGGAACGTAATGGTGTAACCCCCGCCCATGCCAAAACCATCGTCCGCACAGACAGCACCGTTATCGGATCATTGCTTGTTACCAAAGGCGAAGCAGATGGTTTGATTTGCGGCGTGGTTGGTGCTTATCGCGACCACCTCAAAACCATTGTCGATGTTATCGGGTTAAAACCAGGTGTCGAAGCCGCCGCAGCCATGCCATGTCTTCTGCACCCGACACGCGGCCCCCTCTTTATCTGTGATACCCATGTGAACCCCGACCCAACGGCGGCCCAGATTTCCGAAATGACCCTGATGGCGGCGGAAGAAATGCGTAAATTCGGGATAACCCCGAAAGTGGCTCTTATTTCCCATTCGAACTTCGGAACACACCGCAGCGAAAGTGCGTTTAAAATGCGCGAGGCCTATTTCGACATTAAAACCCGTGCACCGGAACTCGAAATTGACGGGGAAATGCACGCTGATGCTGCCCTGTCAGAGGAAGTCCGCCAATTGATTATGCCGAACTCAACCCTCAAAGGAACCGCCAATTTGCTGGTTATGCCCAATGTGGATGCCGCAAATATCACTTACAACGCGGTTAAAATTCTGGCAGACTGTATCCCGATAGGGCCAATCCTACTTGGGACTCGACATATCTCGCAAATTGTGACAAATGCTGTCACACCACGCGGAATTGTCAACGTGACCGCAGTTTCTGCTGTCGGCGCGCAAATCTTCGGGGAAGATAGCCAGATTATTCGATAATCCTGATTATATCCTTTCAACCTCTTTCGTTAACAAGAGGGTCAATATGACTGAACACGACTTGCCGCCAGAGGATGACGACAAAAAAATTGTCGCCATCCCTGAAGAGGAAGAAGAAGATCTCGCGACCGATTATCTCGGTCTTCGCGATGAAGAAATTCGTGAGTTATGTGACGCTCTGGAAGAAGAAGACTCAGAACGCGTTTATACCCTTCTCTCAGACATCAGCCCGACCGACAAAGCCGAACTTCTTGAAAAAGTAACATCCGACCAACGCCGTGCCTTTATGTTGGGCTTTGCCCCAAGCTTTGAGGCAGAAGCCATTTCCAATCTGCAAGAAGATGTTCGCCGCGATGTTCTGGAAGACATGACCGCAGACCAAATTGCGCGGATTATTTCTGACCTTGAAAGCGATGACGCGCTTGACCTTATTATTCCGCTCGATGATGAATTCCAACGCGAAATTATGCGCCGCCTGAACGCCAAAACCCGAATTGCAATTGAAGAAGGGTTGAGCTTCCCCGAAAAATCTGCAGGTCGTCTGATGCAGCGTGAGTTTGTGGCTGTGCCACAATTCTGGACAGTTGGCAAAACGCTTGACTATATTCGCGCCGCCCATGACACCCTGCCCGATGATTTCTATGATTTGGTGGTTATTGACCCGACCTATCATGTGGTTGGCGAAATTCCATTAAACAGGCTGGTACGCGCCAGCCGCGCCGACAAAATTGATGCTCTCTCTCTGAAAGAAACCCACCCTATCCCGTCCACCATGGACCAAGAAGAAGTGGCCACCATCTTCCGTAACGAAGGTCTGGCCTCGGCCCCTGTTGTTGATGATGATGGTCGGTTGATTGGTATCATTACCTATGATGACGTTATCTATGTTATCGATGAAGAGGCGGAAGAAGATATTCTGAAACTCGCAGGGGTTAAGGAAGATGACTTTTACAGCACGATTATGCAGACAGCCACATCGCGTGTGCGGTGGTTGCTGGTTAATCTGCTGACTGCGTTTTTGGCCGCCTATGTCATTTCATTATTTGATGCGACCATCGAAAAAATTGTGGCACTTGCCGTTCTGATGCCAATTGTTGCAGGCATGGGTGGGAACGCAGGAACACAGGCCATGACCGTTGCTGTTCGTGCACTTGCCACCAATGAACTTTCTGGGGCCAACGCATGGCGCATTATCGGCAAAGAAGCCGCCGTCGGTTTGGTTAATGGGCTTCTGTTTTCTATTCTGATTGGACTCTCGGCTGGATTCTGGTTTCACAATCTCGGATTGGGCGTTGTTATTGGTGCGGCCATGATTACCAATTTGATTGTGGCGGGATTTTTCGGCGCCTCTATTCCTGTTGTTCTCGACAGGATTGGAATTGACCCTGCCGTTGCCTCATCCGTATTTCTGACCACGATGACCGATGTTATCGGATTCTTTGCGTTTCTGGGATTGGCGACCCTCTTTCTCGTTTAATTGTCGTAATGCTTTTTTGTGATTTTTTCCTATCTTTCCAGATATGATTTTGCTAAATCCCATGGGCTATGGCTCGATATAAAATTCAAAAAGATACATCCCCGTCCCTTTTCTCCCGCTTGATAAAGTGGGGGTTTGTTTTAATGTTGTGGGGCATTCTGATCGGCGGGGGCATTCTGGCATGGTATGCACGAGAATTACCGCAACTGATTGACAATCCAAAATTTGAACGCAAATCATCCATCACCGTTCTGGCCAATGATGGGTCGGTGATTGCAAGATATGGCGATATCAAAGGTAGAAATGTTACCGCCGACAATATCCCGAAAAATCTGGCGAATGCTATTTTGGCGACAGAAGATAGACGCTTTTATTATCATTTTGGGCTCGACCCGATTGGCCTTATTCGTGCCATCGTTGTGAACACAACCCATAAAGGTGTTGTGCAGGGTGGTTCAACTATTACCCAACAGCTTGCCAAAAATTTGTTCTTGTCACAGGAACGCACACTCAAACGTAAAATTCAGGAAGCTGTACTGGCTTTATGGCTGGAATACAAACTGACCAAAGATGAAATTCTGGCCTCTTATATGAACCGTGTCTATCTGGGTGCTGGAACCTATGGCGTTGAAGCGGCATCGCGTGTTTATTTTGGCAAAGATGCAAAAGACCTCTCCCTTCAACAGGATGCTATTATCGCTGGGCTGCTGAAAGCTCCATCACGTTATTCCCCCTCCTCTAACCCCGAAGCCGCCGAAGACCGTGCCAAAGTTGTTTTGGGCGCGATGGTCGATGCTGGTTTTATTACCGAGAAAGAGGCAAAAGCTGCATCGAATAAAAAATTGAATAAAGATAGCACCACCGCCATTGGTCAATCGAACCATTATTTTTCTGACTGGGTTGCAGATAGTCTAGATGATGTTATCGGTATTCCAAAAGACGATATTATTGTTGAAACAACCATGGACCCCGAAGTTCAGGAATCAACCGCCAGCGTCTTACAACAATCTGTTGCGCAAAACGGAAAAAAATTCAATGTGTCACAAGCCGCATCCGTTGTGTTACGACCAGATGGTAGTATTGTCGCGTTGGTTGGTGGTGTTGATTATAATAAAAGCCAGTATAATCGCGCAACCCAAGGGCTTCGCCAACCTGGGTCATCCTTCAAACCTTTTGTTTATCTTTCGGCCATCGAACATGGGGCAAATGAATATACGCCTGTTTATGATGCGCCTATCCAAATCGGAAAGTATAAACCACAAAATTTTGGCAACAAATATTACGGTGATATTCGTTTGATTGATGCCCTGACTCTCTCTTTGAACACTGTTGCCATTCGTCTGGCTCAGGCTGTCGGGGTTGATAATGTTATAAACGTCGCACGTCGCATGGGTATTACAGCAGATCTGGAACCCAACCTGTCATTAGCACTTGGTACCTCTGAAATCCCGATGATTCAAATGGCGCAAGCCTATGCCACTATCAATAGCGGTGGGTATGCCGTCAAAGCATACGGAATCAAAAAAATAAAAACATCCAAAGGAACCGTTTTGTTCAAATACGAATCCGAACCTGCCCCGCGCGTTTTCCGTGGTGAAGATATTCAGGTTCTGACCAATATGATGATGAGCGTTGTACAAAATGGGACGGGTCAAGCCGCCCAAGGCGGATTCTTTGCTGCTGGTAAAACAGGAACATCCCAAGATTACCGCGATGCATGGTTTGATGGATTCTCTCGTGATTTTGTGGCCGTTGTCTGGTTCGGCAATGACAATAATTCATCCATGAAATCCATGACCGGTGGGGCTGTCCCTGCCCGTGCATGGCGTGATATCATCGCAGGGGCCAAAGCTGACCCCAGCCCTTCCAAATATAATTTATCCAAAGGCGAAAGTGTGGTGAGTGGCTTTTCCGACTTATTGGGAAGCATCATATCAACACCTCTGCCCGATATGAACAATCCAGATGGAAGCATACCAACCGACATCACCCCCTCACAATTTAACCCAGATCGCCCAGGGGACAAAGTGGGGTATGGCAGATTGAATGATTAATCAAAAAAGATAATTGCCAAACCTACTAGAATTAAAATAAACCCCGCAATTTTATCCAACCATGCCATAATAATTGGGCTTTTCAACCATTGCCTTGCCCATGACACTAACCCCGCATAAAAAGATAATGTTGCGATAAAAGTAACAACAATCAATGCTGCCGCAATTGCCATCTGCAAAGCATCTGCATTTTTTAAATCAATAAAGGCGGGTAAAAAACTGACAAAAAACAATAAGTCTTTTGGGTTTCCTGCCGTTAACAAAAAACCACTCATGAACAATTTTCTGGGACTCTCGCCTTCTATTTTTTCAATATCCCTTACGCTTGATTTTGAAAAAATTGCACGCACACCCAGATAAAAAAGATACGCTGCACCCGCATATTTCAACATCATAAAATATTCTGCATGTTGGCTGACCAAAAGAGCCAGACCACCCATTGCCAACATCGCAAAAACAAAATCTGCAAATACAATTCCAAGAATAAAGATAAATGTCATACGCAACGGTAGGCATATTGAGCGCGCCAATGTTGCAAAAACTGCTGGACCAGGGGATAAACCAAGAACGGCAGTTGCCGCAACCAAGGCAATGGAACTTTGAAAATCAAGACTCATTTTTTGAATCTATCTGCCCATCAAGAAAATGTAAACATTCCTTCCGCAAGGCTTGGATAACACCTGCGGAATGCCGCAAATTTGTCTTCGCCTGTTTTGTACCAATGGGATTGTAATTCCTGCATCGGGGGATTTGCAAAACCAACTTCGTGAACTTCGCGCATCAGGGAATTATCTGCCGCCAGTAAAAATGCTTCGGGAAAAGACATGCGCGGTGCGCGCAACCCCAAACCAACCAAAACATTTGCCACTTCTGAATCTTCGATACTCATCATGTCCGCAACAAACTGCGTTGCGGCCAAAACACGAATATCTGGACGGGATGTTGGAACTGTCCGCAGATGGCGCATAAACCGCGCGTAAATTTCCATCTCGAATGACGCGTTCATATCCGTGGGGGGAAAAGGTAAGACGATATTGTTTCCTTCGAAATTATTATCATTACTTTTCATGGCAAACCTCCCTGAGGGCTTTTGGTTCATTCATAGCCCCAAGGTTCTAGATTCGTATTAATGGAATCTTAAAATTCGCGGAACCACCCCGTAACAGGGCATTAAGCTGTGGATAACTCTTGGTATGCTTCCATCATCTCGTGTGTCTTGCAAACAATACGCACTTCTTCAATGTTTTGGAACTTGTGATTGCGAATAGCATTTATCACCAACCGCCCTGCTTTCCTGACTGGAAAATCTTTGCGCCCCGCCCCCAAAGCTGGCATCGCCAGAACCTTAATTCCCTCTTTTTCTGCCATTAACAAACTGTTTTTAAAACACTGTTTTAAAACACGTTCTTCATCATCCATGCCACCATCCCATTTGGGGACAACCGCAAATAACAAACGCGGGCCATCCCACATATTGGCAGGAACGGCAAACACCGTTCCGCGTTTGGGGGTGATAATATGCTCAAGGATATAATCATCCAACTTTTGCCCAACTTCCCGCAACAGAAGGGAGTTAATCGGGCCCTGCCAGCTTAAATCCTCAGGAATAAAGGAAACCAAGCCATCAATCCCTGCTTGGTGGACATATTCCCCTTCCAAAATACGGATGATGGATGATGTTTCGGGGTTGGATGGCGGCTGCGGCTCTGCTAGGCTTTCGCCTATGTGTAGTCCAAAAAGAATCTGTCTGATTTTATCTATCATAGTGTCCTGTATCAGCATCCCTGCTTTTGCAAAAGAGCAGCATGGCTTGGCCATGGTTGGTCAACCCACCATGCCAGATGATTTTACCCATTTCAACTATGCCAATCCAAACGCCCCCAAAGGTGGAACATTTCGTCAGGCCATCTTGGGAAATTTTGACACCCTCAATCCATTCAGTTTAAAGGGCACCGCCGCCCAAAGCCTGAATCTGGTTTATGACCGATTGATGATGCGGTCATGGGACGAACCTTTCACGCTTTATCCGTTGATTGCCGAATCGGTTGATGTCCCGAATGACCGTTCATCCATTACTTTTACCCTGAACCCTGCCGCGAAATTTCAGGACGGTTCCCCCATCACCGCTGATGACGTTCTCTATTCTTTCAACACACTGAAAGAAAATGGTCGGCCAAATATGCGCAACACCTATAAACTTGTCACAAAAGTCGAACAATTGGGTGACCGCAAAATTCGCTTTACCCTATCCCCTGATAGAACACATGAAACCGTTCTTATTCTGGCGATGATGCCTGTTCTGTCCAAATCATGGTGGCAAAGCCAAGATTTAAACAAAACCATTCTCACCCCACCGAACTCTACTGGCCCCTACCGTATTACATCTGTTGAAATCGGACGGCGTATTGTGATGGAACGCAACCCTGATTACTGGGCAAAAGATTTACCAGTCGCCAAAGGCCTGTATAATTTTGACCGTATTATTTTCAATTATTTTAAAAACCAGACCACCGCCTTTGAAAGTTTGAAATCAGGGGATACAGATATATGGATTGATGCCAACCCTGCGCATTGGTCAAATGCATATAATTTTCCTGCCGCAAAAAATGGGCTGGTTCGCAAAGAAGATATCAAACATGGCCGTGTTGAAAAGATGTGGGGCTTTATTTTTAATACACGCCGCCCTCCCTTTGATAACCGTGATATCCGCAAAGCCCTTTCGCTTGTGATTGATTATAATTGGATCAACAAAAATATTTTCTATGGCCAATATCGTACGCTGACCAGTTATTTCCCGAATTCATCACTGGCCGCCAATGATGCCGATGCCATTCCCCCTGCAACAGGTACACAGGCAGCTTTGCGCGCCAACCGCATCGCCGCAGATGCCTTACTTGTGAAATCAGGCTGGGTTATCAAGAATGGTCAACGTATCAATGCCAAAACATCCGAAGTCATGGATTTTGAAATTCTGATTGGAACGCCTGAGGAAGAAAAACTCGCGCTCTCTTTCAAACGATCATTGGCACAATTGGGAATCGCCGTCACATTACGCACGCTTGATGCGGCGGCGTTTCAATCACGCCTGACCGATTATGATTACGATATGGTGCTTTATAACTGGCAAAACACCCTTTCCCCCGGAACGGAACAAGCGGTCTATTGGGGGTGCGATGCCGCCCAACAAAAGGGACGATTTAACTATGCTGGCATTTGTGACCCGCGCATTGAAAAATTGATTACCCAAATCCCCAATGCAAAAACCACAAAAGATATGACAGATTCTGTCCAAAACCTTGACCGTATCCTGATGTCTGAACATTATACGATTCCCCTGTTTTATACGGGGCGCGATTTTGTTGCGTCATGGACGCGGGTTAACCACCCCCCGACCCCCTCTCTTTACGGGAATATCATGGAAAGCTGGTGGTTTGACGGCAATTCCCCCGCCAAATAACCCCCTTTTCTATATCGCAAATCCCTGTTATTGTAATGCCAGTTTTAATTTATCCAACAGGTCGCCCAACAGGTCGTATAATGACACATAAATCCCTGCTTCTTTTGTCCGCTTTCTCTGTCCTTGCCTTGACCGCGTGCGGCACTGGCATGAATAAAGAACTCGAAGAAAATGCCCGTTACTGGCAACGCAAAGACACAACAGACGCAATTTATCAACAAGGGCCAAAAGCCCAACAAATGTTGTTCCAAGATATCGCGCGTTGCACATCCGATATTAATGAACTGCAACGCCTTGGCGCTATTCGCAATACTGTTCCCGCGAAAACATTTGACCAAAACGGCAATATGATTAATTCAAATTCCCCAAATGGCCATATCGCAAAATGGGACACCCCTGAACGCGACGGATATATGCGCACCGAATATTATGATTACACCGATTTCGAAGGCTGTATGGATTTCAAAGGATGGGAACGCGTCAAATACAACAACTATAAAACCGTTGACCGCGCCCGCGATACATATCTCGACACCATGGGCATTGAAAAATACCGCACCAAAATGATGGAACGGAATAAAAAATCCGAATACAACGAATAATAAAAAGCCCCCGAACTGTTCGGGGGTTTT
>CAZVSN010000001.1:65093-85359 GCA_964629455.1 uncultured Micavibrio sp. | reverse complement strand
TAAAAAATCCGAATACAACGAATAATAAAAAGCCCCCGAACTGTTCGGGGGTTTTTGTTTGTAACATAGAAACAACCCTATTCTAAATCTAGTTTAGAAATAACGGGTTGTTGGTTCTGATTTCCGACCACATCGCCAGTTATGCTATCAATTTTATGACGCAACTTCTGCACATCAATTTCATCGGGATCAATCATCCACCCCTCTTCTTCAATTTGTTTTTGTACATTAGCCCCTTGCCCCAAAGACTCTTGCTCCAACGCGTCAATAAAATCTCCTAAAAATTTAACTTGTTTTGCATTTAGTCCCATAATCATCTCTCCATTTTAATAAACAATATTAAGTCTGCCGATAGCCACCACTTTACCCCCCCCCTCAATTCATTATGTCAACAAAATAACAATTGCCATTTTATGATTATTTTCCTATAATGGCACGATACATCTATCGTCATTGCCCCTCTCCCTGCTCATTTCATTCGCTTTCCCTCTCCCCACGGGAGAGGGATTAAGGAGAGGGAAAAAACACCAAAAACCAAAAAACGAACTGAGTTGGGGTGAATTGAAAAACCGAAAAACGAACTGAGTTCGTCAAAAAATATATAATAAAATCAATGCATTAAATTTCGCACAGTTTGGGCAACTGTTTCGACTTTTAACCCCCGCATTAATGTGTCGGTCAGGGTTTTGGGGTTGAACCCTGAATACCCGATCAGGTCTTTCATGCTTTCGGGGGTGCGGACGACAGCCGTCTTTTTGCCGTATGCCCCATAGATTTTATCGTTGGTGGGGCCGAATAATCCGATGGTTGGAACGCCGCCCGCCGCCGCCGAATGCATAAGACCAGAATCATTACCGATATATAATGCGCATCGCATCAATGATGCCGCCGCATCCCCCGGTGTTCCTTTGGCAATCACATCCAACCGAATATCAGGCGGCAAGGCATTGTATAGTTGATAAGCGATATCTTCCTCACCGGGTGCGCCGAAGACAGCCACGCGCCACCCCTTACAATCGGATTCGAGCAACTGGGCAACCAAGGTTTTGAAATTTTCAACGGGCCATGTTTTACCAATCCAGTTTGATGTTGGCCCCACACCCAACACAGGGGTTCCATCAGGGATAAGCGTGGATGCCTTTGCGATTTGTTCTGGGGTCGGGAATAAGCTTGGCTGGGCATCCTCCTCTAACACATGGATGACGGATGCATTCTGGACAATCTTATGCTGGGTCTGGTTGATATGATTCCCGAATATATAACGCTTGCGCGCGGGGATAAGGCGGGACACTGCGGAATTGCGCAAATCAATGACGATATCCCATTTGATACCGACTGCTGTCTTCCACAATTTTATCCAATGGCGCTTCCAGCTTTGTTTCTTTAGGACAATGATTTTGTCGAGGTTTGGTACACCCTGAAATAAAGTTTCAACCAAAGGGCCGCAGGCAATCGTCACCCGCGAATCGGGATAAGTCTTTAATATATAAGACAAAATTCCTGTCGAGAGGACGGCATCCCCAATGCGGGTCGAGGTAATGAAAAGGATTCTCTGGGTCATGGATTTGACTATAGACATTTCCGATAAACTTGACTATAACCTCCCCACTGTTACCGATACTTATTTGTGCCTAAGTAGCTCAGTCGGTAGAGCAAGCGACTGAAAATCGCTGTGTCGCTGGTTCGATTCCGGCCTTAGGCACCATTCTTTCACCACTTTGGCACCCCTTTTTACAGGGAGGGAGTATCATATGACCACTCCCCTATTTACGATTTCGCCCAATTTTACGGGGTTGATTTATGTGACGGGAAAAGATGCTTTTTCGTTCCTGCAAAATTTGATTACCAATGATTTGAACCTGTTGGACACACAAGACATTATTCATTCATGTCTGCTGACCCCACAGGGAAAATATCTGCATGATTTTTATATCCGCCGCGTGAATGATGGTTTTGCTTTCGCGTGCGAAGGCGATGCCCGCACCTATGATCTGGCTGACCGCCTGTCTGCCTATAAACTCCGCTCTGATGTGACCATCAAACCTTTAACCATGCAGGGCGATGGGTGGTTAAAAGAAGAAGATGATGAATATAAAGCATGGGACAAGGAACGGATTACCAAATCCCAACCCGATGGGGCGCGTGATGCCGAAATCGGCGTGTCGACATTGGCTGAATTGAACCTTGATATCTCGACCGTGTCCTACACCAAGGGGTGTTATATTGGTCAGGAATTGGTTGCGCGGATGCATAACCGCAACTTGGGTAAAAAACATCTGGTCGGTGTTGAATTTTTTGATACCCCGCCCGCCTATGGCACAGATATTGGCGAATTTGGACAAATGCGATCATCCTGTGAAAACCTTGCAATGGTTTTGATGCCGCGTGAAACAGAAGACAGTATAAAACAAGGAAAAATAGACAATGCCCCGTTTCGTATTTTGGGACTGTGATAACACCCTCATTGAAAATGCAGGATTGCATTGGTTAAAGCACAAAGAAATTCTGGCACAAATGGGGATAGATTTGCCCGAAGAGTTTCGTAAGCCCCTGTTCCTGAATAACGGTCAACAAAACTGGGAATGGATAACCGAAAATCTTGGCCTGAACATGCCGTGTGATGAATACCTGTCTAAAATTGATGCATGGTATCACGCCCATATCCACACCTTACCACTGCGTGCAGGAATTCCATGGGCATTGGAACATTTCAAAAATTCAGGCGCAAAACAATGTGTGGTCACAAATGCGCGTCGCGCATCGGTTGAGCCGATGTTGACCGTTCAAAAAATTCTGCCCTATTTTGAATTTACAATCTGCAAAGAAGATTACACGGGGCGGAAACCAGACCCTATGCCTTATTTGACTGCTATCTCAAAAATGGAACAGGTGATTGGTACGGCAATTGATAAAAATGATTGTCTGGCGATTGAAGATGACCCTGCGGGTGTGACTGCTGCCAATCTTGCGGGCATTAAGGTTATTCAACGCCGTTACCAACGCGATGATATCCCTGCAGCCGATGCAACGGTTTCTTTATTCGATGAATCCGACTTTGTGGCGGCTATTCAAAATCTGTAAAGCAGACGGGTGGCGCTTCACGCTTTGATTGCGATACCTCTGCCCCGCGCAGGTATAAAGGCGTTGGCGCATCAGATATATGATATCCTTTTTTACCTTGATAAATTTCTGCGCCCATCTTGGCGAGGACAGATATATCGGGCATTGCATCTTTGACGATATTACCTGCATGGTTTTTGATATCTTCTTCGCCCCATATACGCGGTTCGGTTCCTTCGCCGACTTGACCATAAAAATCACCGCGTTTGGTATCGATCAAAAATAAAGTATTTTTATTATCTGGTGTTGACCGTGCAATCACATCCAATGTTGAGATACCAAGGACGGGAATGTTTAATGCCAGCCCCAGACTGCGTGCCGTTGCCAAACCAATCCGCACCCCTGTGAATGATCCGGGGCCGCGTGTCACGGCGATACAATCCAAATCCTTCAAACCCAGATTGGATTCTGTGGCACATTGGTCAATCATGGGGATCAGAAACTCGGCCTGCCCCCTGTCGGTTTCCAAACGGTTGATGTGTAAATGCTGGCTTTCGGTATCAAAAATCGATACCGAAACCCCGAAAACAGATACATCAAACGCCAAAACCCGCATATTTTGCCTTTTTTTCCATTTCTTCCAACAGGTTATTGCCAGAAAACGTGCCCCCGATTATAGTCACGCCATCATGGTCTGCAAGCTTATACTCACTGGTCTTTTACTTCTTTTGGTTTCATCAACCGAAGCAATGGCCGAAAAACTGTCAGAGGATTTAAACTCTGCGGTTGTTTATGCCTATTTCCGTGTTGGTGATAATGACCGTGATGCCCCAGGGATTGACGGGGATGATTTTAATACCCAGATAACCGATATCTCTCATCCAGATAATGGTTATCATCCCGTGTCACTTGATGCAATTATGACTGCACAAAATCATAATTCACCATTGCCAGAAAAGACCATTCACCTGACATTTGAAGGAAGCGACAGTTCATTTATCCGCAATGCCTTCCCGATCCTTAAAGAAAAGAGCATTCCCTTTACCCTGTTTATATCACCTGGATTAATTGATGGCGCAGAAAAATCTGGCGATTCATCTGTCCTGTCATGGGATGATGTTCAAACTATTGCCAAATCCGATCTGGCAACAATTGGCCTTACATCGTATTCCTACAGCCATGTTGAAGGAAAAAATTTAGGGACTTTGGTTGCAGATTTGAACCATGCCCGCGAAAGATATCGCGACAAATTAAAGGCCGAACCCAAATATTTCTCTTACCCTTATGGAGAATACACAGCAGACTTTCTGAACGCCGTGTCAAAACAAGGGTTTGTTGCTGCGTTTGGTCAACAATCGGGGGCCATCGGAAAATCAAGCCCACGCAACAGCCTACCCCGTTTTACGATGATTGATGATTTTTCGGACATTGAACGGTTTCGTTTAACTGCAACCTCGCTCCCCCTTCCTGTCACCGATGTTGAACCATCAACAACGTGGATTAACATCAACCCGCCCCACCCCGGATTTACAGTTGCAGACAGCGTTCCCGCAAATGATTTGAAAAAGATAAAATGCTTTGCGTCTGGTGTTGGCAAAGTTGATGTTGAAAAGATTGGTGCCCGTCATTTTGAAATCAGATTATCAAACGGATTTGAAGACAGCAAAGGCCGCCTGAACTGTACTATTCCTGCGCCGCCGATTGATGGCACAGATGATGTGCGGTGGAGATGGTTGGGATTCCAGTTTACGGTTCCCGATAACCTTTAATAATCTGCGACTGCGCGAACTTCTAAAACTTCTGGGATATAGTGGCGGAGCATATTTTCAATGCCCATTTTCAGGGTCATGGTCGAACTGGGGCAACCAGCGCAAGCACCGCGCATTTTTAAAAAGACAATGCCTTTATCAAAACTGTGGAATACGATATCACCACCATCTTTGGCAACGGCAGGGCGAACACGCGCATCCAGCAATTCACGAATTTTACGCGTCGTATCGGTTTCTTCACCGACAGATGCCGCATCAGATTGCACAGATACCATGACAGGTTTTTTCATACTGAATTGTTCAAACAACACACCCAATATAAATGTTTTTATATCTGCCCATTCAACATCATCAGATTTAGTAACGGATATAAAATCAGACCCAAAAAAGACCGATTTTACACCACTCACTGCAAATAAACGCTCTGCCAAGGGTGATTGACCATTGGCAGATTCTGGCGTTAAAAATTCTGCAACGCCTTCGGACATAACCACCTCACCCGGAAGGAATTTCAGGGTTTGTGGGTTTGGTGTAACTTCGGTTTGGATAAACATATCTAGTATGTAGTTCTGCTGACCGCGTTTGGAAAGGGCACATTGATAACACCCCATTCATTCAGGAAATTGTGGTAATCGCCAACTGCTAACTCATGATATGATTTTTTAAATCCGATCGATTTAAAGAATCCCATAAAGTCCGTGTGATATTTTGAATACCCGACCAATGATGATGAACATTCGGCGATATAGACTGTATCGTAGTAATGGGTAACGGCCATCAGCCCGCCACGCTCTTCCCCATCACCCGCATCTGGTTCGCTTGGCGGTGTTGTGTAGGACGCAAGTGTCATGCTGGCAAAGCCCTGCCCCAATCCAGCATTATCCTGTTGGCGAATGATATTCACGTTATCGTAATTGGCCGCATATTTGGCCCAAAAATCTTTGGAGAAATATAAATCACGAATATCTTCACGATATTTGTTCGGATAAATCAGAAACCGTTTATCTTCCTCGGCACGCAGGCGGCAAATGGCATTATCATCGCCCGATGGAACCGAAAGCGTTATCACATCAACAGGAGTCGCATTGGTCACTTGTTTCCAAGTATCAGGAAACGTTAAAGTTGCCCCTGTTTTGGCATCGGTCCAAACATTGTAATCAGCTTTTGCGGGCACTGAAAATGCGGCAAAAGCCACGGCAACCATTAATCCGAACCTGAAAATCTTCATTTTTTGACCTCTATGTGAAATTATGACGGCTTATTTTGCTATTTTACCCTTGAAAAAGCAAACGAGAATTCATCTTTGGCTTTAGCTTCCCCGCAAAATCCTGTAACATTCCCCAAATTCTAAGGAGATTGTTATGTCTAAAATTAAAGTTACCAACCCGATTGTCGAAATTGATGGGGATGAAATGACCCGCATCATCTGGGGTTGGATCAAAGATAAGCTGATAACCCCCTATTTGGACGTTGATTTAAAGTATTATGATTTGTCGATTGAAAATCGTGATGCGACCGAAGATAAAGTTACAATTGATGCCGCAAACGCCATCAAACAATATCGGGTGGGTGTAAAATGCGCGACCATCACCCCTGATGAAGCCCGCGTTAAAGAATTCAACCTGAAAAAAATGTGGAAATCCCCGAATGGAACGATTCGCAATATTCTGGATGGTACCGTTTTTCGCGAACCGATTATTTGCAAAAATATTCCACGTTATGTTCCCGGATGGACATCACCCATTATCATTGGACGTCATGCATTTGGCGACCAATACAAAGCGACAGATTTCAAAGTGAATAAACCCGGAAAGTTAACCATGACTTTCCAACCTGCCGATGGCAGCCCCGCAGAAACATACGAAGTATTTGATTTCAAATCATCTGGTGTTGCTATGGGGATGTATAATGTCGACGATTCAATTCGTGGGTTTGCGCGCGCATGCTTTAACTATGCACTGGCACGGAATTGCCCGTTGTATATGTCGACCAAGAATACAATTCTGAAGGCCTATGACGGCAAATTCATTGAAATATTTGCGGATGTTTATGGTGAATTTAAGGCTGCGTTTGACAAAGCCGGACTGACATACGAACACCGCCTGATTGACGATATGGTTGCCTTTGCTGTTAAATCCAATGGCGGCATGGTCTGGGCTTGCAAGAACTATGATGGCGATGTTCAGTCCGACGTTGTGGCACAAGGGTTCGGGTCACTCGGCCTGATGACCTCTGTTCTTTTGACACCAGACGGACAAATTGTAGAGGCCGAAGCAGCCCACGGCACTGTCACCCGCCATTACCGCCAATATCAAAAAGGCGAAAAAACATCGACCAACCCAATTGCATCTATCTTTGCATGGACACAAGGCTTGAAATACCGCGGCCAGTTTGATAACACGCCAGACGTTGTCAAATTTGCGGATGCCCTTGAAAAATCTTGTGTACAAACGGTTGAAAAAGGCTATATGACCAAAGACCTTGCGCTGCTGATCGGCAAAGACCAAGCCTATCTGACAACCGAAGAATTTATGGACAAGGTTGCAGAAACCTTGAAAACTTTACTGTAGGACATTTAATAAGGAAGCTTAAAAGAATGAAAATACTCGCCCTCCCCTTGATCTGTGCAATGGCGATTGCATCCAGCCCTGCATTAGCCGCCACATCACCTGTGAAAGCTTCGGCCCCTTATACAAAACCGTATATCGGTCAAATGCAACACGTCACCGCGTCTTATGAAGACACAATGGTGCATATCGGTCGTGAATATGGCGTGGGATTTGTTGAAATGCGCGCAGCCAACCCAAGCCTTGACCCTTGGATTCCAGGCGCTGGCGCAGATGTCATTGTACCAACACTCAATATTCTTCCAGATGCCGCCCATAGTGGTGTTGTTATCAACCTCGCCGAAATGCGGATGTATTACTATAAAACTCCTAATTCAGAACCCGTTACATTCCCTATCGGAATTGGTCGTGATGGATTAAAAACACCATTGGGAATTACTTCAATTACACGAAAAAAAGCAGACCCTACATGGACGCCAACTGAACGTATGCGAAAAGAAGACCCAACACTCCCCCCATCCGTTCCACCTGGGCCAGACAATCCAATGGGGTCGCATGCCTTGTATCTCGGCTTCCCAACTGTTGCTATTCACGGAACCAATAAGCCATATGGTATCGGCCGTCGCGTCAGTAGCGGCTGTATTCGTATGTTTCCCGAAGACATCTCTCAAGTCTTCGGCATGGTTCCTGTTGGAACACGGGTGACGGTTGTTGACCAACCCATTAAATCCGCATGGATTGATGATACATTATATTTAGAGGTTCACCCAACACAAGAACAGGCAGCCATCATGGAACATGAAGGCGCAATCCCTGATTACCAATTATCTGAAACTGACCTGAGCATGATTATGCGCGTTGCAGGAAAAGATGTTCAAAATCTGGATTGGCAGAAAATCCGCAAGGTGGTGAAAGAACGCAAAGGGTATCCTATCCCGATTGCATCCCGCACGATAGCCATGCAAAAAGTAGAAAAATAAGTAACAAGAAAAAAGGCTGAACAAATGTTCAGCCTTTTTTCTTACATATTAAAACAACGGCACCATTCCTGATTGACTGCCCAATTCATAGGCCAAGTTCGTTCTATTCTGTATTGCCACAGAAATCCCTTTTGCATGTTTCTGAAACATTGCCATCAAGATATCTGCCGTTAGATTTTCACGAATAAATATCAATTGAGGGACGGATTCGGCTCCGCCCTCAACTTCCTCAACCGCTCTGTTCTTCTGTATTCCAATAAAATCTGTATCACGCGTTACAATAGCCTGAAAATTATTTTGATGTGCGAATGTCCATATTTCCTCATCAGGAAAATTACGACCAACCAACCCTTCGCCCCCGACATGGGTTGTCCACCCAAAATGACGCGATAAATCTAATATAGAAGATGGAGGCGCATTTTGATCAAGCAACAAAACATGATCTGGATGATCACCTATTGTTTTGGGATGCAAAATATCGGTTCCAAAACGATGGATATATGCACGCACATCCCCCACATCATCAGGTCTTAACCCGAGAATAGAAAGTTCCGATACGATATCTTCATCATTTTTATTTTCATGGATTACGATACTGTTTATTACTTCATGTATTGGCTGCTTAACCGTGCCATCCCTTAACAACAAAAAGGGAGAATGGGTGATGTCTGTATCAAGAAAGATGCGTCCGAATATTTTACGGCATCCTTTTATATCTACTTTTTCAGTCTGCCTGTTGCCCATCTGGACGATCCCTTTTTATATTTTTATTATCATTATGGATAAAGGGAAATTTGGTCAATAAAAAAGGCTGAACAATGTTCAGCCTTTTTAGAATTGAGAAGATTACAAAATTATTTTGTAACTTTTTTCTCGAATACTGGAGCTGCGCTATCTACGCTGCCGTTTGCAGTGCTGCAAGCAGCCAAAGCGAGGGTGGAAGCCAAAAGCATAGCGGACAATACGATCTTTTTCATTTAATTTCTCCATAGATGGGTGGTTTTCTACTATGACCGATAGGACAGATTCCCCGCGCAATCAAGCCAAAAAATGTAACAAATACAAACATCTCCCCAAAAAGTGTCCTTTTTGCATCATCATAGCCCCTCACTCAGTCATTATCGGGTGCACGCCCCTTGACATTTAGGAAAAATAGCCTATTAATTATGTTGTAGATTGTTAAATCTATCCTTATAGGCGGGGTGTCCAATACGGAGCTTTTGCGCTATATGGTTGTCTATACAAAAGTTAAAAAACTTTTGTGGGGATTTGTGGACAGTGCCCATGGTGGGGCTGTTTGAAATTTGCCAATTAAAAACAAAAGGTAGAAAAAAATGTCTAAAGTTATCGGTATTGATTTGGGAACCACCAATTCTTGTGTGGCTATCATGGACGGGAAAGACCCCCGCGTGATTGAAAACTCGGAAGGTGTCCGTACAACCCCATCGATGATTGCGTTCACAAAAGACGGCGAGCGCATCGTTGGTCAACCAGCAAAACGTCAAGCGGTCACAAACCCTGACAACACATTATTCGGTGTTAAACGCCTGATCGGTCGTAGATTTAACGATCCGCAAGTTCAGAAAATGAAAGAACACGCCCCGTTCAAAATTGTCGAAGGCGACAATGGCGATGCATGGGTTGAAATTGATGGCGAAAAATTCGCTCCATCACAAATTTCTGCAATGGTTCTGAAAAAAATGAAAGAAACAGCAGAGAGCTTCCTCGGCACAACCGTGTCCCAAGCTGTTATCACTGTTCCTGCCTATTTCAATGACGCTCAACGTCAAGCCACCAAAGATGCCGGACGCATTGCTGGTCTTGAAGTTTTGCGTATTATCAACGAACCAACTGCCGCTGCTCTTGCCTATGGCCTTGATAAGAAAAATCATGGCACAATCGCGGTGTATGACCTTGGTGGTGGAACATTCGACGTATCCATTCTTGAAATTGGTGACGGTGTATTCGAAGTTAAATCAACCAATGGTGATACATTCCTTGGTGGTGAAGATTTTGATGCGCGCATTATCGACTTTTTGGCCGATGAATTTAAACGCGAACAAGGGATTGATTTGCGCCAAGATAAATTGGCTCTGCAACGCTTGAAAGAAGCTGCTGAAAAAGCGAAAATCGAACTGTCATCCACAACTCAGACCGAAGTGAACCTACCGTTTATTACGGCTGATGCATCTGGCCCTAAACACCTCAACGTAAAACTGACCCGTGCAAAACTGGAATCATTGGTCGAAGATTTGGTACGTCGCACCATCGACCCATGTAAAGCCGCATTGAAAGATGCTGGTCTGAAACCATCGGAAATCGATGAAGTCGTTTTGGTGGGTGGTATGACCCGTATGCCGAAAATCATCGAAACTGTTCGTGAATTGTTTGGAAAAGAGCCACATAAAGGCGTGAACCCTGATGAAGTTGTTGCCGATGGTGCGGCTGTTCAAGGTGGCGTTCTGCAAGGTGATGTGAAAGACGTTCTTCTGCTTGACGTTACTCCACTCTCACTTGGTATCGAAACATTGGGCGGTGTCTTTACCCGTCTGATTGATCGCAATACCACCATTCCGACCAAGAAATCACAAACATTCTCAACCGCCGAAGACAGTCAAAATGCTGTAACTATTCGCGTTTTCCAAGGGGAACGTGAAATGGCGGCGGACAACAAAATGCTCGGCCAATTTGACTTGGTTGGCATTCCACCTGCTCCGCGCGGTGTTCCGCAAATCGAAGTTACATTCGATATTGATGCCAACGGTATTGTTCATGTCATGGCAAAAGATAAAGCCACAGGCAAAGAGCAAAATATCCGCATTCAAGCATCTGGCGGATTGTCAGATGCCGACATCGAGAAAATGGTAAAAGATGCAGAAATCAATGCTGAGTCCGACAAAAAACGTCGTGCCGTCATTGAAATCAAAAACCAAGGCGAATCTGCCGTTCATCAAACAGAAAAATCCATTTCTGATTTGGGGTCTGATTGCCCTGCCGCTGAAAAAGAGGCCGCAGAAAATGCAATCGCTGCCCTGAAATCAGCGATGGAAGGCGAAGATGTTGATGCCATTCAGAAAAAAATAGATGCATTGCAAGACGCCGCCATGAAAATTGGTGAGATCGCCTATCGCAAAGCTCAAGAGAAAGAAGCTGGAACACCTGATAATGCAGGAACAGCATCTGGTGCATCACCTTCTGATTCTGGATCAACATCCACAGACGATGTGATTGATGCTGACTTTACCAGTGGTGATAGCAAAAGCGCTTAATCGCGTTTATTAAATTGATGGCGGGTTGCCTTTTATCGGGCAACCCCCTTTCTGCGTAAAAGGGTTTTCCAAATTAATGGCAAAATTTTATTCTTATGGTGTGAATTCGCATGTCAAAGGGACAGCAAAATCAAGTCATTCAACCAACGTATTACGACGTTTTGGGTATTTCCCAAGCGGCGTCGGATGCCGATATCAAATTGGCTTACCGACAATTGGTTTTATACTGGCATCCCGACAAACGGGTTCACAACCCATATACTGCCGAACAAAATTTAAAAATTATCAACGAAGCCTATTCCCATTTGAAAACACGCGCCGCAAGATCGCATTACGATCAACTGTTACAGTTACAGAAAAAAATGCAACGCCTGTCTTCATCACCCAATTCACCAAGCAAATGGGGACAATTCTGGAATTGGCTAACCATGCTAGAAAGCAATAAAAAATGAGTGAAAAAGATTTTTATAAAGTCCTTGGTTGTGAAAAAACTGCGACTGACGATGAGCTGAAAAAGGCCTATCGCAAACTTGCGATGCAATTTCACCCTGACCGTAACAAGGATGATCCTAAAGCCGAAGAGAAATTCAAGGAAATCAATGAAGCCTATGACACATTGAAAGACCCACAAAAACGCGCCGCGTATGACCGATTTGGTGCTGCTGGGATGAATGGCATGGGTGGAATGGGCGGCATGGGTGGTGGCGCTGGATTTGGGTCTGCCTTCTCTGACATTTTCGAAGATATGTTCGGTGAAATGATGGGCGGCGGCGGCGGGCGGCGTTCCAATGGCCCGATGCGCGGATCCGATATGCAATTCTCATTGGATATTACTTTGGAAGATGCCTTTAAAGGCAAGGATGCCAAATTAAAAATTCCAACCGTTGAAACCTGTAGCGATTGTAAAGGCACAGGTTCTGCCGATGGTGGTAAACCAGAAAAATGTTCTGATTGCGGTGGTGCAGGTCGTGTGCGCGCACAACAAGGATTTTTTACCATTGAACGCACCTGCCCTACCTGTAACGGTAACGGCAGCGTTATAAAATCACCCTGCAAAAAATGTGGTGGCGGTGGTCGCGTGCGTGGCGAGAAAACAGTTCAAATTTCAATTCCCGCAGGCATTGCCGAGGGACAACGCATTCGCCTTGGTGGCGAAGGTGAAGCCGGAGTTCGCGGCGGATCAAGCGGAGATTTGTTTGTTTTGATTAACGTTAAACCACATAAATTCTTTAAACGCGAAGGCGCCAACCTCCACTGCCGTGTTCCTGTTCCAATGACGACTGCGGCGCTCGGCGGGAACCTTGATGTTCCAACAATCGAGGGACAAAAAGCAAGCATCAAAATTCCTTCAGGCACACAAACAGGTCAACAACTCCGCCTGAAATCAAAGGGTATGAATATTATGCGTTCTGACACGCGCGGAGATATGTTTGTTGAAATATTTGTTGAAACCCCCGTCAATCTTGACAAAAAACAAATCGACATCATGAAACAACTTGATGACTCTCTTGAAAAAGCGGGACGGAAAAACACACCACAAAGTGAAGGATTCTTCACCAAGGTCAAAGATCTGTGGTCGGATTTGAAGGAGTAAAGTCATGAAAATCGGAATTGCAGGATGTACAGGTCGCATGGGACAAATGTTGGTTAAAGAAATCAGCACCGCCCCCGACCTATATCTGGCTGGCGGGGTTACGCGTGACAAAGAGAACCTGCCAACCAACGTCCCCATCCTGAAAGATGCCGAAGATTTATTTGCCGTATCAGATATCGTGATCGATTTTACAGCCCCAGATTTTAGCGTTCAGAATGCCAGAATTGCGGCAGCAACCCGTAAACCACTGGTCATTGGGACAACGGGAATTTCTGAAACCCAAATGAAGGAAATAAAAGACTGCGCCCAATCCACCCCGATTCTCTTTACCCCCAATGCAAGTTTGGGCGTAAATGTCATGTTGGAAATGGTGCGCGAGGTTGCAGCAAAACTCGGTTCTGAATTTGCCATCGAAATTTGTGAAGCACATCACAATAAGAAAGTGGATGCTCCATCAGGTACAGCCCTCGCACTTGGAAAATCTGCCGCCGAAGGGCGAGGCATTCCTTTTTCAACCAATGCTGTTTATGACCGTCATGGGCATACGGGTGCCAGAAGTGAAAATGAAATTGGTTTTTCAGTTATTCGTGGCGGGGATATTGTCGGTGAACATACTGTTTATTTTATCGGACAAGGTGAACGATTGGAATTAACCCACCGCGCGACAGACCGCGCGTTATTTGCCAAAGGTGCTTTGCAGGCGGCCAGATGGCTTACTAAACAACCCGCTGGTTTTTACGGGATGCAGGATTTTTTGAAGTTTGAATAAATTTCGCCTCTGCTGTTAGAATTTTTTGTTTCATGGCATTCCCCCAACCATAATTCTCGATATTCCCGTTTTTCTGGACAACGCGGTGACACGGGATAATCAGAGATATCGGGTTAGCACCAACAGCAGTTCCCACAGCACGCACCGCCGCAGGATTTCCAATAGACCCAGCAATTGCGCCATAACTGACAACATTTCCAACGGGAATTTTCATTAATGTTTTCCAGACACGTTGTTGGAAATCCGTTCCGCCGATTAATAATTTTAGATTTGCGGTTCTATCCCCATTCCAAATCTTCATAATGGTTTTTGCCATTTTCTCGGCGCGTTTTATATCAACACCAAAATCTGCAGTGGGGAAATATTTCCTGCATTTATCAATAGAACGCGTTTCAGTAAACCCGATATAACACAGCGCATCATCCGCACCGATAATAGTCATTGCCCCTAGCGATGTCGGAACAGTCCCGAACCATAAATTATCTGGTTTTGCGGCAACCCATGTCACTGTTGCCCAATCTGACCGCGATAATTTATCGTCAAACGATAATCCGATATCCGATGTTTTCATGGTGTTTTTTCCTCGCCGTGATTATAATAACCCTATCATGACCAAAGATAAAATATATGAAATTTTCCGCCGTTTCGAGGCAGAAACCCCTGAACCAAAAGGTGAGCTAAACTGGGTCAACACCTATACCCTGTTGGTTGCGGTTATTTTATCGGCGCAGGCAACAGATATCGGCGTGAATAAAGCCACTGCCGCCCTATTCAAAAAAGTCAAAACCCCCGAACAAATGGTCAAATTGGGGGTCGATGGTTTAAAGGATTATATTAAAACCATCGGCCTGTATAATGCCAAGGCAGAGAACGTCATCAAGATGTCACAAACCCTTATCGACAGATATCATTCTGAGGTTCCCGACACTATGGACGATTTGGTTTCATTAGCGGGTGTTGGACGAAAAACTGCCAACGTTGTTTTAAATATCGCATTCGGACATCCGACCATTGCCGTTGATACGCATGTGTTCCGCGTATCCAACCGCACAGGCATTGCCAAAGGTGATACGGTCGAGGCCGTCGAACAGAAATTGGGCAAAGTTATTCCCGCAGAGTTCAAACGCCACGCCCATCATTGGTTAATTCTGCATGGGCGATATGTCTGCAAAGCCCGCACCCCCAATTGCGCGGGGTGCGTTATTTCTGATTTATGCCCATCATCAACGATTAAAGCGTAAGGGCTTCGTCAACCAGACGTGCTTGTTCCAACGCATGGCGTTTGGCGTAACCTGTTGCTGGCGCTGATGCGGCTGTACGACCCGCATAGATAATCCGTTGAGTTTTATGTTTCATGCCCGCCATTACATTTTCAATGTATTCACGAACAAAGAACCATGCGCCTTGGTTTTTCGGTTCTTCCTGACACCACACAACATCCGCATTCGGATAGTATGATAATTCCTCTTTCAAGGATGCTTCGGGGAATGGATAGAGTTGTTCCACACGCAAAATCATCACATTTTTAATGCCGCGTTTTTCGCGTTCTTCGAACAAATCGTAATAAACTTTACCCGAACACAAAACAACGCGTTTAATATCTTGTGGTTTTGCCAATGTGTCGCGCGCATCATCCCACAAAATGCGGTGGAAGGATGAGTTGCCGATAAAATCTGCCGTTTTGGATACCGCTAATTTATGACGCAGCAATGATTTCGGCGACATCACAATCAATGGTTTCCTGAAATCGCGTTTCATCTGACGACGCAGCGCATGGAAATAGTTGGCAGGCGTTGTGAAATTACAAACCTGCCAGTTATCTTCTGCCGACAATTGCAGGAAACGTTCCAGACGTGCCGAAGAATGCTCTGGCCCCTGCCCTTCGAACCCGTGCGGCAACAACATCACCAAACCAGACATCCGCAACCATTTTGATTCAGCCGATGCAATATATTGGTCGATGATCACCTGTGCGCCGTTCACGAAATCCCCGAATTGACCTTCCCAAAGGACAAGTGCATTCGGATCCGCCCATGAATAGCCGTATTCAAAGCCCAGTACTGCGGCTTCTGATAATGGTGAGTTTAAAACTTCAAAGGCCGCCTGTTTATCGGCAACATGATTAAGCGGCGTATATTTTTCTTCGGTCACTTGGTCATTCACCACCGCATGACGGTGAGAGAATGTCCCGCGTTCACAATCCTGACCCGACAAACGAACTGGATGCCCCTCCATCAACAAACTGCCGAATGCCAGAGCTTCGCCCATTGCCCAATCGAACCCTTCGCCTTTGGCAAACATTTCTTTTTTGGATTCAAATTGACGCGCAATTTTTGAATTGAGGTTAAAGGTTGCGGGCACAGAAGATAGTTTTTCACCAATATCTTTCATGGTTTTTTCGGTTAAGGCCGTAGTCCCACGACGATCATCGCCATAAGCTGCCTTTAACCCCGCCCATTTTCCTTCCAACCAATCGGCTTTATTCGGCACATAGGATTTACTGAGTTCAAAATCAGATTCCAATTTTTTGATAAAATCATCAACAACAGATTTTGCTTCGCCTTCGGTCAATACGCCTTCGGCAACCAATTGGCGACCATAGATAGACCGCACAGTTTCTTTGGTTTTAATAGCTTTGTACATCACAGGTTGGGTGAACATCGGTTCATCGCCTTCGTTGTGACCATTGCGACGATAGCATATCAAATCAATCACAACATCGCGCCCAAATTGTTGACGATATTCAATCGCCAAACGCGATACCGCCGCCACTGCCTCTAAATCATCCCCATTCACATGGAATATCGGGCAGCCAAGCATCAACGCCAAATCACTGGAGTAATGACCAGAACGAGAGCAATCAGGCAGAGTGGTAAACCCGATTTGATTATTAATGATGATGTGGACAGTTCCGCCCACTGTGTATCCTTTTAATCCAGATAACATCAATGTTTCCATGACCAGCCCCTGCCCTGCAAAGGCCGCATCGCCATGAACCAGCATCGTCAAAACTTCTTTGCGATTTTTATCGCCATAAATATCCTGCTTGCCGCGAACTTTACCTGTGACAACAGGATTCACGACCTCAAGATGAGATGGGTTTGGCGACAGTGACATATGAACACTGGTCCCAGAAATTTGACGGTCATTTGAATAGCCCATGTGGTATTTCACATCACCAGACCCTGGCGTTCCATCAGGATTCGATGGCACACCGTTAAATTCTGCAAATAATTTGGCGTAAGGCTTACCAAGCACATTCGTCAGCGTATTCAAACGCCCACGGTGAGCCATACCCACAGCGACTTCGCGTATACCCAATTCCACACCACGGCGTACAATTTCTTCCAAACATGGAATGTAAGATTCGCCACCATCCAGACCAAAACGTTTTGTACCAACATATTTGGTGTGCAAGAAATCTTCTAAACCTTGCGCCGATACCAATTCTTTATACAGCCTTATTTTTTCATCCTTGCCGAATGGAATTGCAAACGCAGGGTTCGACACAGATTCAATTTTGCTTTCCAACCAATCACGTTCTTCGAAATTGATAATTTGTTGAATCTCAACACCGATATGATTGCAATATAATGCGCGCAATTTATCAACCAATGCACCTATGGTGATAGTTTCCAGCCCCAGAATACCGCCCATATAAACAGAGCGTGACATATCAGATGCCCCAAATCCGTAATGTACAGGGTCCAATTCCGCATGCCCTAAAGGTTTTTGTAAACCCAATGGATCAAGATTTGCCGCAAAATGCCCATATGTCCGATATGCACGCACCAGACGCATAGCCTGAATAGAATCTTTTAAAGCTGCAGGAGAAGTTTCAGCGGCAGGGGCGGTTTTATTTGCCGCAGGTTTTGCCGTTTTCAATGCATCATCTGCGGTTACAACACCAAAGGGTGCATTCGGTTTTTTAAATTCTTTTGCCGACCAACTTGCGCCAGATAATTCTGAAAGCATTGCGCGTTCATCATCACGAAGCGTGTCAAAAAATTCGCGCCAACTGGAATCTATTGCAGATGGATTCTTTAAAAATTCGCTATACAGATTGACGATATATTCGGCATTAAAACCTGTGAGAATAGACGAAAGTGCGGGAGAGGTCGGCATTGTAAAATCCCAAAATGGTAAGGGTTAAATAGAATAGCTGGAACGCAAATCAGAGCTGGGCGGATAATACCACGGAAATACGCAAGAAAAAGTGCAAACTGCTTGATTAGATTACACCATTTGTTATCTTGCCGAAACTGACTTCTCACATATCCATGATATGGAAAAATTTGGAAAGGCTATGAAGTGACCCACTTTATTCTGGATAATCGCACCATTGAGGGGGCCGCCTTTGACATGGACGGAACCTTGATTGATTGTTCCCATTCCCGCGCAGCCATTCAAGCATCCGTCGGAGATTCTTTTAAAATAGATTGGTCACAATGTGGCGGACGCGGTGTTCCGTTTATTCATGACTGGCTCAGCCAACAATACCCATCGTTTACCATGACCAAAACAGATTTTTTGGATGAATGCCACCATCACCATACAGACTCGCTTAAATTTCTAACCCCTCGCCCAGGAATTATTGCTCTTTTAAACTTACTCCGCGACCGTAAAATTCCGATAGCCGTTGTGACCAACACCGAAAATGGAATGGCCGAAAAACGCCTTATCCAGTGTGGCATTCTGGATTATATGGATGTTGTTATCGGGTCAACCGCCCTGAACGACAGAGGATTAAAAATGAAACCTGCGCCTGACGGATACCTCCTTGCCGCAGATTTGCTGAAATGCCCTCCAAAAAACATGATCGGATTCGAAGATTCTGTTGCGGGAATGTCAGCATTGCAAGCCACTGATTTTATGACCGTTCATATTTATGACGAAACTGTTGCGCCGATTGCCGCAACCGATTTTCAAATCGATGCACGGACAGATGCAGATATGATGGATTTTATCAGAAAAATTAAGATTTAAGCACCGCGACCAATTCATTCAGTGCACTATCTTCGGCGGGAGAGATATTCAAATCTTTATGTGCTTCCCTGTCAGATACAGCTAAAGACACATGGGATGATTTCTCTGTCAACCATGACAAAAAACCAATTTCATGCGATTCCATATCTGTTGATTCACGATAGGCGCGCGCGACAGAGGTCGCAATCGTCACCAAGGATTTACCGAAAAGATGAAACTCTTCAACCGTTCCCTGATCTTTAATAACCGTCTTGGCGCGGGCAACATCTTCCAACACAATATCCATCTGTTTTGACCACCGCGCCCAGCTTCCTTTTTGACGCATGGATTCCGATGCAATATCTGAACACAACCCCCCTGCTTGGCTGGACTGGGCCAGCTTTACAAGGATTTTAAACATTGCATTTTCTTCTACCTGTTCTGATTTACTGCCTGTATCCGTATCATCGGCTTCGGACATCCACTGCCCAATCCGATAAAACAGACTGACCAATAATTCCTGATCGGCAGGTAAAAACCGTTGCAATTCAGACATAATTTCCTCAATTCAATTAGAATTTAATGTCGATACCAAACGTATCTGCCAATAATTTAATGGCCGATCTTTCTTTTGCGCTGATATTCAATAACGATTCATTTGATTGCATTTCTTCACCCGTGAAGATGGCGCGAATACGACGCAACAACAGCGATAAATAAACCTGTAATTTTTGGATTGTTCCCGTGCTCTTATCAAACTCGCGATAGGCCTGCGCCACAACAATCGCAATTTCTAACAGATTCTGTTTGAATGCAAAAATCTCTCGCATATCAATCACACCTGTTAAGGCATCAGACAATTTCAAACAATCTTCGGGAAGGGTATTAATATTTTCACCCCATGATGCCCATTTCTTTTTATGAACCAATGTTTCGTTCATAACCTGATGGGAGAATTCTGATTTGACAGTATCCTCAACATAGAAGGTTACAATATTTTCCAGCGCCAACCGCTCGACATCTGTAGATTCTACCCCGCCTGTCTGGTCGCTTTCGGAAATATACAGCCCCACACGATACGGAATGCGTATCAACAATTCACGAATATCTGGGCTTAATGTTTGAATGTCATTCATGGGGTGAGGATACCCCAGAATGACAAACGAAGAAAGAGCGAATTTATAGCCAAGTTTAATAGGGATAGTGACTTCCCCACCCTCCGCAAGGCTTCTCTAACAGTGCAATAAAAAAGCGGGGCATAACCCCGCTCTTTGCAATCTTTATCAATTTAAA
>CAZVSN010000001.1:62388-64993 GCA_964629455.1 uncultured Micavibrio sp. | reverse complement strand
GTGCAATAAAAAAGCGGGGCATAACCCCGCTCTTTGCAATCTTTATCAATTTAAATTCTAGGAAGCGATCGCCTTCAAAACGGCCTGACCCAAATGGGCTGGGGTTTCGGCAACGACAAAGCCTGCGGCTTTCATCGCGGCAATTTTTACTTCGGCGGTGTCATTTCCACCAGAAATAATCGCACCAGCATGTCCCATGCGCTTACCTTTTGGTGCGGTTGCACCCGCGATAAAGCCCGCAATTGGTTTTTTGATTTTGGAGTTCATATAGAAATTCACGCCATCAACTTCGGCAGATCCACCGATTTCACCAATCATGATAATGGCTTCGGTTTCTTCGTCATTCAGGAATAAATCCAACGCATCAATAAAGTTGGTTCCATTAACTGGGTCACCACCGATACCGATACAAGTTGATTGACCAAGACCCGCCGCCGTTGTTTGGTGAACAGCTTCGTATGTCAAAGTCCCTGAACGGGATACGATCCCAATTTTACCGCGTTTATGAATATGCCCTGGCATAATACCGATTTTACATTCACCCGGAGTAATTACACCCGGACAGTTCGGTCCGATCAACCGTGTTTTGGAACCAGACAAAGCACGCTTCACTTTGACCATATCCAAAACAGGAATTCCTTCGGTAATACAAACAGCTAATTCGATTTCTGCATCAATTGCTTCAAGAATTGCATCTGCCGCAAATGGAGGCGGAACATAAATCACGGACGCATTACATCCCGTTTCTGCCTTTGCCTGTTGCACGGTATCAAACACAGGAAGGTTCAAATGTTTCGTGCCACCTTTACCAGGGGTCACGCCACCAACCATTTTTGTTCCATAGGCAATCGCTTGTTCAGAGTGGAAAGTCCCCTGAGCACCCGTAAACCCTTGGCAGATCACTTTGGTATTTTTATTAACAAGTACTGACATATTTCAAATCCTTTTCTGATTAAGCGGCCTGAAGGGCTTTTTTGGTTGCATCCACGATTTTGCGAGCCGCATCATCCAGATTATCGGCTGCAATAATCGGCAGACCAGAATTATTCAAGATATCCTTGCCCAATTCCACATTGGTTCCTTCCAAACGGACAACCAACGGAACAGACAAAGCCACCTCTTTCGCGGCCGCGATAACACCATTCGCGATGATATCGCATTTCATGATGCCACCGAAAATATTGACCAAAACCCCCTTAACCTTTGGATCGGACAAGATGATTTTGAATGCGGCAGTTACACGTTCAGTTGTCGCGCCACCACCCACGTCGAGGAAGTTCGCAGGCTCCATACCGTAATGCTTAATAATGTCCATAGTTGCCATTGCCAGACCAGCCCCATTGACCATACAGCCAATATTGCCATCCATACGAACATAAGACAGTTCCCAGTCTTTCGCGGCACGTTCATTCTCATCTTCTTCTGACTCATCGCGCATCGCAACCACTGCAGGTTGACGGAACATGGCGTTATCATCAAAGTTCATCTTGGCATCAAGCGCTACAACTTCGTTTTTATCCGTTACAATCAATGGGTTGATTTCGACAATTGAAGCATCAAGTTCAACAAATGCTTTGTAAAGAGATAGGAAGAATTTGGTTGCAGATTTAATCGCATCCCCTTCTAATCCCAAACCAAATGCCAATTTGCGCGCATGAAAACCTGACATGCCCGATGCAGGGTCAATTGAGGCCTTGAAAATTTTCTCAGGATGCTTTTCGGCAACTTCCTCAATATCCATCCCACCCTCGGTTGACACCATAAATGTCACGCGGGATGTATCGCGGTCGAGCACGACTGAGCAATAATATTCCTTTTTAATGTCCACGCCGTCAGTAATATACAGACGCTGAACTTCTTTTCCTTCTGGCCCTGTTTGTTTGGTCACCAGAACCTGATTCATCATCGCCTCTGCTGCAGCTTTGATTTCATCCTTGGTTTTGCACAGACGAACACCGCCTTTGCCCGTCGGATTGTTTTTGAACTTCCCAGCGCCACGACCACCCGCATGAATTTGCGCCTTAATCACATATAAAGGCCCTGGCAATTGATCAACCGCAGCAACCGCTTCGGCAACACTCATCGCCGCAATCCCTTTGGGGACAGCAACACCATATTTTGCAAGCAGTTCTTTGGCCTGATATTCGTGGATATTCATTAAATTCTCTCCGGTTATATGATTCGGTACGGGTTGATTTTCCTCCTTTTGAAAGGAAATGAAAACCCCTTAAACTCAGTTGTAAAACTCATTCGTGGGGTCTGTTTTACTCCCCCGCCCCTTAAATTAGTGTTAAAATGCAATGGTATGCGACCAACAGGCCCTTTTCCCTTTTTTCTTGACCCAAGATTAAGATAATATTAATATTCTTCTGTAAAACTAGGCGTGTGTAATAGGGTGAAAAGATAATGAGCGAAGCTCTACAAAAAGCCATTGTTAAAGATTTTTCTGAGAACCGTTTCAGCATCGGTTTCTTGGCACGAACATCTTCAAACAATCCAATCCGCAGCTTTTTGAACAAAACAAATTCTCATTACGACCCACTGCAAGCGATAGAACGCGACGCCAACAGCCCTTACATTGATAATAACGGCGGCTCAATATGGG
>CAZVSN010000001.1:56936-62288 GCA_964629455.1 uncultured Micavibrio sp. | reverse complement strand
AGACGAAAGAGATGCTCAGGTTGCTGGTTGGGCGGCACGCGACAAGCAAATCGCCGAAACAAAGGCGGAAATCACAACTGACAGCGCACAAACAACTGTCAAACCTACTGTCGCTCAACTGACCAAATCCGAAGAGCCTATGGAGATTGTTATTACGGGCGGCGCGTCATCGGTAACAAATAAATCCGTTTACAGCCCAGCCATGAGTGGCCCCTCTATATAATCCCCCTATCAACTGAGTCGTTAAAGTCACAGTTTTCCCAAATTTTAACCTTTGGTTAACTTTTCTGTGGTCGAATCTTGGCTCATCCTGTACATTGTTCTGGTCGGTGATTCATAATTGCCGATAAGCGTAAATACCAATTCAACCCTTGGAATATCTTCCAATGCGACTCAAGTCGTTTTATGCAAAGACAATGACCGAAGCAATGCAAATGGTGCGGGAAAGTCTCGGTGAGGATGCAATTATTGTTGCAACCCGTGAGGAGAATGGCGGCAAAGCTGTTCGCGTCACTGCGGCTATTGACGAAAACTTCCGTTTGGCACCCGTTGCCAAGCGCGATGATGCACGATCCCTTGACGATATTGCCTTTGAATTGGGACGCGGCGGCGAAGCCGCAGAACGCGATGACTGGCTTCAATATGATGACGAGCAAGACGACGAATCCCATTTGACCGAAGCCATTATTGATGTCCTGATAAAACATGGCGCGCCCGAAGACATTCTGGATCACATTGTGAATTGCGCCGCAATGTCTGACTTGGATGAGCCCAGCATTGCCTTTATCGCCGCCCTTGATACTTTATACAATTTCACCCCCCTTCCGCTCTCCGCCTATTCAAAAGCGATGATGTTTGTGGGCGCACCGGGATCTGGGAAAACGCTCACCGTTGCAAAACTCGCCGCTCGCGGCGTGATGAACGGATTAAAGATTGCCGTTATAACAACCGACACTGTACGGGCGGGTGGAGTTGAACAACTCGCTGCCTTTACAAAATTATTAAAGATTGAACTGAAAACTGCAAAAACACCCGCTGAACTCTCTGGTATTCTCTCTGACCTTGCTGCCGCAGGTGATATTGACCAAATTCTGATTGATACCCAAGGACTAAACCCCTTTAAAACAGAAGATATGCGATTAATGGCAAGATTAGCTGCTTCGGGAAATATTGAACCTATCCTGACCCTTGCCGCCGCAGGCGATGCCGATGAAACCGGCGAGATGGCCCGCATATTCTCCGCCCTTGGTGCACGTCGTTTTGTTGCAACTCGCCTTGACATTGCCCGCCGACTTGGTGGATTATTAAGTGCTGCACAACATGGCGGATTATCTTTTTCTGATGCCAGTGCGACTGCGGGCGTTGCCGATGGACTGGACCCACTTTCTCCACGCCGTTTAGCGGGATATTTTTTCCCGAAAGACAGCGCGGATACTTCAAACTCACTTCGTAAACAGACCACCCAAACTTCTCGCAAAAAATCGACAGGATGACGATGATGGCCACAGATACAAAAATGACAAATCAGGATGCTTCATTTGACGCGCCGCTTTCCCCTTCTTTCCCGCGTGGAAAGAATATTCTGGCGGTGGCATCTGGCAAAGGTGGTGTTGGAAAAACATTCTTCTCCATTACTCTTGCCCAAGCGCTCACCAAAATGGGCAAAAAAGTTTGCCTGTTTGATGGTGATTTGGGCCTTGCCAACGTTGACGTTCAACTCGGCCTGATGCCAAAACGCGATTTGAATGACGTTATTCGTGGACGCCTATCCCTTGATAAAGTTGTTCAACGTTACGAAGATGGCGGGTTTGATATTATTGCAGGTCGTTCTGGCCAAGCATCACTTTCCGCCCTACCAAGCCAACGTTTGGGAATGCTCCGTGACCAATTGATCGAACTGTCTGAATCTTATGATGCAATTGTCATCGACTTGGGCGCTGGCGTTGACCGCACTGTGCGGATGTTCTCTGCCTGCGCAACACGGACATTGCTGGTGACAACGGACGAGCCAACCTCCCTTACCGATGCTTATGCCTTTATCAAATTGGGTGCAGCCGCAGGTATGTCGAAAAACGTATCCATCGTGATTAACCAAGCAGGCAGCACAACCGAGGGTGAGAAAACATACAAAACACTTCTCAAGGCTTGTGAAAATTTCTTACGCCTCTCTCCACCTTTGGCTGGCCTTGTCCGCCATGACCCAAAAGTCAAAGAAAGCATTCGTCATCAGACCCCTCTTCTCACCCGTTCACCCAATTCGGATGCGGCTGGCGATGTTGAAAAAATTGCCAAGGTGGCTTACGCCGAAATGCAGGAAGAAGCCCGCGCCATGGTCAAAGCCGCCAGAGGGTAATTCGCTATTCTATTGAAGATTATTTCGAGGGAGCGCAGCATCATACACGAGCCGCGCTCCTTTACTTTCGCCCATCATCAGCATAGGTGAAAGCATGGCAGACATTTTTTCCATGAAGGGTGATAATCCGATCTTCCGCGATACCAATTGCATCAACAACTGCATTGGGTCTTCGGTCTGTGGTAAATAAATCAGATTCAAATCATTACGAGATGCCAGTTTATTGTTTCTGGCGATATCATCCAATACAACGTCCAACCCGCCAATTTTATCAACCAAACCAAGTTTAATGGCTTGCCGTCCTGTATAGGCACGACCCTTAGCTATTTTTTCAACATGTTCGGGGGACATATGACGACCATCCGCCACACGTTTGATAAAATAATTATAGACGTTATCCAATGTCGCTTCGAACTGCGCCTGCTCTGATGCTGAAAACGGTGTATTCATCGACATCATGCCAGAATTATCACCATATTGAACACCATCCCAACGGACATGATATTTGTCCCATAGACCTTTCAAATTAATCTTCCCACCGACAACACCGATTGATCCCGTCAGGGTTGCATCCATTGCATAGATTTTATCCGCAGGCGCCGCAATCCAATATCCGCCAGATGCAGCCAAGGCCCCCATTGATACGATAATAGATTTCTTTTTAGTGGTCTTTGCCCAAATAATTGCGCGGTGCACAGTTTCGGATGCCGACGGACTTCCCCCCGGACTATTGATACGCAGAACAATTGTTTTGACTGATTTGTCATTAGCCGCATCTTCAATTGCACCGACAATATCCGTTGCCCCAGCCAGACTTTGTTTGAACCCATAGGGCGAATTTCCAGCAGATCCACTGACAATCATTCCATCAACTGGAATAATTGCAACGGTGGAGGATGATGCCGATGATGGCAACAATTTTGTTTTTGTTTTGGTATAATCCGAAATCTCTACCAAAGAGGCTCCTGTATTGGCCTTTCTTAATTCGGAAATCAACACATCCTGATAATCCAAGCGGTCAATCAACCCTTCTTTTAAGGCGCGTGCATCAGTCAACATTCCCAAATTGACCAACGCATCAAACCGTTGGGCAAGTTTCTGACGGGATTGCTTAATAGGATCAATCAATTGGGTTGCCATGTCGGTTGCCAATGCTTGCATTTCTTCTTTGCTGGCGGCACTCATTTTGTTCGATGTTAAATGTTCCATCGCATTTTTATATTCTTTGCGTTGGAAAAACTGCCCCTGCACCCCATAATCATCCATCACATCTTTAAAAAATGGCGATTGGATATTAACCCCACCAATTGCAACAATCCCAACGGGTTGCATCCATATTTCATCAAAGGCAGACGCCAGATAGTACAAACCCAATCCATAGCCGCTATCGCCATAGGATTCAGAATAAATAAATGTCTTCTTACCACTTGCCTTAAACCGCAACACAGCCGCGCGTAAAGATTGCAATTGCGCCAAATCATACCCGCCACTGCGCGCATTTACGACCAACGCCTTTACTTTGGTATCTGATGCGGCTTTATCAAGAGAATTTACAATATCATCTATTGTCACCGACGGATCTTCTAATTTTAATTGGGACAATATATCGCTTGTTGCGTTTCTTTCTGGTAAGGCTCCATCCAGACCAAACGATAGAACGATCTTGTCTGGCATTCTGGGCGCAACAGATTTATGCGACTGCAACCCACCCCATATCCCGATTATAAAAGAAATGAGAAAGATTGCGCCAATCACAAGACTCAATCTTTTAAATATCCGCCAAAAGAATCCAAGAATTCTTTTCGGAAGAGATAAAAAAGAAAAATTTTTCTTTTCCAAAGCTTTCGGTGCAGGGTTGTAAACAACAGTACGACCGCGAAGCCAAGATTGATTGAGCATTTTTATATCTTCCTTTTAAAATTCTATAGGCATTGGGCTTTGTGCCTGAGCCAATGGTCACACAGCACACACGCCATCATTGCCTCTACCACAGGCGCGCCCCGCAAGCCCACACATGGGTCATGACGACCTTTGGTAATGATATCTGTCTCAACCCCGAATTTATCAATCGTTTGTACAGGTGTTAAAATAGAACTGGTGGGTTTAAAGGCCACACGAACAATAATATCTTGCCCTGTCGAGATACCGCCCAATATGCCGCCCGCATGATTGGTCAGGAATTTCGGCTGACCATCTTCACCGATACGAATGGCATCGGCATTTTGCTCACCGCCCAATTCAACCGATTTGAAACCGTCCCCGATTTCAATACCCTTCACCGCATTAATCGACATCATGGCTTTCGCCAAATCTGCATCCAGTTTATCGTAAACAGGCGCGCCCAAGCCCGCAGGAAATCCAGATGCCACACATTCAACAACCGCACCAACGCTCGACCCGTTTTTACGAATATCACCCAAATAATTTTCCCACTGCGGCACAACCGATGCATCCGGACAAAAGAATGGATTATTATCAACGTCTTGCCAATTCCAATTGGCACGGTTGATATGTTGCGTGCCCATTTGAACAACGCCCGCTTTGATAAAAATATCGGCGCCCAATTGTTCCATTAAAATCTTACGCGCAATCGCACCCGCCGCAACGCGCGATGCTGTTTCCCGTGCTGATGACCGCCCGCCGCCACGATAATCGCGGATGCCGTATTTGGCATCATAGGTGAAATCGGCATGGCCGGGACGGAATTTATCCTTGATATCGCCATAATCTTTTGATTTCTGATCGGTGTTTTCAATGATAAGGGAAATCGGCGCGCCCGTTGTTTGCCCCTCGAACACACCTGATAAAATTTTCACCGCATCGTCTTCCTGACGCTGCGTTGTAAATTTGGATTGTCCGGGTTTACGTTTATCCAGAAACACCTGAATATCATCCGTGGATAACGGAATGCGCGGGGGCACGCCATCAACAACAACGCCGATAGCTTCGCCATGGCTTTCGCCCCATGTCTGATACTGGAATAATGTTCCGAAACGATT
>CAZVSN010000001.1:27687-56836 GCA_964629455.1 uncultured Micavibrio sp. | reverse complement strand
CTTCGCCATGGCTTTCGCCCCATGTCTGATACTGGAATAATGTTCCGAAACGATTGCCTGACATAGTTGCGTCCTGACTAAAATTATTATTGAAGATGAATATGATGTTTTTGGGTTGATAATGTGCCTTGATCGATAATCGCAACGGTTAGGCGGGAAATGGCCACACGTTTTCCTGTTGCTTCTTCGGTAATATCGGTTTGCCAGATTTGTGTGCGCCGTCCGATATGAAGCGGCGTACAGGTTCCAATCACATGACCTTCGGTCACGGCGCGAATATGGTTGCAATTGATTTCCAACCCGACAGCGCGATAAAGCGCAGGGTCAATGGTCATCCAAGCCGCAACACTGCCCAATGTTTCAGAGAGCACACAACTCGCGCCACCGTGCAAAATTCCGAATGGTTGGGTTGTCCGTTCATCAACGGGTAGTCTGCCGCGCAGAAATTCATCCCCAACCTCAGTAAATTCAAACCCGATATGCTGCCCCATATTGGCGTTGCGCAAACCTTCCAACATATCGAGCGTATAGGGTTTGAACCAAATGGACATTAGGCTGCTGCGTCCTTATCTTTTTTCGGGGCAATGCCTTGTAACAATTCGGCTGTTTCTGCTGCGCTATCAATTGCGACCATGCCAACGGTATGATATCCGGCATCAACGTGCAAAACTTCGCCCGTCACGCCTGCGCCCAAATCGGACAACAGATACAAACCTGAATTTCCAACATCTTCAATCGTCACATTGCGTTTTAATGGGGAATTCAGTTCGTTCCATTTCAGAATATAACGGAAATCGCCAATTCCTGACGCTGCCAATGTTTTGATTGGCCCCGCAGAGATGGCATTTACACGAATGCCCTTCCCGCCCAAATCGGTTGCGAGATACCGAACCGATGCCTCAAGCGCAGCTTTGGCAACGCCCATCACATTATAGTGTGGCATGACGCGTTCCGCACCATAGTAAGACAATGTCAGCAATGAACCGCCTTCATTCATCAATGGCACAGCTTTCTGTGCAACAGATGTAAACGAGTAGACAGAGATATCCATGGTTTTCAAGAAATTGGCGCGGGTGGTATTCAAATATAAACCATCCAGTTCATTTTTATCAGAGAAGGCAATGGCGTGAACAACAAAGTCCAGCTTACCCCATTTTGATTCCAATTCTTTAAATGTTGCCTCAACACTTGCTTCATCCGTCACATCACAGGGAAGGATGATGGTTGACCCAATTTCTTCGGCCAATGGACGCACGCGTTTCTCTAATGCATCGCCTTGATAAGTAAAGGCCAATTCCGCGCCATGCGCATGCGCTGTTTTTGCAATTCCCCAAGCGATAGAGCGATCATTGGCGACCCCCATAATCAAACCTTTTTTGCCAGCCATCAATGTTGAAATCTGTGTCGCGTCCATTGTCGTGTTTGTCACTTGAATACCTTATTGTTATTATATGTTAATTATGAAAACAGCACTCTTCTGTGCTCTCGTATCCTACACATTTCATGCGAAACGTCCAGTCTGATAGGCATCAAAAACGCCCCTCTTCCCCCCTTTAAAATTACAGTTCCGTTAATTTTTGGCTGATAAACTGCTTGGGTCATGGCTCAAGTCGATTCAACCAAGCTGATAGCCTATTGCACGGACATTTCACATCATGTCCGCGAAGCGCTGCCACACCTTGATTTGCACTTCCTTATTTACCAACCAGGAGAGAAAGCAGAAAAAATTACTCGCCTTCTCCCCTATATCAAAGACCACCCCGCTTGGGATGAAGCGGCCTCTATCTTAAAATTCAAAACAATCGATCAGGATAGATCGGGATTTTTGGGTCTTGCCCATGGTTTGGAAACAATACATTTACGCCTTAAAAAAGAACGAAAAAAATCTTTAGCCTTTATCGCATTGAATACATCACAATATTCAGACTTTGACTCTGCCATTATGGATGTCCATTTTTTTACAGCGCAAATGATTGATATGGTTTCGAAAAATAATCCACATCAACAATCAGATAACACGCCCCATTGCGTGACCAATCTGACGTCGGATATTTATAGCATCTTACAAATGACACATGACCATAGATATGATGCAGCACAGACTCTGACCTTACGGCGCAGCATCGAAACCCTGACCCCCCAATCATTTTTAAAACCTGAAGACTACCCAACACCTCTGGCTCTTGATGTTATCAACTACACAATCAACAACCAGCTTTTATCATCCGTTATAGGGAGGGGAACATCACGCATCATTTCACAATTTCAACTCGCCCATCAAATTTCAAAATCTTTTGAGATAGAGAATTTACAAACTTGGACTCAATTCGCAAATGCCTGTCAAACCATGGCATGGAGCGGTTTCAGCGCGAGCCAGATATTAGGTGCTTCGGTCTATACATCCAACAACCCGTTTATTAAATCCATGGGGCATCTGTTGTCAGAGTTAACCAATCTTGCGCCTGTTGGGGCAGACTACCTGCCCATCGGATATAACCCCTTTGTTGCGGATGAGATCAATCGTATTAATCATGAACGAGTTGTGGATGAAACATTCGAAATGGTTCTTATCCATACAATAGAGGCGGACAGCCACTTGCCTTTTATTCGTGTTGCCAACAATCAAAATGAAGCCCTGCTAAAAGGAAAGATATCAGGATGGTGTGCCAATGCTCTTCAGGCATCGGCAAAAGCCTATGTCGGAGCTAAAGAACGCGGCATTCCACCCGCACAAGCCGCCAAACTGGAGTTCCAATCAGTTAAAGGGCAGTCCAACTGGCAATGCCTAACTAACGTTCATCAACACATCATTCATTTGTACAGAAATGGACAACAACCCTGTTTAGAAACCATAACAGATTGGTGTTCTCCAATTCCCGATGCCAAATTTATTGCTGAATCTGTATCTCAAACTCAGGAAGATCATCACAGTTCCACACCATCAGACAGCAATTCATCTTTATCCAAAACAGGATTATCTTTCTCAGGATAAAAAAGGCCAGCAAATTGCTGGCCTTTTCTTTCATAGTATCTTCAACCAAAATTAATTGGCGATTGACCATGTTCCGTCGCTGTTTTGGCACGCTTGGCCAACACCTGTTTGCTGACGTCCATCAACATAAATGGTTTGGGTGTATTCACGACAAGTACGGCCAGAATTATTCACGCCTGTACGGGTTGGAGTAATTGTACCAGAATGTCCAGTATCAGGGTTGTTCCAGCTAATTGTTTGACCAACAGGCGCAGTATACGCTTTGTTAGTGGCTTGCTCTGCATACATCATGTCAACCTTATCAAGAGATGCTCCCAATTCGCTCCCCAAGAGAGTTCCAAGCAAAGCGCCCACACCCACGCCAACCAATTGACCTGACCCTTTACCAACTTTGGATCCCAAAACGCCACCAAGAATGGCACCCGTTGCGCCACCAATCATCTGTTTGTTACCCAAACCTGAAGTGCTACCCTGCCCAACACCAACACCCTGAGTACAGGCAGATAACGCCAATGCCGATATAGCAATCATGGTCAAAAATTTTGTATTCATCGTCCAAATTCCTTTTTCTATGTGAACCGTCACTATAACGGTCTGTAATAATAACGCACTATATAGAGCAATCCCCCGCCTGAAAACACAAACCACATAAATTTTTTCCTTTTATTTTCATAATTTTATAATTTTTTTCTTGACCCAGCCCAATGACTTATCGCATATTGTCTCCAGAAGCGGAATTTGAGGGGCAGCTTGCACCGCTTTATAAAAAAATGCTAAAGCGCTATGGCTCATTCCCATACGCCCCATAGAAACAAATTTCGTTTTATGAGGTATAGGTATGGGCAATCATTCAGCTCAGACAGGGTGTCTGTCTTCTTTTCAAACTTCCGCACAACAAAATGCACCGCGCATTGCACTCATCAATATCATGGACAACGCCGCAGGCACAGAGCGACATTTTGTTCGCACGCTTCTGAAGGCAAACCCACTATCGGATATTACCCTTTGCAGGATGGCTTGTGCCAAAAAAGACCATAAATACTTTGATGAACAAGAGTATTTATTAGGCGATAATTATGTCGATTGGCATGATGTCATCGGTGTTGAAAATATCGATTTGGTGATTGTCACCGGTATTAATCGCGGGACGTTGTCCTATACAGATTTAGAAAAAAAATATCCCGATTTCTGGGCAGAATCACAAGATTTATTTCGCGCTATCCATACATCGCTTTCTGACAAAAAAACGGGGCATGCCGCCTTTGTATGCTGGTCCGCCTTTGCAGCCATGAAAACCTTATATGGCGTTGAAAAAGGCATTCGCCCACAAAAATTATATGGTTTATTCGACCATAAAATTGAAATTCCAAATCACCCGTTGGCAAAAGGTTTTGGAACAGAAAACATGCTTGTCCCCCAATCCCGTTCATCATTTATGAAACAACATGAGCTGGATAAAGTTATTTGCGACCATAATGGCGATACTATTATGTCAGGCCCCGATGGCCCAGCCATTTGGACACTTGAGAATAACCGTATGACTTGCTTTATCAATCATCTGGAATATGGTTTTGACACTTTGGCAAATGAGTATGCACGCGACAAGATAAAGATACGACCAGATTTTCCTCCACCGGAAAATTACAATCCATCTGACCTATTAAATCATGAACTTCTTGGAACCTTTGACCGTCTGTCGCAATCTTGTTCTCATTTCTACAAAAACTTGATTGATTTGGCACAAATGCAGAAAAATGAGCCAAAGAACACAAGTTATGAACTGACCCAGCCTTACAAACCTCTGAAACGGTCAGCCTAATTACAAAACCATTTCAAAAACCTTGTAAAACCATCGTAAATCCCCTAAATCATTAGGGGATTTTACTTTATTAAGGACAATAAAAATGACCAACTGGACCCCCGCAAGCTGGAGAACGAAACCCGCAAAACAATTGCCAACCTATGGCGAAAATAATCCAGATCTAGCGGCAGCGGAAACAGAGCTTTGCCGCATGCCACCTCTTGTCTTCGCAGGAGAAACACGCGCATTAAAATCTCATCTCGCTCATGCCGCCCATGGCAATGCATTTGTATTGCAAGGCGGTGACTGCGCCGAAAGCTTTGCAGAGTTTGGAGCCAACAAGATTCGGGATACATTCCGATCTTTGATGCAAATGGCTGTCGTGATGACTTTTGCGGGATCAATGCCTGTTGTCAAAATGGGGCGCATGGCGGGTCAATTTGCCAAACCCAGATCCGAAGACACAGAAACACGCGGCGATATTATTCTTCCAACCTATCGCGGTGATATTATCAACGGAATTGAATTTAATGCCGATGCACGCCGCCCCGACCCCGCGCGGATGTTACGCGCATATAACCAATCTGCGGCAACCCTTAACCTGCTCCGCGCATTCTCTACAGGTGGTTATGCGGATTTGCAGCGCATTCACCAGTGGAATTTAGATTTTATGCGCGATTCTGTCCAAGCTGAGAAATATCAAAAAATTTCTGAACGGATTGAACAAGCACTGGATTTCATGTCGGCTTGCGGACTAACAAGCCAAACCGTCCCACATATTTTAAAACAAACAGAGTTCTATACCTGTCACGAAGCTTTGCTATTACCATACGAAGAAGCCCTCACCCGCGTTGATAGTACAACAGGCGACTGGTACGATTGTTCAGGCCACTTTGTCTGGATCGGCGCACGCACAAATCAGGAAGACCATGCGCAGGTTGAATTTGCACGCGGCATTAAAAACCCTATCGGGATGAAATGCCCGCCCAACCTGACAACTGACTCTCTCTTGCGTTTGATTGATACATTAAACCCAGATAACGAAGCTGGACGCCTGACGCTTATCTCCCGCATGGGAGCAGGTAAAGTCTTTGACAACCTCCCTAAACTGGTACAGGCCGTTAAAAATGAAGGTCGCGTTGTCACATGGGTATGTGACCCGATGCATGGCAACACCATGAAATCAGCATCTGGTTATAAAACCCGCCGTTTTGACGACATTATGAGCGAAGTTAAAGATTTCTTTGCCGTTCATAAAACAGAAGGAACCTACGCAGGTGGCGTTCACGTTGAAATGACAGGACAAGATGTCACCGAATGCACAGGCGGAATGGTTGATGTTACAGACGAGAATTTATCAGCTCGCTATCATACCCATTGCGACCCGCGTTTAAATGCGGCACAGGCGCTTGAACTCTCTTTCCTTGTTGCTGATGAATTAAAAGCTATTCGTCGGGACAGAAAAGACACCGCGCGCAACGCAATTGCGGCTGAATAGGCGCTGAAGAATGGGAAAAACTCCAAATCTGAAATTCACAGTCGCACAAATCAATCCGACTGTCGGCGATATTGATGGCAACCTTCGTCTGATTGAATCTGTCTGGAATGCACATACAGAAAACACCGACTTAATTGTTTTTCCTGAACTCTCTGTGACAGGATATATGCCAGAAGATTTATTGTTAAATTCAGGTTTTATATCAAAGGCACAAGATGCGATATCTGCACTTGTTAAAAAATCCGCTACCATGCCTTCCGCTATTCTGCTGGGATGCCCCTGCCCTGATAAAACATCTCTTTATAATGCGGCCTATCTGATTGATAACGGAAAAATAATATCCATCACCCATAAAGTAGAACTACCTAATTATGGCGTTTTTGATGAAAAACGATATTTTACATCGGGCACACGCCCTGAACCCATTGATTTTCGTGACCATAAACTCGGGATTATGATTTGCGAAGATATGTGGTTCCCGAATGTTGCAGAGTATTTATCTGCCAAATCTGCCGATGTTTTTGTTGTTCTCAATGGAAGTCCATACGAGCCCCATAAACAATCCATCCGTATTCAACATGCCCGCGCACGGGTTGAACAATCTGGGATTCCCCTCCTCTATGTTAATCAAGTCGGAGGACAGGACGATTTGATTTATGATGGTGCAAGCTTTGCGCTCAATTCTTCTGGTGATTTAATTCTTCAATGTGAAGAATTTATTGAAGAATTCCAAACCTTCTCGTTTGTCACAGGCACAGCCTGCATTCACCCACAACATGGCGAAACCGAAAGCCTTTATCAGGCGGCCATGCTTGGCCTTCGGGATTATATGCGCAAAACAAAACAAACGAAAATCCTCATCGGAATGTCTGGCGGTATTGACTCTGCACTCTCTGCCACGATTGCAGTTGATGCACTTGGAGCAGAAAATGTCCGATGCGTGATGATGCCATCTAAATTCACATCCCCTGAAAGCATTTCAGATGCTGCTGACTGCGCCAATAAACTGGGCGTTAAATGTGATATGGTTCCCGTGTCGTCCATGGTTGATAGTTTTATGAAACTATTGCCTGATACGTCAGGATTGGCTCATGAAAATTTACAGGCACGGCTACGCGGCCTTATCCTCATGACTCAGTCCAACCAAACTGGTGCGATGGTTTTAACCACAGGCAATAAATCGGAAATGGCGTGCGGATACGCAACGCTTTATGGAGATATGTGCGGCGGGTATAACGTCCTTAAAGATTTATACAAAACCCAAGTTTATAATTTATCCCACTGGCGAAATAGCGCCAAACCTGTGAACGCATTGGGGCAGGATGGAGAACTTATAAACACATCTATCCTGACCAAAGCTCCGACGGCTGAACTCCGCCCTGATCAAAAAGATCAAGACAGCCTGCCACCTTATGATGAACTTGATTCCATTTTGATGGGATTAATCGAAGAGGATTTATCGCCAGAGCAAATGACAGCACGCGGGCATAACCCTGAAAACGTTGCCAAAGTGTCGCGTCTTTTGAAACTTTCAGAATACAAACGCCGTCAATCTGCCCCTGGTACAAAGCTTTCTGCGCGCGCCTTTGCGCGGGAACGTCGTTATCCGATTGTAAACGGGTTTTGATTTTCCAGACGCGCTATTCGCCCGATGACTTAATACTAATCGCCATTGGTTCCTGACCAAATGACCGCACCATTTCAACGACCTCATAAGTCGCTGCATGCAAATTATCATTATCGTTTGACTTTAAAACCAATGACAGTCCCAATGCACCCATACGGAAATGGGGGTAACTGCCGATATCGACTGTTGGATATTTATCCTGAATGTCCGATAGTTTCTCTGCAATCGCGCTTTCCTGTAGATCACAGGTAATGGTATTCGATAAAATCGGATGACCAGATTCTAACTCAGGCAAAATCCCATCCAACATCGCCTGCATAATGCGTGGAACACCAGCCATCACATAAACATTTTCAATTTGAAATCCGGGTGCACCCGACACAGGATTTTCAATTAATCTTGCGCCTTCGGGGATATGTGCCATTTTTAATCGTGCGGGCGTTAAATCTGCCTCACTTTGATAATATTGCAACAAAGCCGAGCGCGCATCTGAATTTAACACCCATTTTACGCCGAATATTTTAGCCATGGTTTCCGATGTAATATCATCATGGGTTGGCCCAATTCCACCCGTCGTAAACAAATATTCAACACGGGGGCTCAATTCGTTAACGGCCGACGTAATCGCGTCAACTATATCTGGCACAACCCTGACTTCGGTTAATTTAATGCCGCGTTCCGCCAGTTTTGTGGCAATCCATGACGTATTGGTATCTTGAGTCCTCCCCGACAGAATTTCATTTCCTATAATCAATAGGGCGGCGGTCAGTTTTTTGTCCATGATGATGCCAAATATTGCTAAATTGGGGCGGTTGAGATAAGTGTTTATAGACACATAACCTATTTATATAAGCGGACAACGTCAAGTGAAAGACCAGACTTCAAAAAACAAATTTACGGCAGATGGTATTGAGTTACATGGTGAAGCCGATTTCGAAGGAATGCGCCATGCGGGCAAACTCGCCGCCGAAGTTCTTGACATGATTACAGATTATGTGAAGGTCGGCATCACGACCGAGGAACTAAATACACTTTGCCATGATTATATTGTGGGACATGGTGCTATCCCTGCCCCCCTGAATTATCACGGATTCCCAAAATCAATCTGCACATCAATTAACCATGTTGTGTGTCACGGTATTCCCGGGCCAAAAAAATTAATGGATGGTGATATCGTTAATATTGATGTGACCGTGATTTTGAATGGATGGTATGGCGACACCAGTCGCATGTACACAGCTGGAAAACCGAATGTGAAAGCCCAACGGTTAATGGATGTAACCTATGATGCCATGATGGCAGGAATTTCTACCGTCAAACCTGGAGCAAAACTTGGCGATATCGGGAAAGCCATTCAGGCAGTTGCGGAGCCCGCCCGTTTTTCTGTTGTCCGTGATTTTTGTGGGCATGGATTAGGGCAAAAATTCCACTGCGAGCCACAAATTCTTCATTATTATCACCCAGCTTCCGATGACACTATTCTTGAGCCCGGAATGTTCTTTACAATTGAACCGATGATTAACACTGGCACATGGGAAACTAAAGTTCTATCCGATGGATGGACGGCTGTTACCCGTGATAAAGGCCTGTCTGCACAGTTTGAACATTCGATGGGCGTCACCGAAAATGGTGTTGAAATTTTTACCCTATCGCCCAAGGGACTACATAAACCACCTTATACTGTTTAATTTTTGATATTAGAGAATAAAATGGCTGAACAAAGAATCTATAAACCCCGCCCTATTACTGGATTTCCTGAATGGTTACCCGAAGTTCGCCGTGTGGAACAACAATGGATGGATCATATCCGTAAGACTTTTGAATCTTACGGGTTTTGCTCTATCGAAACTCCATCGGTTGAAGAAATCGAAGTTCTCTCAGCCAAAGGCGAAGTCGATAAAGAAATTTATGTGTTAGAACGTTTACACAAAGATGAAAATGAAAAATCGGATGCTCGTCTGGCTCTCCACTTTGACCAAACCGTGCCGCTTGCCCGTTATGTCGCCCAACATTTCAATGAACTGGATTTTCCGTTCAAACGATACCAAATGCAAAAAGTCTGGCGCGGTGAGCGTCCGCAGGCGGGTCGTTTCCGTGAATTTTATCAATGCGATATAGATGTGATTGGCGTTGATAATGTTCCCATTCATTTTGATGGTGAACTGGCCGCCATTATGGTTGATATTTTGAAAGGCCTGAATATCGGTCCATTCCAAATGCAAATCAGTAACCGCAAAATTCTGATGGGATTGTGCGAAGGATTAGGAATTACTGATACCCTGCCCGTCACCCGCGCGATTGATAAAATAGAAAAAATCGGCGTTGAGGGCACTCGTAAATTATTGGCAGAAGCCCATGTCCCCGCACAACATATTGAAAAACTCCTGACACTTGCCACCATCAAAACAGAAAATGAAAATTTTGTGGAACAAGTCTTGGCTCTGGGTGTCGATAACCCAACCCTTGCCGAAGGCGTTGCAGAATTGGCATCTGTCATGGCACAACTGACCCATGTTGAGCGCGGATATGTTATTGCTGATTTATCGATTGTGCGCGGGCTTGATTATTATACTGGCACTGTTTATGAAACCAAACTCCTTGAAAACCGTGATTTCGGCTCCATCTGCTCAGGCGGACGTTACGATGATTTGGCAGGAAACTATATCAACAAACATTTACCAGGGGTCGGAATTTCGATTGGGCTGTCCCGCCTGTTCGATTATATGCGCATTAACGGCAAATTAGGTGACCTGACACGCAAATGTCCGACAGATATTCTGGTCTGCGTCCCTTCAACAACAACAGATACAGCCCATATTTTGCGGGAACGTGGATTTAATGTTGAACAATACCACTCACCACAGAAAACAAAAAAACAAATGGAATATGCCGTTAAAAAAGGCATTCCGTATGTCTGGTTCCCACCAACAGAAGAGAAACCAACACATGATGTTAAAAATATGATGACGGGTGAACAGGTGCAAGCCGACCCAAAAACTTGGACAAAATAAGAAAGCCCATTCATGAAAAGTTTACTGATTTTTTCTTCCATCCTTGCCGTATCTTCTCCCGCGATGGCAGCGCCATTTACTTATGCCCCAGAGAATTGTGAATTCCAGATTACTTTTCCTGAAAAACCATTTATTGAAACAAAATGCGCCGCCAATGGCAAAGAATGCTCAGAAATTGTGACCTACACAAAGGCGATTGGGGCCGAGTCATCCACCAATTTCAGGGTATCGTGCAATTCAATATCTGCGAATGATATCACAAAGTACACGCCATCTATTCTGGAAGAAACATTAAAACAGATGGTCAAATCAAACGGTCTGGAACCTTATGACACACAATCTGGTGAAAAAGACGGATATAAAAATGCATCTACGCTCAGCCTCTCTCAGCGTGATACAAAGCCATTAATTTATAATGGACAAATATGGGCTGGGAAAAAATCACTGTTTACTCTGGAAGCAGAAATGGTTGGCTCCCAGAATAATGAAATCGAGAAAATATTCGCAGAAATTCTTAAAAATACTTACCCTAAAGATCATCCGCCAGTTATAAAACCGGCGGACAAAAAGAATTAGTGATCTTTAGAACTGCGCCCTGCAATCTCGCACAGTATCTTATACAATTTTCCAATATCGCTGGTTGAAAAGACAGATGATAACAAATCTGCATAATCATTGCTGTGCGCCTGTTCCAGCAACTCTTCATATTGGCGGATAAAGCGCAAGATGTAGGTTCTGAACTCACTATCCTCGATAAATTTGCGCTGTGAGCGTTCAACAGGTATCTTTGGCGCGAATTCAACCAAGTGATGAGCATAGGCAGCCACATCACCTTTTTGATACGCCCTAAGAACGCGGACATCCAAATCACCTTCTAGATGGCGCGCAACATCAATCGCCAGAGAATACAAACTCTCAATCACAAATTTAGCAGCAGTCAGGAACGACTCACGCTCTGTTCGCAATTGACCTTCGCGCACCTGTCTAGCCTGAGCCACCATATCTTCAATTGTTTTCTGTAGCGCGGCACTGTGTTTGGTGAACACAATAGCAGCCTCGTCAGCAGCTTCGATTGTTTTCTTGGCAATATTACCCAGCTTAGTGGATTCATCAGATAGTTTCTGGCGGCTGCCTTCAATATCTTGCGCAACGCTCGCCCCCGCTTGCTTTACATCACCCGCATTAGTCGCCAAACGCATTGTTGCCGCAGCAATTTTATCCACCACATCATTGGAATGGCTTCCAATCAGGCTGACCTGTCCGCGCAATTCATCACCATAAGTCTGGGCATGGTTGATGGATGAACGGAGATATTCCTCAATTTCTTTCGCTCTGATTGAAATTGTATCCCCTGACTTTTGTAATTCCAGCAAGGATGTTCTGGCTGCATTGACCAGCTTTTCGCTCTCCTCCTGTATTACCGCGACTATTCGTGATGATTTATGCGCGGCTTGCTCGCCTAACATAGACATACGATGACCTTCTTCGGTATAGACTCGTGTTGAATCCAGAATTTTAGAAGTCACAGAGGTTACTTTTTCATCCAGAACAGTTGTTGTTTCGCCAAACTTATTGGTTGCATCCTCTAATTCAGAAACAGCACGCCCAACAACGCCACTCAGATCTTTCATGTATCCGCCAAGACTATTTTGCAGAACATCAACCTTGACCCTGACTTGGTCGGCAACCAATTGCAAATCATCCACGCGACCCTGCATGCCTATTTGAATTTGCCCCATACGATCTTGGGCGTCTTCAGACACGCGTTTGATATCAGAGAGCGAGCTTGTCAAATCTTCGGTTACGGTTAAAAACACCTTGGATGTTTCTAATGTTTCACTGCCCAATTTTTCGATGCGGGTTTCTAATTTATCGCCCAAATCAATCAGACAAGCGGTTGCCGTATCTGTTGCAGATAGATAGCTATATTTCAAATCATCGTAACGAGAGTTCAATCGTTCTGCTTGTGCGATAATCCGACTTGTTTCTGGTTCAATGGTTTCCGCCAGACGAGATATCTCATCTATCTGTTTACGAACAGATTGTTCAATATCCATCGTTTTCTGATCTACAGATGACAATGCAGATTTCAGACTCAGCTCATACCCTGATACTTTTTCAGACACAAACGACACTTTATCAATTAAAGCATCACTCTTATCAAAGAAAGTTTGCCCAAGTGAACTAATTCTGCTTTCAGCATCTTGCAAGGATGAATTCAAATAGGTGCTTTGGTCGCTTAACAAACCTGACACAATTTTTGTTTTATCCTGCAAATCACTTACAATCATGCCCAATGTATCGCGTTGGCCCGTTATACCTTCAGAGATAATACGGGATTGGGCAGACACTTGACCCGTTGTATGTGAGATGTCTTGCAAGCTGGTTTTTAATGTAACGGATATTGTATCCATCATATTTTTCAGCTTGCTTGTTTCTTGCTCAACTTCAACCACACGAACCGATAATTTATCATCCAGTTCATTTGTATGATCTTTCAAGCGATCAATTGATGAATGAATAAGTTTTAACGGCTCTTCTGTGCGACTAATCATTTGATTGGTTGCCGTGCTCAAATCTGATACAGCCTTATCCGAAACAGCAGAAATCTGAACACGGGATGCATCAATATCCTTAGCAGACTGACTTAATGCCAATTGTTTTCTTTCGATTTCTTCAATCAATGTTGCCAAATGGTCGCGATTGGCGCGAGCCTCTTCCATGAGTTTTGCCAATTTCTCATCAGCCAGTTTTGATGTCTGTTCGATTTGGTTGGTTGCATCCAAAACCGTTCTATCCATCATTTCCTTAGAACGACGCACAGCGCTGGTAATTGTATCTGCACCAGATATCGCCATTGACAAAGCTTCACCCAACTTATGAGTAGCCAAATCACCAACCTCTTGCAAACTGTCTGTACTGCTTAATAATTTATCGGCAGATAATTTTAATGTTTCCGCGCGATCTTCCAGTTTCCTTTCAATAGAATCTGTTTTGTTGAATAATGTTTCCGCAGTTTGTTCAACTTTGCCCAAACTAGAGGTCATCACTTCCATCACACCTTCGACAGCCGAAGATATTCTTCCTGCACCATTCAGACTGGCCTCTAAACGTGCGGCCCCCCCAGTAATAGATTCGGAAACAATTTGCAATTTATCGGCTTGGGAATCCAAATTCACTTGAGCAGATTGAATTTTTTCAGCAACACCGCTGATATTCGATAAAGCTGCATCCGATGCCCCCACCAATTTATTGGTTCCTGCCGTAAAGATACCATCAATTTCTTCGCCCAATTCCGTGATCTCGGCAGCAACATTTTCCCATACACTTACACCGCGTTGCGATTTGGTTGTAATAGATTCACTTTGTGCTTCGATAGTTTCAGTGAGGGATAATAACTCCTCAGCACGTTTCGACAACGCATCTGCCAAACGGTCAATATGAAACTCTGCTTTTTGTGATACGCCCGCAAAATCACGAATTTCAGACCGCAACCCACCACGCGCACGCTGAATAGCTTTAATCGCAGCGCGGGATGATGCTGACATTTCCGTCGCTTGCCTCATCAATGCCCGAATATCATCACCAATCAAATTGGCCTGGGTTTCGCTTGGGAAAAACAAACCGCGCAATTCTTCGCGTAAGGCTTGAGCATAAATATGCGCATCACTGCGACGTTGCCAAGTGGCTATACATAACCACAACATCGCAATAGGAGCCAGAACGCTCGCCAATATTCCACCAAGGGTTAACGGAGATGACGTAATAGACCGAATGCTGTTCGGCAATGCCATGATATAAATAGCCGCGTATGTCAGCCATGCCACAGTTACAAAGACCGCGACCGCCTGCCCGATCTGTAACCAGAACGGGGCAACAGGTCGCCCTGATTTCATTTGTCTGTCTGAAAATCCGCGTATCGGAGCATGAGGAAGTTTCGCATCCAAATCCAAGCCTTCAATTTCTCCATCTTGAGCTTGCGGCGCATCCTTATAAATCTTCCAATTTTTTAAGGCTGGTTTGGTTCCCATGAAAACAGTGGCCGATACTTCAGGCGAAGATCCCTCTTTTTTTGCTTCGGAAGAAACAGATGCAGAAGATGACGCAGCAGAAGACTCCAGTTTCGGAGATACAGAAATGGTCATGGACGACAGGCCCCATTCAAAAAATAATGTGTTTCGGAATGGGGAAATCGTGTCACGGTTTAAGGGTAATATCAAGTGGTATCAAAAAGATATTCACTTTTATTCAGATGAACTCTCCGCCTTATTTTCCAACCCCATCAGGGCAACATATTCCGTAACATCCCGTTTTAATTCCCGTGCAAACAGGTATAAACCAATAATATTTGGAATAGACATGGAAAAGAACATGGCGTCTGAAAAGCGGATAACATTACCCAAAGAGGCCGCAGCCCCCACAACGATAAATGCTAAAAATATGATACGGAAACCTACGATCACCGCTTTGCTGTTGCCAAACAAATATCCCGCACAAATTTCACCGTAGTAGGAATAAACGATAATCGTTGAATAAGCGAACAGGAAAACAACCACAGTTAGAACAATATCAAAAAACGGGAACACCGTTTCGAATGCCTTGGACGTTAAATCAATCCCCTGCATTTCCCCAGCGCCCTGATATACACCAGACACAATAATGACCAATGCCGTCACCATACACACACAGAATGTATCGATAAATGGCCCCAAGCCCCCGACCAGACCTTGGCGGACAGGAAAATCTGTTTTGGCCGAGGCCTGAATAATTGCAGCAGTCCCGATCCCTGCTTCATTGGCAAATAATGCACGTTTAAAGCCGGCAATTAATGCACCGATTAACCCGCCCCACCCTGCCTCAAGGCTCCACGCGCTATGAAAGATTTGGCCTAACGCATTGGGAATATTCTGATAATTGACCGCAATCACAATCAAGCCCGCCCCAATATATAACAATGCCATTGATGGTGTCAGCTTTGCGGCAACCTTAGCGATTGATTTTACCCCCCCCAATGTCACCAACCCCGCCATAATAGCCAAGGCAATGCCAAACAACCATCCCTTTTCGAACAAGAAACTTTCGTTGCCGCCAGTGGCATACAGAACCTGTTGATAAACCTGATTGGCTTGGAACATATTTCCACCGCCAATTGCGCCGCCGATACAACACACAGCAAACATCGCAGCCAAGAAAACGCCAATCTGTTTCATTCCACGATCCGCAAAACCTTGTTTCAAATAATACATCGGGCCACCCGCCACTGCCGCAGGGTCATCCGTATTGGGGAACTGGCGATATTTTACCCCCAATGTTACCTCGGCAAATTTTGATCCCATGCCGATAACGCCCATAACACCCATCCAGAACGCTGCCCCCGGACCACCAATTGTCACAGCAACCGCAACCCCTGCAATGTTCCCCAACCCAATCGTTGCAGATAAACACGCAGCAAGAGAATCAAAATTGCTGATCTCACCCTTGGCATCAGGCTCATGATATTTGTGGGTCAGACAGTCAAACGCGTGTTTGAAATGTCGGATATTCACAAATCTTAAATAAACAGTGAAAAACAAAGCGGCAGCAACCAACCACACAACAATCAAAGGCAGATTGATATCGGTCATCGCATCGGTTGCTGGATTGTGAAAATGCAGAGGGAGGTTTAAGAAAATGATTTTCTCACAGATATCTGCAAGCGGCGCAAAAGCATTATCAATCATTTGGTCAAAGCCCATAATTATATTCTCCCTGATAAGTATTTCTATCAAGGTATAAGCTAATATAATTTCATGAGAAAGGCGCGATGTGTTATTTTACACAGGTATAATCGTATAAAGCGCCCGTTCCGATATCGCTCTGATTTCTGGGCTTTCTTAAATTGGCAGATTTCCCGTACTTGCCGCAATGCCCATCTGCCAATCCCAAGGCTTCGCTTTCAAAATGGGTATTCGGTACATATACCGTAACCATGTTCTGGTTGCCCGCATTGATGTAGGGAGCACATCCTGCGACCAGCAAACACATTCCTATTGATAACGTATATTTTAACATAACAATATCTTATTTGCAGATTGGATGGGATACAGGGTGCCCTGGGAAAACGGTTTGTGCCCACCGACGAATTTTACCCTCGCCCATCTGACCTGCCTTAGCAATACGCGGGGCATAGGCAGCACAAAAAGCATCGGGACGCATAACGGCAGCATCTTTTGAAATTTTATTGGCGACATCGGTTCTGACTTGATGCAGATATCCCTCTGGATTTCCTTGCCCCTCACTTCCATAAAAACGCAACAACGTATCTTCATATCCCGAGAATAACGCTTCATGTTTTAATGCAAATTTCTTGTATTGAGTATACAGGTTTTCCTGCCCCCTTGGGGTCAAATGTTGGCAATTCAATCCAATCACCATTAATTCACTCAAGATACGAACACCTTGCTCGGCTTCGACTTCGCGCGCCGTATAGCACTTTGCAAAAGCTGATGAAGACATCATCATAACACACAGACATAGAACAATATTTTTCAACGTATCCTCACGCGGCAACAGGTGAATGAACGGGGGAAATTAGAGGTTCGCCATTAAAATGAGCCTTGATATTATCAATGACCAAACCGCCCATCATGGCGCGAGCCTCAACCGTTCCGCCCCCTATATGCGGCAACAAAACGACATTGTCCATAGAAATTAAAGCGTTGGGCACAGATGGCTCGTTTTCGTAGACATCCAACCCCGCCCCTGCAATATCACGATTACGAAGGGCAACCAGCAAATCATCGGTATTTACAACCGACCCACGCGCAATATTAATCAGAAACCCTTTGGGTCCCAATGCCTTTAGGATTTTATAATTCACCAAATGTCTTGTTGCATCTGTTTCAGGGCATGCCATGACCAAGACATCACATACCCCCGCCATGTCGGCTAAATCAGAATAATACGGATAGGATTGCCCCTCTTTCGGACGATGCGCATTATAAACCACCTTCATATCAAAGGCCGCACAACGTCTGGCAATCGCCTGACCAATACGCCCCAACCCACATATCCCGACCGTCTTCCCAGAAAGGGTTGTAGATGGTGGAAATGCTCCACTTGGCCATTTCCCGATACGCACAAACATATCGGCCTCAACCACACGACGAAGCGTTGTTAGAATTAACGCTATTGCCGTGTCTGCTGTATCATTGGTTGGAGCATCAGGCGTGCTGATAACCGCGATATCACGTTGTCTTGTTGTTTCTAGATCAATGTTATTTAATCCTGCACCATATTGTGCAATCAATTCCAGATTAGGGAGAGATTCAATAATTTTACGAGTGACGGGCATTCCGTTATAGGTCGACAACACAACCTGCACCTGCAACCTGTATTCCTGCAATGCGGCTTCGGGATCACGCTCTTTCCACAACTTAATAACATGATAGAGCGATTCCAATCGCTCCATCTCAGCGGGTTGCATCGCCCCCAGTGCAAGAATTGTGTGTTTCATAGGGGAAATGATAGCATCTTTTCCCTAGACACCCAATATATTAACGCGCCAAACCCGCTTCTCTTTTTAATTGGTAGCAAGTTTCTTGCGCGCCGCTATTCAATGGCGTGTTAGAACTCAATAGAGCGGCAAGCTTTCTCAAAACATTCGCCTTTTCAGATACCCCATTTTTAGCGGCCGAGGCTTCGTATACATCTGCCAATTTCAAAATTGCAGGGACATGATCTTCTTTTGCCGCCTTCTCGAAATGCTCAATGGCAGTTTTTGTGTCCCGTATAACCACTTTTCCTTCGAAAAATAAAACTCCGATCGCATAATGATCTACTTTTGATTCCACTGGAGGTTGGTTTATATCCGTCATTTTTATCTCTTTTTCTTGTTTGCTCTAACTCTTGGCGCACTTATAAAGCCCCCACCCAACTTATGTCAATCAATTTCAGGGAGAGGAAAGTATTCCTTAATTGACTGTTTTCCATTGAAAAATCAAGAAAACTGGGATAAACGCCACCCATGACGCAAAACAAGAAACTCTATATCAAGTCCTATGGCTGCCAGATGAATGCCTATGACGCGCAGCGCATGGAAGATATTTTGCGCCCGTTGGGCTACACCCCAACCCCCACATCCGAAGATGCGGATATGGTGATTTTAAACACCTGTCATATTCGCGAGAAAGCGACCGACAAAGTATTTTCTGACCTTGGCCGTGTTCGAGAACATAAAATCATCAAAGAAAAAAATGGTGAGAAAATGGTTATTGCCGTCGCGGGATGTGTGGCACAGGCCGAAGGCGACGTTATTTTAAACCGTGCAAAATATGTTGATATGGTGTTCGGCCCCCAGACCTATCATCAACTTCCTGAAATGGTTGCCAAGGTTACGGGGGCTTACGGTGCTGCGCGCGTTCTGAATACCGATTTTCCTGTCGAAGAAAAATTTGATTTCCTGCCCGAAGAAAATGCGGTCACAGGCACAACCGCATTTTTATCCATTCAAGAAGGGTGCGATAAATTTTGCACCTTTTGTGTTGTCCCCTATACACGCGGATCTGAATATTCGCGCAGTGTAAAATCAATTGTGGATGAGGCCAAACGCTTGGCCGGCAATGGTGCGCGCGATATTACTCTTCTTGGTCAGAACGTCAATGCATTCCACGGCGAAGGTTTTGATGGAAAGATTTGTGGACTGGGTGACCTTATCCGTGAACTTGCAAAAATCGATAATATTTATCGCATCCGCTATACAACATCACATCCTTGTGATGTTCAGGATGATTTAATCGAAGCCCACCGCGATGTTAAAAAGCTTATGCCTCACTTACATCTTCCTGTACAAAGCGGATCGAATAAAATTTTAAAAGCAATGAACCGTAAACATACGGTAGAAGAGTATTTGGAAACACTGGAAAAATTCCGCGCAGCTAAACCCGATATCGCCATTACATCCGATTTTATTATCGGCTTTCCAGGCGAAACAGACGAAGATTTTGAAGCGACACTCGACCTTGTTCGCAAAGTTAAATTTGCCGCCGCTTATTCATTTAAATATAGCGCCCGCCCTGGAACACCTGCTGCCAATATGCAGAATTTGGTTCGCGAAGATGTTAAAGATGCCCGTTTACAAAAATTGCAATCCCTTTTATCCGAACAAGCTATAGACTTTAATCAAAGCTTTATCGGTAAAAGCGTTGAAGTCCTTTTTGACGGGGAACAACGCAAAGAAGGCCAACTCTATGGTCGCACCCCTTATAATACCGCCATTCGTGTCACCGCCCCTGAGCGTCTTTCAGGGCACATTGCCGAAGTTATTGTAGAATCTGCGGGTCAAATGGCTTTACATGGATCAATAAAGGTAGAAGATATAGATTAACAAGGAAGATACATCATGAGTTTTATCGCAAAGCATATTACCCATCACGATGAACGTTTAATCTATATCGCCCGACTGCATTGGATATATCTGGTCAAAGGAATATTCTGGTTCGCGCTCCTTGGCGGTATTGGCATATATCTTAATTGGAAATTTCTTCTTTATGTTGATGTATTGCCCAGCGAAACTATGAAGTTTATTCCCTACCCATTATCCATCCTCACCGATTTTTCGGTTGGGCTTATTCCTGTGTTGACTGGCCTTACAATATTTCTGGTTTATATTTTCAAAATGATGGGAACAGAAATTGCCCTGACCAACAAACGTCTGATTTATAAAACAGGATTGTTCTTTGTTCAGTCTGGCGAGGTTGAATTGTCAGAGGTCATGGAATCAAAAGTGAATAATGGAATGTTGGGGATTTTATTCGGATATGGGAGCATCCATCTGGATTGCCGATTTGTTGGTGACTTTGACCTGCCCTATATTCGCAACCCCTATAATCTATTGCGGCAAATGAACAAAATACACGGAAATGCCGAAAAACCTGCAATTCCTGCAATCTGATTTTTTTAACCTTTTAACAGGATTTTGTGCTATACTATATTCTATAGACTAAAGGAGTTTGCCATCGCTACACTTGAATTTGATGACCTGTCCCTCCTTCCCCTTCTGTACGGGGAGCATAATACAAACATCACTTATCTTGAAAAAGTTTTAGGAATCCGAATTGCCGACCGTGGCAATACGCTCATTCTGTCTGGCGATGATTCCTCTACACAGCTTGCAGAACATGCGCTATCTGTGCTTTGGACACGCTTACAGAAACGTCCAAACACCCAGATATCGACCGCAGATATTGACGCAATCATCCATTTCTCAACAGAGGATAAAAAGGGGGATAAGAAAGACAATATGGCTCAACCACTTACAACACCATCCGCATTTGAAGATGCCAGTGCTATTCATACCAAACGGAAATCTTTGGTGCCACGCACCAAAAATCAGGCCACCTATGTTGATGCATTGCGCAAAAAAGAAATGGTGTTCGGGATTGGCCCCGCAGGTACAGGTAAAACATATCTGGCGGTTGCTGTCGGCGTTGAAATGTATGAAAAGCAAATGATTGAACGATTGGTATTCTGTCGCCCTGCGGTTGAAGCAGGTGAGAAATTGGGATTCCTTCCAGGAGATATGCGTGAAAAGGTCGACCCTTATCTGCGCCCGATTTACGATGCTCTTAATGATTTTCTTGGCGCAGAACGTGTTGAAAAAATGCTGGAGCGTGGCGAGATTGAAATTGCTCCGCTTGCGTTCATGCGGGGACGAACATTGAGCCATGCCTATGTCGTATTGGATGAAGCGCAGAACACAACATCCACACAAATGAAAATGTTCCTGAGCCGTATGGGTGAAGGAACCCGAATGATTGTCACAGGCGACCCAAGCCAGAATGACCTTCCCTACAACCAGACATCTGGTTTAAAAGAAGCATCGGAGATTTTGAATGGAATTGACGATATTGCCTTTATCGAATTTACCAATTCGGATGTTGTGCGGCATAAACTGGTTGGTAAAATATTGAATGCCTATGATGCCCAAAAATAACCATGCATCCGACATATCGATCGATATTTTATTTGATTCACCCGATTGGGCGAAATCAAGAATATCTGCGCGCAAACGCATTCATGATGTTTTGACAGTAACATGGGATTCCATTCCAAAACGACCAAAAGGCATAACCCCCGAATTAACCGTTACACTCACCGATGATAAACGAATTCGTATTTTAAACCGCGATTATCGCCAAAAAGACAAGGCCACAAATGTTTTGTCTTTTCCGATGTTTGATACATTGGATGAAATCCCTGCACATGCAGGCAATCTTCCGATTGGTGATATTATTATTGCCTTTGAAACCATAGAACGTGAAGCCATAGAGCAAAACAAAACATTGTCCGACCACTTTACTCATATGTTAATCCACGGGTTTTTACACCTTCTGGGGTATGACCACATGACGGATTCCGAGGCAAAAGACATGGAATCCCTTGAAATTCGGCTTTTAAAGAAATTTTCTATTGGAAACCCTTATGTTTAAAGATAATTTCTGCTAAGACTTTTTATTATGATGTCCGAGCAAAAGCAAAATACAAACCACGAACCCGCCACCCAAAAACATACGATAGATGGCAAGGGTGTTGTTATCTGGTTAAAAAAACTCATTCACAAAAAAGCAGATACCGAAGAAACACTGCGCGAAGTTCTTGAAGATTATATCGAGGATATGTCGAGCGCATCCGGAACATCCGATTCATCGGTTAACCACGAACTAACCCTTCTTACCAATATTCTGGAACTGCGGGACATGACGGCAGAAGATGTCATGATTCCACGCGTTGATATCGTTGCAATTGATATCGATACATCGCCCGACGAACTTTTAAAAGTTCTGGCATCAACACAACATCATCGCATTCCTGTTTATCGGGAAACATTGGATGATACAATTGGGCTAATCCACATCAAAGATGTTTTAAAATCCATCTCTCATCAGGAACCACTTATTCTAAAAAATCTTGTCCGCGAAGCCCCAATTATTTCGCCTGCCCTGCCTGTCTTCGACTTATTGTTGATGATGCGTGATAAAGGGCACCATATGGTCTTTGTTGTTGATGAATATGGTGGAATTGACGGATTGGTTACAATCGGTGATGTCGTCGGCAGCATTGTCGGTGAAATTCAGGATAAGTTTGATAAAACAATCATTCCTGACATTACAGAGGATGGCGAAAATGGATTTATCGCCGATGCCCGAACCGAAATATCAACCTTTGAAGAAAAATTCGGCCAAATCCTGAACGACGATGAACGCGAATTGGCAGATACATTGGGCGGATTCATCTTTACCATCGCTGGACGAGTTCCATCACGCGGAGAAATTGTTCATCATATTGTCAGTGGCTTTGTATTTGAAGTCATGGAGGCTGACCCCCGTCGAGTTATGCGGGTTCGCGTTGTGCCCCCCCTATCCAACTCAACCGCCGATTCAGAATGAAATTTGTTCTACCTCAAACCAGACCTTATCGTTTGTTTTTCTGCCTTTTGCTTGGGCATCTGGCCGCTTATGGCATGGGGCCATTCTATCTGTGGCCTGTTGTTTTAATATGCCTGTCCTTATTCTGGACTCTCTTCAGCTCATTTGCGACCGATAAGAAAATTCTGTCTTATCTTGCTGGATTTTTATTTGGATTCGGATATTTCGTATCTGGCCTATGGTGGATTGGTAATGCTCTGCTGGTGGGGGGCAACCCCTATAAATGGGTTTATCCATTGGCCGTTTGCGGGCTTCCAACCTTACTTGCATTGTTTCCTATGATAGCTTGCGGCCTTATTCGTCAATTCGCGGCAGGACGCTCTGCTCTTTCTTTTTTTGTTTTCATCGGATTGATGTGGCTTTCAGAATTTGCGCGCGGAACAATTCTATCTGGATTCCCATGGAATTTGTTTGGAATGGCATGGACAAATAATTTGCCCATGCTCCAAACCCTATCCATTGGCGGGGTTTATTTTCTGTCATTCCTGACTATTTTTATGTTCACCACTCCTGCTTTTGTTATTAAGGGAAAATCATCTAAATGGGTGCGTGGTTCGGTTGCGGCACTTGCTCTGCTCTGCGCGACCTCCACCTATTATTATGGATCACATCGTCTACAGCAAAACCCGACAACATTTAACAAAGATGTTGTTGTTCAATTGATACAACCCGACATCGCCCAAGAAGACAAATGGGATTCCGATAAACAATGGGACAATTATCGTTCCCTGATGTTTTTAATCGAGCCCGTTGAAAAATCCCTGAGCGCCAATACCCGTGTTGTGGTAATGCCGGAAACCGCCCTTACCTACCATGATTTAAAAACATCCCAAGCAATGGATGCTTTGCGCGGCCGATTAGATGGATACACCGAAAAATATACTTACCTCCTGAGCGGTGCGTTGCTCCGCGATGACAGGGGTTATCACAATTCATTGGTTGTCTTAAACAAGTCAGCAGAATTTTTAGAGAGTTTTGACAAGTTTCATCTGGTTCCTTTTGGTGAATATATCCCTCTCCAAGAATACATCCCCATCCCAACTATTACTCAATTTTCTGGATTTGCATCGGGCGATGGGCCACATACGCTTTCCCAACCAAACCTGCCCGCATTCAGCCCTCTCGTTTGTTACGAAGTGATTTTTCCAGGCGCAGTTGTTAGCAAGACAGAGCCCAGACCTGACTGGATGGTCAATGTTACCAATGACGCATGGTATGGCCTTTCCCCAGGACCATTCCAACACATGGCTCAGGCACAGTATCGCGCTATTGAAGAAGGGCTTCCCATGGTGCGCGCCGCCAATACAGGAATATCGACCGTGATTGATGCCTATGGGCGGATTATTGTCAGCACGGGGCTCTATCACCCATCGAATATTGAATCGTTGTTACCGAACCCCGCCCCCGAAACATTCTATTCCAAAGCTCACAGATAAAGAAAAACAAAGAAAAAACCGCTAGGCGGCTTTTTCAGGGGTTATTCCACAATCAACCAAAAATCCACGAATGGTTGCCACTTCATCTTTTGGAAGGGTATGTTGATGGGGACGATGAATGGTAATGGAATGATCATCCATAGTTAATGACACTTTATTGGCTGACTTTTCTTCGACCGTCACACCAACAGATGTTAATGCGTGTTCCACATCTTTAAAATCAATATTGGAACTGATTGGGTGCGCGAAAATAGCTTCCAGAATTTTTTGATTATGGTGACTCATATTTTATCTCCTTTTGATGTTAGATAATAAGAACAGTATAATCCTTATTTCTGACTTCAATCAGAGCATAATGTCGCATTTCACTTTATTTGGAAGAATGGTGCGCGATGAGAGGATTGAACTCCCGACCCACTCGGTGTAAACGAGTTGCTCTACCGCTGAGCTAATCGCGCATTCGGACGGTTAAACGTCTTTGAGGTGGACATATCTAGCGATATTTAAACAGTATTTCAAGCCCTAAAAACACAAAAATCAATAAAAAACAGCCCGATTTGCATCGGGCTGCCTTGAAATCTTATTTAGACAACGACTAACGGTTGTTAACGGTGTCTTTCAGCTCTTTACCAGCTTTGAATTTAGGCTGTTTGGAAGCTGGAATTTTAATCGCTTCGCCAGTACGTGGGTTGCGGCCAGTGGAAGCTGCGCGTTTTGCTACGGTGAAAGTACCGAAGCCAACGAGGCGAACTTCTTCACCTTTTTTCAAAGACTTGGTGATTGATTCAATCACTGCTTCGAGCGCTTCTTGTGCAGCTGCCTTAGTAATGTCAGCTTTTTTTGCAACTGCTTCAACGAGTTCAGATTTGTTCATAGTAATAACCCCTCGGGTTAGAAGTTAAATAAAAAAATTCTACGAGCTTCCCGAAACCTTGGAAACCAAAGGGACGCAGAAGGTTCGTAGAATCAATTTTTAGGCCTTTTTTAAAAAAATCTCAATGACGAATTACATCTTTTTCAAGGTTTTCCGCCGTTTTTGGGGATAAATCGTCAATTTTCTCACTTTTTTCGACTAAAATCGGCTCTGGCAGGCTGATTAAGGCGTGCGCCAGCACTTCTTCGATGGTGCCAACGGGCACAATTTCGAGTCCTTTTTTGACATTGACGGGAATCTCTTCCAAATCCTTGGCGTTATCTTTCGGAATAAGAACCTTGGTGATTCCCCCGCGAAGGGCTGCCAATAATTTTTCTTTCAGGCCACCAATCTCAGTTACATATCCACGCAGATTCACTTCGCCTGTCATTGCAATATCACGACGAACCTCAATACCCGTGAGCGCCGACACAATTGCAGTCACCATTGCAGCACCAGCAGATGGACCATCTTTCGGTGTTGCACCTTCAGGAACGTGAACGTGAATATTCATGTCTTTTAATTTATCGTATGCAATGCCCAATTGATTTGATCGGGATTTAATCAACATTTCAGCAACAGTGATGGATTCACGCATTACATCTTTCAGATTTCCTGTGGTTGATAATTTTCCATCTTTTCCTGGCATCGTCACAGCTTCGATTGATAATAAATCCCCACCAACTTCGGTGTATGCCAAACCGTTGACCACACCGATACGATTATTTTCTTCAACTTCACCATAGCTAAAGCGACGAATACCCGCATATTTCCCAAGATTGCGCGCCGTGATAGAAATCTGTTCTTTTTTCTTCGACAAAATTTCTTTAATCGCTTTGCGGCAAAGATTGGCAATTTCGCGTTCCAAATTCCGTACCCCTGCTTCGCGCGTGTAATACCGCACCAAATCACGAATAGCATCATCGGATAATTTGAATTCTTTATCCTTTAACCCTGCATTCTTGATTTGTTTTTTCAACAGATGGTCTTTTACAATCTGGATTTTCTCTTCTTCGGTGTAACCCGACACGCGAATAATCTCCATCCGGTCAAGAAGCGGACGAGGCATATTGAGCGAGTTCGCGGTACAAATAAACATCACGTCCGACAAATCATAATCTGCTTCCAGATAGTGGTCATTGAAATTTGAGTTTTGTTCAGGGTCCAGAACCTCCAACAAAGCAGAGCTTGGATCGCCGCGCCAGTCGGATGATAATTTATCAATCTCATCCAACAGGAATAACGGATTTGAACTTTTGGCTTTTTTCATGCCTTGGATAATTTTACCAGGCATTGCGCCAATATAGGTTCGACGATGTCCGCGAATCTCAGATTCATCACGCACACCACCCAATGCCATCCGCACATAATTACGATTGGTTGCGCGCGCAATAGATTGGGCAAGCGATGTTTTGCCAACACCAGGGGGGCCGACCAAGCACAGGATAGGCCCTTTTATTTTGTTAGACCTCTGTTGTACGGCTAAATATTCTAAAATCCGTTCCTTGACCTTTTCCAAACCAGAATGGTCTTTATCAAGGATTTTTTCTGCGCCCGTAATATCGCGCTTAATTTTGGTTGGTTTTTTCCACGGCACAGATAACAACCAATCCAGATAGTTGCGCACCACTGTGGCCTCCGCCGACATTGGCGACATCATCTTTAATTTTTTGAGTTCCGCCAGAGCTTTCTCTTTGGCTTCTTTTGAAAACTTGGTTTGGTTGATCCGTTTTTCTAACTCTTCAAGCTCGCCACCAGCAGCACCCTCACCGTCATTCAATTCTTTTTGAATGGCCTTCATTTGTTCGTTCAAATAATATTCGCGTTGGGTTTTCTCCATCTGGCGTTTGACACGGCCACGGATGCGTTTTTCAACTTGGAGAACTCCGATTTCACCCTCCATCAGACCAAAGATATGCTCTAATGTTTCGGCAACAGTTTCAATTTCCAACAATTTTTGTTTGTCTTCAATCTTCAGCGTCAAATGGGACGCAATCGTATCCGCCAGTTTCGATGGGTTATCAATTTGACCGATAGATACAATTACTTCGGGTGGAATTTTTTTATTGAGCTTCACATATTCTTCAAATTGAGTCATTACCGCGCGCGACAATGATTCAAGCTCTGTAGACGATGCCGCTTTATCTTCAAACGCAATCGCATCAACTTCCAGACAGCTATCAGTTGTTGTATATTTTTCAACACGCGCGCGAGATACACCCTCAACCAGAACCTTGACTGTTCCATCAGGCAATTTCAGCAATTGCAAAATTGTGCCGATTGTTCCAATGTTATACAGGTCAGATGGTTTCGGGTCATCAATCGCTGGTGTTTTTTGTGTCAGCAATAAAATCTGCTTATTACCTTCCATCACCTTTTCAAGTGCCGTAACCGACTTTTCACGCCCAACAAATAACGGAACAATCATGTGTGGAAACACAACAATGTCGCGCAGGGGCAAAACGGGCAAAGACTGAACGGGATTTGTCAGGCGGAAACCAAGCATAGAAAACCTCTAAAAACCTTAAAAAAATAACTTAATTCATAAATCGGGGCTTATCAACCACCGTAAGGGCTAGTTCTAAGGAAATAGTTAATTTTTAAAGGAAAACAAGGCATATCAACCACAATAAAAAACCCTCCGTTATCAGGAGGGTTTCTAAATAATGAAATTATGATATTTCTACTACGCCAACTTCATTCCAATCGATCTATCGAGAAACCTTTTGGTTTTGTTAGATAAAGAGTCATATTCAAATATTTGGGAAACCTTGAATCTATTTGGCCCCGCTATCGAGTTCTTTGATACATCAACAAACCACTCTTCAATCTTTTGTTCCATTCCATGTCGATCAAACAATCTATCTGCAAAATAAACTTTTTCTATATAGGCCCCCTCCCTGGATATCTGTAAATTGCCTATATCTGTATATAACGCGCCCTCTCCGCGCATAGCATGTGAGTCTGAAGAAATACGATAAAATTCATTCTTATTACACCCATCACACACAACCAAAGAAAAACGCTGAAGAGTAATCTTTGTATCTATGCGTCTGGAACAGTCCCAAAAAAATTTCTCACCCACATTGAAGGATGACGTGAAACCTGTTTTTTCAACCGCTTTAACTGTAAGGAATTTTATTTCAGGTAAAGTAGAAATTTCTAAAAGACGTCCCAAAGAACCTAACTTTGGAAAAATTTCTTTTGCCAATCTTTCTTGGGCACCCTCATCTCCGTTTGCCGCATCAGCGCGCACCCACGCCGCATTTAACTTATCTTGTACACCTGACATAAAAAAACCTCCGCAATATAAAATATGGCGGAGGTTAGCAAATTTACTGGAAATATGTCAATTATTTCTTATCATCTGTCTTAATGACATCGTTGCGGCTTGCCACAACATGGTC
>CAZVSN010000001.1:6384-27587 GCA_964629455.1 uncultured Micavibrio sp. | reverse complement strand
ATTATTTCTTATCATCTGTCTTAATGACATCGTTGCGGCTTGCCACAACATGGTCAACCAGACCGTATCCTTTGGCTTCTTCGGCTGATAACCATGTGTCACGGTCCATCATGTCTTCCAAAGTTTTGTATTTTTGACCTGTATGGGTCACATAAGCTTCGGTCAAGATTCTTTTCAGACGACCGATTTCTTTGGCCTGAATTTCGATGTCCGACACCATACCTTGCGCTCCACCAGATGGTTGGTGGATCATGATACGAGAGTTTGGCAAACAGAACCGTTTATCTTTGGCGCCCGCCATCAACAAGAACGATCCCATAGAACAGGCTTGTCCGATACACACAGTCGACACATCAGGCTTGATGTATTGCATAGTATCATACATCGCCAGACCAGAGCTCACCACTCCACCCGGAGAATTGATGTAGAAATAAATATCTTTGGTTGGGTTTTCGGATTCCAAAAACAACAACTGCGCACAAATCAATGATGACACGTTATCATTTACACCACCAACCAAAAAGATAATACGCTCTTTCAGCAAACGGGAATAAATATCAAATGCGCGTTCACCACGGGCAGTTTGTTCAATAACAGTCGGGACGAGATAGTTATTATATACGTCCATTGGGTCACGGTCTTTAATCATGGAAATCTCTTTATCTTTTCTGAACGAATCAAAGTTGGTTTTAAATCTCTCCTAAACTAGCCTGAACCGCGCAGACGTTCAAGTCCCATCCTATTCCCTAGCTATTCCTTGGCTATATTCTCTCTAAAATCCAGTCTTTCATAGGTTCCCAGACCTCGTCTTTTGCCCGCGCCCCGACCATCATCGAAATATGCCCGCATTCGGGAATCAGAATATATCCATCGGGAATTTGACGGGATAATGGTTCGGCAGATGCTGGCGGGACAATTTTATCTTTGGCAGGAACAATAACCAAAGATGGTTTTTTGATTTTCTTGGCATTTATTTTTTGGCCCGCAACACTCCATTGTCCCCGCACCACTTTATTGTCTAAATACCAATCTTTGACCGCCCCCTGAATAACACCCGACGGCAAATCACCACCGCCATTCACCCAATCTTCAACGGCAACAAATAATTTTTCTTCAATGCTACCTGATTTCATATCAGCAAAGGCCGAAAATTTACGCGCGACGGTTGCGGGCTCAACCCCTGCGAAAATCATTTGCAACCATTCATTCGGCAAATAATCTAAATGTTGTACACGGCGCAACCCATCAGGTGCCCAAGACGTTATGGCTTCGGCAAAATTATCTTTGGCACCCGCTTTGAAATCCCACGGTGTTGCAACAAAGACCAACCCATCAAAACAATCAGGATTTAAAAGTTCCGTGGCCGCCAAAAACAATCCACCCATACAATACCCAATACCAAATAAAGATGTATCAATTTCCTGTTTTAGCCATGTGACCGCACGCGATATTTTTGACCCGATAGCCTTATCCAGATTTTCCAGCTCTGGGTCTTCACGCAAATTCCCCCACTCTAAAACAAAGACATCAAACCCCTGCTCTGCCAACCACCTTATCAACGACCTGTCTTCAGGAAGAATATCCAGAATCTCTGCGCCATTTATCATCGATGGAATAATTAGGATCGATGCTTTTGGTTTTTGTGCGCGTTTTTTTGACTTACGATTAGGTTGCGCCGCATACCATAATATACGCGCTTCTCCATCCGTCCAAATCACACTCCCCTTCCAACCTATCCGTTGCGGCTTACGTTCATAGGGGTGAAGTTGGTACCGTCGCAAACCCTCCACCACGCGCTCCATACTTGCACGCGCATTTTTTCCATCCGGCCTTTCCCAGAACTCATCTGTAAAATGATTGCCCTTCAATAGACTCGGCTGTGCCAATGCACCAGAGGCCAATGCCAGTTGCATGATCAACGGACGTTGTCGTTGCGACGGCTGTATTTTGGAAAATTTATCTTCATCGGACATAATGCACCTTAGCACAATTTGGTATAAAATGTGCAAAGCGATTGTCACATTGATGATTTTATGATTAGTTACAAACAGGTAATGCAACAATTCACACCGAAGGTGCACCATGGCCGCAAAAAAAGGTGGCGATAAGCCAACCGTAATTAAGAAATATGCAAACCGTCGTCTGTACGATACAGGGCGCAGTAGCTACGTCACTCTTGATGACCTCTGCCAAATGGTCAAAGAGGGATATGACTTTGTTGTGTATGATGCCAAATCTGGCGAAGACTTAACCCGTTCCGTGATGACGCAAATTATCGCAGAACAAGAAGGCAAAGAAGGACAAAACCTTTTGCCAACTGGTTTTATGAAACAATTGATTGGTTTCTATGGCGACAACATGGGCAAACTTGTTCCGAATTATCTGGAACAAACCCTTGCTGAATTCACCAAAAAACAAGATGAGTTCCGTGAACAAATGAACAAATCATTTGGTGGCGTGTTTCCTATGGCGAACCTTGAAGAGCTTAGCAAACAAAACATGGCTTTGTTTGAAAATGCGATGAAGGCATTCTCTGCTTTTACCCTGAAAAACAAAGACGACAAATAATTCGATATTTGTTTGATAAAAATTAAGCCCGCTTATGCGGGCTTTTTTATTCCTTTTTATTATTTTTATCAACGAGCCAGAGCCTATCCATACTCGGCAACCCATGCACGAATCCTTGAATATGATCAATCCCGTCCCGCGCCAACACATCTGCCTCTGCAATTGTTTCTGCACCTTCTGCGACTGTTTCCAAATTCATGGCAGATGCCAAAGAATGCAATGTGCGGATAAAATGTTTATTTTCTTCTCTATCCATTTCACGAACAAATGATTTGTCGATTTTGACAATGTCCAATGCCAAATCCTTTAATTGGGTAAACGCCGTTTGTCCCGCACCAAAATCATCCAATGCAATACGACATCCCAAATCTTGCAAAACACGAATAACACGCAACGTTTGATTCACATCGCTCATGGCGACGCTTTCGGTAATTTCAACAATCAACCGAGATGCCACATCGGGATAATCCCGCAATTCAAAATTCACTGTCTTTAGCCAATCTGGATCAGTCAATGTATGGTTTGACACATTGACCGATAAAGTGATTTGCGAAAATTCTTTCAATTCGCGGATAGCTTGTTCGGTTGCGAATGTATCAACCAAGCGCGTTAGTCCCATTTTCTCAACCGCTTCAATAAAACGACCAGCGCTATGAACCTCACCGTTTTCATCAATCATCCGAATAAGGGTTTCATAGAATGAAATATCATTGGTGCGAGAACTCACCACACCCTGGAATGCCATTTTGACGCGCCCGTCCTTGAAGTTTTTTAGAAAGTTATCGCCAATCGACAAAACATCTTTAAAATCCCTAACTTCTTTTCCAATCTGATCGGAATATTCGATAAAGCACCCACGCCCCTTTTGTTTGGCATCGTTCATCGCCAACTCTGCACGCCCCATCAAAGATGCAGGTGCAATCATTGGGCTTTCAATTCTAACGCCACCAATTGATACCACCTGATAAACTTGGCGCTCTTGAACCTCTATTGGTTGTTTATAAAAAACTGTCAGTATTTTTTGTGCCGTGTCACGCATTTCGCCTTGAGCGCCATCCGCAAATAACAAACCAAAAACATCACCTGCGACACGGATAATTTCCGCCCGATCTTCAACCATTGATTTCAGACATAGACCCGTTTTTTCAAGCAATTCGTCTGTGAACTGACCACCATAAACTTCGTTGACCAATGAAATTCTGTCGATGCCGACCAATAAAAGATAACCTTTTGTCCAATCACGTTCAGTATTGGACATTAATTCTTCTAACCGTCCAATCAATTCGCGGCGCGTGCTATTGCCCGAAAAACTATTGCTGACCGTTTCACGAAAGCCCATTTTTCGCGACATCTTCTTCTGCCGCTCAATCGTTTCTGTATCAATCATGACCAAGCTTTGAATGGTCGTAGATTTATCAGCCGCATGGTGGCGCGCAATTCCCGTTTCGACGATAGGAAGCAATGTTCCATCGGCACGACACATTTTATATTTTAAGGTAAAGCTCTTTTCGCCATCACGGCATTTGGCAATAATATCGGCGATTGATAATTGACGCGTTACCAGATCTTCAGGATATATTAAATCTGCCAATTCCGCTTTATTTCGGGGGACATCCTGTTCATCACGACCCAGAACGCCCAATATATCACCCATAAATTCGTACATATCCTTATCGACATGATAAAGATATGCCAATTGGCGATTGGCCTTAAGCGATGCAGATAAATGCTGAATCCAAAGATGGCTATCGGTCATAAATTGTAACAAACCCGATTATCGAATTTTCCCCGCCACTCTGTCACGGGCATCCATCGCCATATCCATGGCTTCCGCACGACCTTCATGGGCGACTGTCATTGCCACACCATTCCCGTATGTAAATAAAACTGATGCAGAACTGGATGTACCTTGGTTAACGCATGCAATTTCATATGATTTGCTTTCGCTAACACCAGATGCTTTTACCGATGATGGAACGGCCGCAAATTCACCAGAACATCTTGATTTTGCACGCCCCAGATACTGGCCAATGACTGTATCAAATGAATCTGCGCTAGGCGCCTGACGCATTTCAACGCTTCCATACAGGCTGTCTGTTTTCCAACTATATGCACGATATGTTGCTGGATCACCACCCTGCACCTGTTGCAATGCGCCGCTGACAGGAACGCCTGCCGTTTTCAGAATTCCTGAGAATTCATCCATCGAAAGAAACTTTGCCTGAACCGTTTTAGGCTGAACAAAAGAAATATTTTGTGCTGGCGGTGCAGCCAATTGTGGTGCCACAGCAGCAGGCGCAGGCGCAGGCACAGATGCAGATTTCAGATTAGATATCTGGTTCTGTAACTCTGCAACCTTCTGGTTTCCTTGCTGGATTTGAAGCTGCATAGTCGCCAATGCAGACGCTTGATCAGCACTGGTCTTTGCATCAACCTGTTGGGCATTTGTGCGCGCTTCAACCAATTGTTTCTGGGCATCGGCCAATTGTGCTTGCAATGTATTAATAAGCGTTTGCTGTGCGGGGACAGGGGCAGATGTCTGTGCCAATTGTTGGATTTTTATGTTGGCTTCTGCCAATTGTTGCGTTTTTTGGGCCAAATCAGTTTTTAAAACTGTCAGGCTCTGGTTTTGGACCGCATCAGCTTGTTGCCCTTTATTCTGGGACTCTGCCAGTTTGGCTTGGGCATCAAATACAGCTTTATCCTTTTTTGCCAACTCATCTTTTAATGATGCGATAACCGCATCTTGGGTTGGGGTTACTTGCTGGATTTTTTTCGCCATATCTGCTTTGGCCACATCCAACTGCTTTTGTAATTCAGCAATTTTCTTGTCTTTATCAGGAGATGACTGTTCTTGTGTTGAAGACAGGCCTGCCTCCATATCTTTTATTTTTTTGTCTTTTTCGGCAATTTGCTCCTCCAAAGAATTCAACATGGCAATTTGCGACGATTTGGCAATTGCTGGATCAAAAAGCATATATTCAATTTCTTTTTTCTCCTTGGTGCATTGCGCTTGTTGTGTTTGCAGCGCCGCCCCCAAACGTTGAATTTCTCTTTGGCTTTCCTGATAACGACGCGTAGCTTGTTCTAAATCCCAACTTCCACCCGCCATTTTAATTTGCTTTCCGTCCGTATCGGCTTGCAATTTAGACAATTGGGTTTGCAAAGTGGCTTTCTCTGCTTTTGCAGTTTCCATCTCCACCCTTAATTGTCGAACTTCTTTTTGTAACTTGTCAGTTTCAGCAGGATTGGCTGCCGCGACTGGTGCGGGGTTTACAACAGGCGCTGGCGCTTTGGCATATATCTGAATTTGATTCTTTAACGTCGCGTTTTCAGACTGCAACGTTGCAATATTCTGTTTTTGTTGCGCCAACTCAGCCGTCAAAGATGCAACCTTTGTGTCATCAACCTGTGCTTTGGGCATTTCTGTCGCTGGACGCGCCGCCAATTGCGCCTTTAATTGGGCATTCTCCGTTTGGATCTTTGCCAATTCACTTGTTGTTGTTTCAACATTTGTTTGCTTAGACTGGTATAACTGTATCTGATTTTTTAATGTTGCATTTTCGGCCCTCAGAACTTCTAACGACTGATTAACCTTGGCAACATCAGATGATGCCGCACCAACTTTTGCAACGGCTGCTGTTTGCGATGCCAATTGGTTTTTAAGAGATTGATTCTCGGTTTGCAAAGATTGTGCTGATTGAGTGGCGGATTGTAAATCTGCATTCAATTTTGTGAATTGGTTTTTTTGATCTGCGCCATTCATTTGTTGCAAACGCAATTTATCATTTTCAACTTTTGCAGCATCTAATTTTTGGCGCAATTCATCTAAAACAGCACTATTCACAGCAGGCTGCTTGTTTTCAAAAGCCTGACGTTGCTCGCTCATCGCACGCATTAAACGGGCATTTTCCTCGCGCAAACTTGCTACTTCTTTAATCGCCTTCTCATCGACAATCACTTGTGGTTGCTTCACTTCAACGACTGGCGCTTGCTCTATCACAGCGGATTTGATTGGCTGCGCCGCTACTTTGGGTGCAACAGGAACAGGAGCAACATCATCTGACGATAACGCAGATACACCAACAGACGGGGTTGGCTTTGCTGCTAGCAACCCCTCAACACTCGGTTCCGTGGATGGAGCCGTTGCATTGACAACAGCCACTTGACGATTAATCGTGGCTTCAGGAGAGGATATACCTGTCTGCTGTGATTTTACCAATTCAGCATCTTTGTTTTTTGTTGTTTGCAAAGCTTCAATGCAACTTCCCAATTCTTTTTGTCCTGATGAAAACTGGCTTAGGCCAAAACTCAATGAAGACCCTGCGATTTCAATACCTAGATTTTCAGTTGATGAAATCTGTTTTATCATTGCCGCATCCTTGCCAATTCCGACAACAGCCGTTTTGTCTGATTGCGGAGTTATGCTATAGGTTTGCGCGGCGCCCCCTTGCGGACGCAAAGTAATCGTTTGTTTCTGACCCGATTTAAATTGTGGATTCTGAAAGTCCACTGCCAAAGAATACTCACCCTTAATATTTCGGGCAAAGGTCAAAACTGTTGAATCATCGTATTTCTGCGCCATGGTGCAGTAGCTGCCTTGGGTGACGCTTGCAACACGGCTGACCGCCCATGATGTTTTTGCGGGAACAGTGGTGGCCGCACCCACAAAAGACGGTGTCACCAAAGCTGTACAGCTTAAAAACGCGACCAATGTCATACGAGTGTTAGAAGAAAATTTCAGTTGCATAGTGCCCCCTAGATGAAAGACAGATGGTTAAATAATTATTCTTTTGCAATATCGGTTCGGACAACCAGAACCTGACGCCCTGTTTTTGGATCGTTATACATTTCACCAACGGGTCGAATAGGTTCATTGTCGTATTGGCTTAACGCTTGAAACACAGCGTCTTCAAATTGACCAACCTGGGAAATGGAATTCTTGACTGCAAAGTTTTTCTCGGATTGCCAAATGACTTCAACACCAGCATCATCTGCCCAAACCTGTATAACCTCAACCAACGGCGCGCCTGACAACCCAAACCATCTGGTTTCAGGCTTTCTTTCTGATTTAACTTCTGGCTGGAATACTTTCGAGAAAATATTACGCGGTTCAGGTACGACAGCAATGTTACTTGGTAATGGTGCTGGCGCATTGGTTGTAACGGTTGATGCGGGGGTCATCATGGTTGGCTTCATTCCCTCGCCACGATATTGGGAATGGATATTATCACCACCAGCTTCTTTGATTAAAGCATTCACGGCATCCTGATATTTTCCAACAAAAGAAAAATCCTTAGGCAGTACAGGCGTATCAGGAGAAGCCCACATCAAATTTGTTTCCCCACGCGTTGACCATCTTTGCAAAACATCACGCAAATTTTCACCTTTGCGGGCACGCCATGTATCAACAATAACAGGTGCCTGTTGCATACCCTCTTGATATATGGGTGTTACTGTTGAAGAGATGCCGTCATCAACTATTGGATCAATTGGTTCGGGCGCGATCATCTGCGGCAATGATGGTTGATTTCCATTCCCGTACCAATCATCTTTTAAATTGTATTTCTTACGAATTGAATCTGGAACATATTTATCTTGGAAAACTTGTAACGCTGGCGCTTTTGTTTCTGAAATAGATACTGGCGCAATACTCTCTGCGCTCTGCTCTGCCTGCCCTGTGGTTGAAAAATCAAAACCAGCAAATGCTGCTCCTGCGCCCATTACTTGCGCCAAGGCCAATATCAACACAGCAGTCGCCTTACAGAAACTCATTATGGCATCCCTTCAAAATTCTGATGAATATGAGGTGTTTAGCGCAGTTTCAAACAAGCCGCAACGGCCTTCCTGCTAAAATCAGGCGATATCCTCGATTTTTTGGGAAGTCGCCCCCAACTTTAATGCCAAAGACGCATGAAGATAATCGTCCAAATCCCCATCCAGAACCACTTGGGCATCTGTCCGTTCAACCCCAGTCCGCAAATCCTTAATCATTTGATAGGGTTGCAGAACATAAGACCGGATTTGATGCCCCCAGCCGATTTCTGTTTTCGAATCATATTGGGCATTATTTGCGGCCTCACGGCGTTGTAATTCCACTTCATATAATCTGGCTTTCAACATCGCCATGGCTTGGGCACGGTTTTGATGTTGCGACCTTTCATTTTGGCATGCAACGGCAATCCCTGTTGGGATATGGGTTAAACGCACCGCAGAATCTGTTTTATTAACGTGCTGCCCACCTGCCCCACTGGAACGATATGTATCTACCCTCAAATCCTTATCCAGAATTTCAATATCGATAGATTCGTCAACAACAGGGGATACGGATACCGACGCAAAACTTGTATGTCGCCGTGCCGCCGAATCAAACGGGGAAATGCGTACCAACCGATGTACACCACTTTCATGCTTTAACCATCCATATGCCTGAAACCCTTCGATGCGGAGCGTTGTTGATTTTATCCCTGCACCATCCCCTTCGGTTTCATCCAATAACAACACTTTATACCCATGCTGTTCCGCCCAGCGCGTATACATCCGCAGTAACATTGATGCCCAATCGCATGACTCTGTGCCACCCGCACCAGCATTGATTTCCAAATAGGCATCATTGCCGTCTGCCTCCCCTGAAAGAAGGCTTAATAACTGTAATTTCCCAGCGTCTTTTTCGATTGCCCTAAGATTGGAAACAGCCTCGTTTATCAAAGATTCTTCGCCCTCAGACTCTGCCATTTCAATCAATCCAATTTGGTCATTTAACCCATTTTGAATTTTTTTGACTTCGTTGATTTGTTGTTCCAAACGATTTTTTTCGCGCATTAATTTTTGCGCTTTATCAGGATCATTCCAAAGATTGGGGTCGGCGGCAAGCGACTCTAGTTCTTCCAACCGCGCCAGTGCAACGTGCCAGTCAAAGATGCCTCCGCAACAATTCAACGGAGTATTGGATATTATCGATGATAGACTGGATATCTGCGCGCATTACAAAACCTTTATTATAAATTAAATCCCCTCTCCCCGCACTCACGCGGAAAGAGGGGATAAAGCATTCTCTTAAAAATCAAGCAGCTTGTTGAGTATCGTCTTCGGCAGCCGCTTCCGCACGCATATTTTCTACGAAAGCCATAAAGGATGCAACCGATTCCTGTGCATTATCTGCAGATGATATCATGCTCATCAAATTATTATGAATGGTTGGCGATCCTTCGGATGCCACAACACCAGCCTCAATCAATGCAGGCTTTACATCATCGGATGCTGATACCATCATGCCGTTGATAACGCCGATTTCTGCCATCATTTTAACGGAATCTCCCATCGCCAAAACAGGTTTGAAGGCCATCATAAAACCACCAATAAAACGGCGGGTATGGGCTGTTTGTTTTAACTTATCATGTCCGCGATATCCGCTTGGAACAATCAGAACATCATAATCTGCCGCTAAGGCATCTGATAAATGTTTATCAACTGGGTGGTAATGACCCCAACCTTTATCTTGCCAACCATGCGCCAAAGAGGATTCAACGCTGATAATTTTAGGAACTGCACCCGCTTCTAATAAAGCGCGCTGGAAAGTTGTCATTTCAATTTCATTAAATCCGTTAGCGACGAGGATAGCTGCATTGACGCCTGCAAGAGGTTTTTGCATCAGAATGTTCTCCTTAATTCTATTAATATGTTGTTTTTGCTTCTTTTTTTGATCCCGATTTCGACCCGCCGACCCTTAGTTTTAGGGAATTGATCGAAATTTATGAAAAACCATCTCGGGGTGGGGGGAGAATAGTCGAACCCGCCTTTCAAAGTCAAGGAAAGTTTTTAACCTTTTTGTTAAGATGCGGGTTATCTGTTAATAAGGTGGAAATAGGGAAAAACACGCTTTACAAACCCCCAACTCCCCTTGTAAAACCATTCAACATATAAAATTCATACTTAATGAGTGAGGAGCAATCTCATGCAAGTTTTTCGCGGTATTTCCCTTTTGGCACTTGTTGCCGCTACGTCTATCACCTTGGGAGGGTGCACTGGCTTTAAAAGCAGTTCAGAAGTTGAAGCCCTGAACGAAGCCAAAGCCGTTGGTAGCCCGTTTACTCAGACTCTTTCAGCAGAGTATCGTGACTATGCCAATCGCCAACAAAATGTCGAATTCGATTATCCTGATGCCCTGCACTTTGCTCGCAAAGGTTTGGCCGCATCTGCTGGGGAAATTGTACTTCCTGAGCCAGTGTCCGACTGGAACCTGAAACCAGACCATGTTGAAGAATTGGCATCTGCCCGCTCACAATTGATTGTTGCACTTGATCGCGGCGCTCGCGAAAGCGCGCCAAAAGAAGCTGCAATTGCTCAAGCCCGCTTTGATTGCTGGATTGAACAACAAGAAGAAAACTGGGACAACCCAGGTGCAGTTAGCTGCAAACAACAATTTATGGATGCTTTGAATGCTCTGGGAACACCTGTAGCTGCACCAGCTCCTGAAGAGATGATGGCTCCTGTGACTGCATTACCAGCACCAACAGGACAAATGGCACCTGAAGATGCAAAATACCTTGTGTTCTTTGATTTCAATGCATCCAAAGTTGATGCTGGCGCAAACAGCGTAATCGATTCTGTTGCCGCCGAAGTTAAGAAACAAAGCATTAAATCAGTCAATATTATTGGTTACACCGACACATCGGGTAGCAAAAAATACAACAAACGCCTCTCAGCCAAACGCGCTAACGCAGTTCGTGACGCATTGGTTGCGCGTGGTATTGATGCGAACCTGTTGCTGGTTGACAGCAAAGGTGAAGACAACCTGATGGTTCCAACGGCTGACGATGTGCGCGAACCAGCAAACCGTCGTGCTGAAATCACTTTTGTGAAATAAGCCAAAATTATATTCAATAAAAAAGCCAGTGTTTATCACTGGCTTTTTTATTGGTTGGTTTTTCTAAATATCATCCAAACCAAATTTAAAATCTTTGTTACAAAATTCGCAGGTCATTGTGATTTGACCATCTGTTGCGGCGTGATCCAAATCATCATCAGACAACATGGATAAAACATTTTTTAATTTATCAGGGGTACACCGGCATCCTTTGGTAATCGGTGTTGGTTTATAAACAACGACCTCTTCTTCATGAAACAAACGATACAACAAAGTATTATCATGAAGCTTTACATCAAGCAGTTCATCATCCGTACATGTTTCAAGCAAGATTTGCGCCCTATTCCAGTTTTCTGCTATTGGCTTGCTATCTTGGGGAATGTTGGAATGATCTGGCGTGTGTTGAAGCATAATTGCACCCGCACGCCATTTTCCATCTTCCCCCTTGGCAACAGCCATCTTAATGGCCGTACCAATTTGTTCAGATTGGGAAAAATAATGATGGATACTGTCCAGCAATGTGTCTTTTAATTCAACAATACCCTGATACCTCTCTGTAAACTCACCTTGGTCAACGGTAAAAGCAAGATACCCCGTCCCCAAAAGATCTAGGGCTGTCGGGTTGGTAGTATTTTTTAAAACCTTATCCAGTTTTTCAAGATCATATCCTGCTGTTCCACGCACATCACCTGACGATGTGACATCGGAAACCAATCGGGTAACGACATTATCACCCTGCGCCTGCAATATAAATATACCTTCATATTTCAACATGGATGACAGCAAAATTGATAACGTTACCGTTTCAGCCAATAATCTCTCGATAATATCAGGGAATTGATGCGCCGTTAAAATTGTATCCAGCACGCGCCCCAAACGGACAATTCGTCCACGCAAATTGGCACGAACCAAATCGAACGTCAGAACATGGCTGTCATCTGGCATGGGGAATGGTATAATGGCTTCTTTTTCGTCTGTAATGTCTTTGTCTGTCATTCTTATATGTTCCAGATTTTTCCCTTTATACCTTTTTTGACCGCCATGACAAACGATAAAACAAATCTTTTTACCTTCCTGCTCACACAGGCTATTCTTAGACCTCTATGGCTCATTTTATGAGAAAAAGTGAAAATGGATAAAAAACAGGCTCGCGAACTGCCCCCGCCGCCCAAAAAGCGCAAAAAAATTACACGTTCTTACCTTGAGAATGCGGGCGCGTATTATTTGGAACGGTTTTCAGCCTCAATTGCTCAATTTAGACAGGTCATGCGCCGCAAGATTGATAAGTCTTGCAAAGACCATCCCGACCAACATCTTTCGGACTGCCTTGCCCTTCTTGACGAGGTTGTCGTTAAATTTATTGATTTGGGATATCTGAATGATGAAACCTATGCACGATCGCTCCTGAATATCCTTCAACAAAAAGGCCTTTCACGCACCAGAATATTGGGAACACTTCGTATCAAGGGTATTGAGGCAGAAATGATTGATCAAATTATGCCCGCCCCGAACCCAGACCAAGAGCGTCAGGCAGCCTTACGATGGGCCAAGAAAAAAAGATTGGGCCCATTTGCACTCCGTCAACGCGATAATGATATGCAACGTGGATTGGGGTCGCTCGCTCGTGCAGGATTTGGATATGATATCGCGACTTGGGTGATGTCCCTATCACCAGAGGAATCTCAAGAGCTATTGTAACTGAATCCGCTCTTTCGGGAAGACCAGAACAACAGTTGTTCCGATACCCTTTTGTGATAAAATTTCAACTTCGCCGCCATGCAATCTCATCAATGACTGTACCAATGACAATCCCAAACCAATTCCCGATGTTGATTTGCTGAACCGCCCGTCTGTCACTCCGAATTTTGATGTCACCTGTTTAATCTCGACCTGATCAAGACCAATACCTGTGTCAGTAACGGACAAACGGAAACCTCCCTTATCATCAACCTCACCGCTCAAAGAGATACGTCCACCCGCCTGTGTGAATTTGATAGAATTCGATATAATGTTGGTCAGAATCTGACGAATGGCAACTTCCTCCCCAATAATCATCGGCATGGTCGACAAATCAGGTTCAGGCATAGTTAAACCCGCATCCCTGATTTTTGGCATTGCCAATTCAACCACCCCCTGCACCAGTTTCTTCATATCTACGCGACTTTCCTTTAACTCTCTGTCGCCTGCATCAATTTTTGAAATATCAAGAATCTGGTTAATAATCGACAAAAGATGTTTGCCGCTTTCGTGAATATCACGCGCATATTCCCAATAAGATTGGGGCTCGATTGGCCCAAAAACCTGATTACGAATGATTTCAGAGAACCCGATAATCGAATTTAGCGGTGTTCTTAATTCATGGCTCATATTGGCTAGAAATTCCGATTTCGCACGGTTGGCCATGTCAGATTCCCGCTTCGCTTCCTGCAACTGTATTTCGGCATCTTTCCGTTTTGTAATATCTTCAATGCTGCCTTCAAAATACATCAAGACTCCATATTCGTCCGCAACAGGACGAATTGTTTCCTGAACCCATATTGTTTGCCCATCACGGCGATAAGATTGAAACTCAAAAATCTCCTGATTGCCTTTTACGTCTATATTTTTGATAATCCGCAATCGTTCATTCGGAGATACATATAACTCGGTATGTGCATTTTTGACTTCGCGCAACATATATTCAGCATTCTCAAATCCAAATATATGCGCCATAGCAGGGTTAGCCGATAATAATTGCCCATCGCTTGTTGCCTGATAAATCCCGCTTGCTGAATTTTCCCAAATGGTTCTGTATTTCTTCTCTGCCTCATCCAAGGCCCATTCTGCTTTTTGTCTGTCCTCCATATCTGAAAAACTTCCGACAACGCGCATATTCCTATTTTCATCCATCCGTATCATGGAAATTGCCATTTCAACGGCACGGTATTTTCCATCCAAAGACTCGATAGACGTATTGATACGATACCCAGATCTTAGACCCTTAATCAGCTGGGACACGGCTTTCTTCTGATCCTCTCTATCTTTGGGATGAATTCGATCAAATAAATTCTGACCCATACTTTTTTCAACATCCTGACCAGTCAATTTCTGCCATGAATCATTTAAAAACAGAATTTCCCCTGACAGAGATATTTCAAAAATAACATCGGATATGGCGTTGATGATTGCTTTATTTTCACGCTCGGCTTTCCGCAAAACATGGTTCAATCTTTCTCTCTCACCAATTTCACGACCCAATTCCAGATTCTTTTTCTCTAACTCCACATTCATTCGTGTCAGCTTTTTTCCACCCTGCTTTGAATTCACAATAAAGCCTGTGGCAATGGCAGTAATTATCAACCCCAGAAAAAGAAAAGCCAACGGAATTGCCTGCAATAAAACAGATTGCGTTGTTCTGTCGTATACTACACTGACATTTAAAACATATTCACCAAAAGAAACATCTCTGCTGACTGTATTTTTATACGTCGCCTCTTTTAAATCTTCCTTTGTCCAACCGTAAATCATTTCTCCTGAATTCTTTTCATCAACTTTTATCGATTCAATCTGCTGAATCTCTTTTAAGTCAGAAAAAATTGAGGAATTTTGTATCGGAATAACCGCAACGATATATCCATTTGCGGCAGGCATCTTCTGAAAGAAGACAAAATCATGATTATTGATTAAAGCGTTAAAATATCCTGATGCCCTTATTTTATCTCTGTTCTTTACAAAGACATCAATCAGAATTGATTTATTAAACTTATTTTCTATTTTCTGGCTCTCATAAACATCAACCAGATTTTCAGATGCGGAATCAGATTGAAGAATATATAAATTAGAAAATGGAATATCTCCGCCATTTAGGAATGAAATATATTTTTTGATGGGGGTGTTGGTGATCGTTTCATCAAACTTTTCCTGATCAGACAACGCAACCATTGAAGACAGTGAAGTCAGAATAACATCAATATCTTTTTTACTGGTTGTAATAACTTTCTCTGCCCGCCCGATTATCTGCGCTGAATCCTCTTGTAAGATTTCGTTGACAAAATATTGCAGAATAAAAAAGATGGCTCCCGTTAAAATCATTCCATTGATCGCCACCATCATAAACGACAACCTGTCCTTAAATGTCAGGATAGGTTTTTCATTTTTATTAAATATCGGAGTGATGATGTTCATTTAACGGAATGTACGCGAGTCGGGGTTGATAGAATTTTCTATCCTTATTGATGCCAGATGCCTGTTAAATAAATGCTAATTTTTTCCCATTCAATTTTCATATGAACAATAAACGGGGCTAAAACATACACTTCATTGTATTTATTGCAGGAAGCCTTGACTCTTGGGTCAAAAGGTTCGATAAAATTAACTATTATTAATGGCGCCTTAGCGATACGGAGACCCTGAAATGTCAAAGAATTCCTTTTTTGAGAATTGGCTAAAACCTGATCTGAGTAATTCACTGTTTTCAAAGCTCCCCCAAGCCCCCTTCGGCATGAAAGAGATGATGGAATCTGGCCGTAAATCTGTTCAGGCATACACCGAAGCCCAGCAAGTTGCGACACAAAGCATGCAGGCTATCATGAAACGCCAAAGCGAAATTTTGTCCCAAATCGTTCAAGACCAATCAAGCATTGCCAAAGAAGTCATGAACGAAGGAACACCTGAAGAAAAAATTGCGCGCGGTGCAGAACTCATTCGTGAAACTTATGAGAAAACAATGAATAATGCCCGCGAAGTTGGTGATATTGCCAATAAATCTGCCCGCGAAGCATTGGACATTATCAATGACCGCATCACATCCTGCTTTGATGAAATTAAATCGACCGCAGAAGATGCCAAAGAAATGAAATCCAAAAAGCCATCTAAAAAATCGGCATAGAAAAAATGAGTTTTAAAAAGCCCCGCAAGTCGCGGGGTTTTTTTATTATCTATGTTGGCAACGTTATCACAGCGCGCAATCCGCCATGGGGGCTTTTTTCTAAATGGACCTCGCCACCATGGGCATGAACAATATCGCGAACAATCGGCAACCCAAGCCCCACGCCACCTGTTGAGGCATTTCGCGATTCATCGGCACGGAAAAATGGTTTAAAGACATCTTCGTATAAATCGGGAGATAACCCATCCCCATTATCATCGACACAAATAATAATATGGTCGACTTTTTCCTTGGCCGACACCCAAATTTCATGGCCATATTTATCTGCATTACTGACCAAATTTTGAATACACCGCGCAAATGCCATTGGGCGCACATTGACCATAATTGACTCTGCCACGGCGACGTGGACTGGCTTTCCACTTTTTCTAACCAGTTCCGCAATTTTTTCAACCATGCCCACCAAAGAAACCAATTCGGTGCTCTCTTCTCCCTCGCCACGCAGGAAGTTTAGATAGCTGTTGACCATACGCTCCATATCAACAACATCATTTTTCAATGCTTCGATTTCATCATTATCCCCAACCAAAGACAATCCGAGCTTTAACCGCGTCAGGGGTGTCCGCAAATCATGGGACACACCTGCCAACATTGCTGTCCGTTGTTCAACCTGCCGTGTAATCCGTTGGTGCATATCAATAAAGGCGCGTGCGGCCTGACGAACCTCTCTGGCCCCTTCTGGTTTAAAGGGGGCTATCTCCTGCCCTTTACCCATTCGCTCGGCCATAATTGCCAATTTACGGATGGGTCGGATTTGATTGCGCATAAAGAAAACAGATACGGCAAATAAAATAACAGATGTGCCCATAACCCAGAGCAAGAAAATAAGAACAGATGAGGAATACAACCGACGTTCCAGCGCCAACACCCGTAAAACACCATTATCCAACTGAACGCCAATATTGACCCATTCGTCATCAGGAGAGAATGATAAACTAAATGGACGGCGCACCTGAACGGTCATCGCCTTTGATAAAGCTTCGGCAGCAAAAGGTTCCCATGCCCCTGTTGCAACGGTTTCAGGAACCAATTCTGCATCAGGCTCAAACGTCACCAATAAATCTAATTTCTGTGCGTAAAAATCGCTGATGTCTTTTAAACGAGCGGGGTTATATGACGCATCCAATTCATCGGCAATAATTGAAACTTCGCCCGCGACAGAAAAAGCCAATCGTGATGTCACTTTGCGCCAGTGATTATCAACAAAGACAAGTGTCGTTACAACTTGCAATAAAAAAACAGGAACAACGATAATCAATAACGACCGTGCGAATAAGGTGCGCGGTAGAATTTTCCTGACCCAATACCATGGGTTTAATCTTTTAAATTCAAATGCCATTTATCCGTTCCGATTATATTTTCAACATATATCCTTGACCGCGTATAGTTTGTATTAAACGCGGAATGCGGCTGTCTTCCTCTATTTTTTTACGAAGACGTGTAATCTGCACATCAACAGTTCTGTCATTTCCATCAACACCACACAACCGCGCCAACTCTTCACGGCTTAGAATTTTTCCTGCATGGCGCGCCAAAGCCTCTAATAACTTAACCTCAACTGTTGTAAGGCGAATTTCGGTTCCGTCTTGGGATACGATCAGATCATCTTCTGGATGAAAAACCCATTGACCTATGACCAGATTATCCAGCTTACGATTAACAACCTCGCCCTTACGACGCAGAATTGCCTTTAACCGCAACACCAACTCTTTTGGTTCAAATGGTTTTGACAGGTAATCATCTGCACCCGCCTCTAAACCTATAATCCTGTCATCAACCTCGCCCAATGCGGTTAGTAACAAAACAGGCACATCCCCGATTGCCCTTAATTCACGGGTTAAATCCAACCCGTTTTTTCCGGGCATCATCACATCAATCACCAGAACATCAAAATAAGCACATTTCAAAACATCAAGCGCATCATTGCCATCTTTGGCTGTAGCCACAATAAATCCGTTATCTCTTAAAAAACGGGACAACAACGTGCGGATACGGTCGTCATCATCCACAACCAAGACATGGGGTTTATCTGCCTCACTAAAAAGGGTTTTTTCCATGGATAATATGGTTCCTTGTGTCGTTTATTATTTGATTTTGAATATAGAGGTATTAATCTGTTCTGAAAATAGCCTATTTACTGAAATAAATAAGAAAGCATAAGAAAATGACGGCACTTCCATTTGATGATCGTGATGGTACAATCTGGTTTAACGGAAATATGCTTCCGTGGCGTGAAGCAAAAATCCATGTGATTAACCATGGATTGCATTATGCCAGTTGCGTGTTTGAAGGGGAACGCGCCTATGAAGGGCAAATATTCAAATCAACCGAACACACCACCCGCCTTTTTAAATCCGCCCATATTTTAGGCATGGATATTCCCTTTACACCCGACCAAATCAACACTGCAAAAGAAGCTGTTTTAAAAGCAAACGGATTTACGAATGCTTATTTACGCCCAGTCGCATGGCGCGGGTCAGAACAAATGGGAATTGCCGCGCGCGGAACCAAAACACATATTGCGATTGCCGCATGGGAATGGCCTAGCTATTTCTCTCCTGAACTTCGTGAAAAGGGGATTAGCTTAAAAACATCATCGTGGCAAAAACCTGCCCCGAACACCGCATTGACCGAGGCCAAGGCCGCAGGTCTTTACATGATTAATACCCTCTCGAAACATCAGGCAGAAGACGCAGGATTTACAGATGCGTTGATGCTTGATTATCGTGGCAATCCGGTGGAAGCAACGGGCGCAAATTTATTTGTCATTAAAAATAAAATCATTCGCACCCCCACCCCCGATTGCTTCCTGAACGGTATTACGCGCCAGACTGTTATCGGCCTTGCCAAAGAACTTGGGTACACAGTTGAAGAGAAAATAATCAGCATGGATGATTTACGTCAGGCCGATGAAATATTTATCACTGGCACTGCCGCAGAGGTATCTGCGGTTGGTCGCATTGACGATACGATCTATACCGTCGGAACCATTACACAGAACCTACGCGAAGCGTATGAAAATCTGGTGCGTGGAAAACCCTATAAAAGTGCAGTTGCCTAATGGTCAATCACGCACCCCTTATCCTTGCCTCTGCATCGCCACGACGGTTGGATTTGCTGAAACAAATCGGTATTGTTCCTACCAAGGTTATTCCCGCAGATATTGATGAAACCCCTCTTAAAAATGAATTGCCACGCGAGCTTGCTTTGCGGCTATCGCAACAAAAATGTGCTGCAATTCCATCTGTTGACGGGCATTTTATTTTGGCGGCGGATACGGTTGTGGCAGTTGGTCGGCGTATTTTGCCAAAAGGCGAAACAGTGGAAGATGCAACCCACTGCCTTGACCTGTTATCAGGTCGCTCCCACCGCGTGATAACAGGATTCACGCTCCGCCTCCCTGATGGCAAAATAAAATCCCGCCTTGTGTCAACGCGGGTTACATTCAAACATATGACCCCTGCCGAAAAAACAAACTATATTGCATCGCGCGAATGGCATGGCAAAGCAGGCGCATACGGCATACAGGGTTTGGCGGCTGGGTTTGTATCGGGAATCAATGGGTCATATTCCAATATCGTTGGCTTGCCGCTTTACGAGTTTCGGGCTATGCTATCTGGCGTTGGTTTCTTTTCCCCAACAGAAGGTTGAGTAAGCTTTGGATATTATTATCGAAGAACAAGATGGATGTTTGTGGGTGGCCGCAACCGAACGCTCACGCATTGAGGGATTGGAAGTTGACCCTCCTCATGAAGTTGTCCGTTGGGGATCCATTTTCTGGGCGCGGGTTGACCGCATAGATGCCAAACTTGATGCGGCATTCCTTGATCTTGACGGTGATGTCACTGGCATTCTCTATAACAAAGATACCCGCTTTCGGGATAAATCAGGCAAATTGATTAAAGGTGGACAGAAACCCATCGGCAAAACATTGACCACAGGACAATTTGTTCTGGTTCAATCCAAACAAGGCTATTTAGAACCTGAATTCGAAGACAACCGCGCCTATGAAGATAAATGTCCTGTGGTGAGCATGGATGTTGCAATTCAGGGACGTTATATGATTTACACGCCCCTTGATGACAGTAACCGCATTTCGTCGCGCATCCGTGATAAAAAATTGCGCGGGCAATTGGAAAAAATGATGGCATCGCTTACAGATGTCCACGGATGTATTCTCCGTGCCTCTGCCGCCAACACCCAAAGCGATGTTTTAATGAATGAAGGCAAAGTTTTGAAAGCCATATGGGAAGGTCTATCCCAATACGCCAAAGGCGAGGAATCAATTCTGATTATGGAGGGGCCAGATGCCTTACAACGTTCCCTATCCGATAATTCCTTGAAATCCATTCGCAGGATTGAGGTTGTGACAATCGACCATTTTCAAACCGCCGAAGATTGGTGCGAATTATTTGCACCTGATCTTGTTACCCGCATCAAACCTGTTGAACTTAAAAATGCGACCAGCGACTTGGCTCTGCTCGATCATTATGATTTGATAAAACCGATTGAAGAATTATTCCAACCCTATGCCATTTTATCAGGCGGCGGAAATGTGATTATTCAGGGAACGGCAGCATTAATTGCAATTGATGTGAACCGTGGGTCAGATAAGAATAGCAACCTGACAATCAATCTTGAGGCCGCAACCGAAATCATACGTCATATCCGTATCCGCAATCTGGGCGGCATTATCATGATCGATTTTATCCGCATGAAGGATGAAAAGGAACGCAAACAACTTTTAACCCATATTGAACGCTTGATTGATGACGACCCATGCACGGTTCAAATTCATGGATTCACGGCGATGGGACTTCTTGAAATTTCACGCCAACGCCG
>CAZVSN010000001.1:0-6284 GCA_964629455.1 uncultured Micavibrio sp. | reverse complement strand
GCCACACTAGAAAATCTGTCCCCCTGCATTATTCGGGCATCAGGAAACGCACGACGAATTTCATCTATAAATCCAGGGAGTGCCGTTGAACCGCCTGTCATAAAAATACTGTCAATCGCAGATGTGCTTAACCCAGCGCCCTGCCCCACTGTTTGCAAGGCCGTTGTAACAATTTTCGATACATCATTTTCTGTGGCGCGAATTAAATCGGTTTGGGTGGATGATAATGTCCAATCCTGTTCCACAAATCCCAAATCCATGATTGCATTTGAATGTTCAGACAATATAATTTTTGCGGATTCGACCTGTGCCGCGATATCGTGACCACGCTGGTTTTCCAACACATTCATAAACCGCTTAATCAAATTGCGTTCTTCCGAGTCATTATAAATGTTGCGAATTGCTGTTTTGTTTTTTTGGGTATAAAGAAAGTTAATCAAATGCCAAGTGGCCAGCATATGAAACTCTGTCTTTGGCGCATCAAGATTGTTTTTTAATTTGCTGCCATACCCAAAATGCGGCATGACAACGTCGAGCGAAAATCGCTTATCAAAATCTGTTCCGCCAATATGCACCCCCGCATTCGCCAGAATATCACCCGACCTGTCAGGATTAAGGCGGGCGGCGGGTGAGAGGCGTATCACAGAAAAATCTGATGTCCCGCCCCCAATATCGACAACCAGAACCAATTCTTCTTTGGTCAGTTTTGATTCGTAATCACGAGCCGCCGCAATAGGTTCAAATTCAAAAGCGATATTCTTAAACCCTTGCTCCACTGCAATCGCGCGCAATTCATCTTCGGCACGCGCATCGGCAATCATGTCATCATCAACAAAATGAACGGGGCGGCCCATCACAACATTTGTCAGTTCATGCCCGATACTTTGTTCGGCACGACGTTTGATTTCACCAATAAAACATCCGATGATGTCAGAGAATGTCATTGCCCGTGCGCCAACCAATGTTGATTCTTTCATCAACTCTGACCCCAATATAGATTTCAGGGATCGCATAAACCTCCCGCTATACTGTTCCAGATATTCGTCTATCGCCAATCGACCAAAAGTCGTACGGTTTTCTTCGGTGTTAAAAAAGATAGCACTGGGAATGGTCGTCTTGCCCGATTCCAATTCGGCCAACACAATTTTTCCTGCATTAGATATTGCTAATGCAGAGTTGGATGTTCCAAAATCGATGCCACAAGATATATTTTTCATAAAATTAAAAGACCCGATAAAAAAAATCCCGAAAACGGGACTTTCTTTTTTTTGTTTGAAATGGTGCAGCCGCAGGGGTTCGAACCCCGAACCTCCTGATCCGTAGTCAGGTGCTCTATCCAGTTGAGCTACGGCTGCAATATTTCACATTTGTTTCCTTACGGAAGCGGGCAGACCATACGCGAGGGATTTGCCAATTGCAAGCATTAAAATTCAACACAATTATAAAAATTAATAAAAAATAGCTAATAAGTTAGAAGCAATTAGGAACAGAACTTGACAAATTTCCTTTACAATTCCATAAGTTACAAGTTCGGTGAAAGGGGAGGAATTTTGTTATTGCCCCCTTGCTCTATTTGCAAACCATTCCAAAGGGAATACCCCGTTCGATGAAACAAGTTTCGACATTATTTTTTGCGCGTCAAGCGTTGTTGTCCGTATCTGTTATTGCTCTATGCAGCGTTCCTGCATTCGCGCAATCAACAGGCAAAACACCTGCGCTGATTATTACCAACCAACCTTTGCCCGCGTCCTTGGTTGGGCAGGTCTATACAAAACCTGTGCAAACACAAACCATTACACCACAAAGCCTTTTGAATTCTTATTACGGAACATCAAACACAATGGTGTCGCGTAAAATCGGTGGCATTCACCATGACTTGGGTGATCTGCAATCTGATTTGGCAAAATTGTCTGAGCGTTTGGTCGCGTTGGAAAAAACCAATCAGGATCGCGCAGCAGCGTACTATGCAGATACAGCAACTATCAGCACACAATTACAATCAGGCACAACACCGGGCAATCCCCGTCTGTTACAAAAATTGGCGAATGCTCAGGACAGTCTTGATAAACTCGCCGCCAATGTGAATGATTTTAATACACTGGCGATTGAAATTACAAAATCTGGTTCTGTCGCCTCCTACCTCTTGGAAGGCACGCGCGCGGCTTACGGCCTGACTGGCGCAGTCGAAGAAGACCATGTGCAGTTGTCACAACTTGAAGATAGCATCAACAATACTGTTATCATCATCGACCGTTTGCAAAACAATGTGAACGATGACATCACCCGTTCCAGCGCTTATTTGACAACTGAACGCAATAACCTGCGCACGTTGTCATTGGCTGTTGCTGATGGTGACTTGTTGGGTAAATCTTTGTCAAATCGTCCATTCACGTCAGTTGCAAAACAAACAGAAACAGTGACAACCGCCCAGACATCAAACCCTGCTGCAGCTCCATCCGTTTCTAACCCACGTCCTTTGGTCAAGATTCGTTTTGATAAAGCCAACGTGAATTACGAACAACCTGTTTACATGGCGCTTAACGAAGCCATGGAAAAATATCCAACAGCCCGTTTTGAATTGGTTGCCGTTTATCCAACCCAAGGCAATGCCGCCCAAGTTGCGATTGAAAGCACCAAATCACGTCGCAATGCTGAAAAAGTTTTGCGCGCAATGACGCAAATGGGATTGCCAATGGATAAGGTTGATATTTCCTATTCATCGAGTCCCTCTGTCACTGACAACGAAGTGCATATCTACGTCCGTTAATCATACGGAGAAATGTTCCCGTAGCTCAGCAGGATAGAGCACAAGTTTCCTAAACTTGGGGCCACAGGTTCAATTCCTGTCGGGAACACCATTTCCGAATTTTCGATATAAACCTGTCTGTTTTAATCCCCAATGACATTTGGAATAAAAAACGATAGAATCGTAACATGGCGTCCAATCCACCAACCCTTCCTCCATCTGCTTTATCGAATGCACAGGCAAATGCCCGCATTGATCAAATTGCAGTTCGCATCGTTAACCTTCCTGATGGGTTAAGAAACAACGCCTCTTCCGTAAAGATCAAAGGGTCGGTCGAAGGGCAAAATCAGGATGGAAGCCTGTCAATCAAAACCGACAAAGGTGAGGTACGCATCCTGTTAAAAGACAGGGGCAATTTACCAACAGGCACAAAAATTGATATTGAAATTCCTGCGGGACGCGCACCCCAACAGGCCAATATTCGCCCCAGCACCGAAAATACCCCGCCGAGCCTTGCACAAAATGTTGCTGATGCCCGTCAACAACCCGCATCACAGCAAACTCAAATACAATCATCCAATCCATTGGAAAATAATATAAAATTAAATTCCGATACGCTTGGTTCCGTCATCACATCCACCCAAAACCAAGCCATAGATGACGCACCAATCCCCATCCCAATTGCAGGTGGCGCATTACAGGCAGGGCAGATGGCACGCCTGCTCCCCATTCCTCCCGGGAGCCTCCCACCCAATGTACAAAAATTATTATTAACCCCGTTGCCCGCCCCAGAATTACTGGCAAGCTTGGTTAACGTCATTGAAAGCACCCCAAAGGATCAAGCACAACTGCGCTCAACCCTTATTCGTATTTTAAGCCGTCTGGATATATCTTCGTTAACCCAAAACAAAACAGGCGCGACAAATACACCCGCAACAACACCCCCCCAAATATCAAACACCCAATTATTGGGAAAGATTGGCACTCTCCTTCAATCTGTTGAATTAGAAGGAAATTCCACAATCGAAACTGGCGTTCCGCCAAGAGGGCCACAACCCACGCCCCAAAACTTTTCTGTCTTTAATCCATCCAAACCTGTTGATGGACAAATTCTGGCTTTTCAACCCGCAACGGGACAAACCGCGCAGCCCTATCAAACAATTAATGGGAACCTGACTCAAGGAAGTCCTATCGCTCCTGCGCAAGTTCTGGGTTTTACCGATGCAAAATTGCCCATCCTCTCTGTCCCCCTCCCCAATACAGGCTTAACCCAACTTTATACGCTACAGTTCAAGGCGGATAATTTAACAACAGGAACGCCCGTTTTTATTGCGCTCGACCCCCTAGCAACGCGCCCAACCCAAACCCTGTTTGCCGATAGCCTACACCCCCTCCCCGCACTCACACAGTGGATCAGCCCGACCATCGGGTCAGGCTCATGGGATACGATTGACGCACTACTCAAAACCTTAGTTCATCATGCGCCCGCACAGGGGCAGAACTTTGCCCAACTCATTCCATCCCCCGCCCAACCCCATAATATGGCGGCGCTCAGTATGCTTTTCCTATCAATGTTACGAACTGGCGCAACAATTGACGATTGGGTATCCAGCGAAGCCGCAAACCTTCTTAAACAGATGGGGAAAATTGACCTTCTGCGCGCCGCATCTACCGATATGACCTTGGCCTCCAAGATTGATGGCATGCAACTCCCCCAAGACTGGAAAATGACAATGCTCCCCCTGCTGTGGGAACAGAATATCCATCGCACGCCGCTTTACTATAAACACCTTCCCGATGAAGGGGACAAAAACGAAGCCGACGCCAAAAAACGTAGAAAACTTAGATTTCTATTTGATTTAAATCTGTCCCGTATGGGTGGCGTTCAGGTGGATGGGTTTATGCAATCGGAACGGCTTGACCTTATCCTACGCACGAAATCTCCGCTTAGCCCACCTATGCAAAGCCAAATGAAGCGGATTTATGCGGGTGCTATGGATAAATCACGCCTGAATGGCGATTTATCCTTTCAATTCAAGCCTGAACACTGGGTCGACTTTGCAAAATCTTTCGAAAAAACAGGCGTAACTGCTTAATTTTACTTGCAAAACCCCCAATTCATGGTACAAACCCACCATATTTTATATCCGAAAGGGGTGATTACTCAGTGGTAACCGTATCTGTACGCGACAATAATGTCGACCAAGCGTTGCGCGTTTTGAAAAAGAAAATGCAACGCGAGGGCATTTTTCGTGAAATGAAAATGCGCCGCGATTTCGAAAAACCTTCGGAAAAGAAGAAACGTGAAAAAGCCGAATCAGTTCGTCGTTCACGCAAAATGGACAGAAAACGCAAAGAGCGTGATGGATTCTAGAATCCTTTTGTCCTAACCATAAATTTTAAAGCCGCCCATTTTAATTGGCGGCTTTTTTATTTCTATTTCACCAACAAAGAATAGAAAAATTGATACCCTTCATCAAACTTACTTAACCAGAAAAGCATCATGGTCGACATCGCCATTGATAAAGTAATTAAGGCCAATGTAACCTGTATTGGGACAGCCAACATAAAGACCTGAACCTGTGGCATCAATTTGGACATGATTGCCATACCAACATATAAAATGGTGACCAAAACCAAAAATGGCGCCCCCATTTGTATGGCTACAACAAACGACAAACCAACTTCTTTTACCAATACATCGGCCATATCACCCACAGGCGGTAATTTATTGATGGGGAATAAATTATAACTCTCGATAATGCCCGTCAGCATTAAATGGTGAAGGTCGGTCACAAATAATAATACGGTTGCAGCCAATGTCAGGAATGATCCGATAACCGTGCCCTGCGACGCAAAAGCAGGGTTGAATAACTGGGCGTTGGCAAGCGATGATTGGGTAGAGATAATCATACCCGCCGTATCAACGGCCGCCAGCAAGACCCGCATAATGGTGCCCAGAAATAACCCCGCAATAAATTCCATGACAATCATTGTCAATAAATTAAATGTCGATGGCAACGGATACGGAATCTTTGATTGGATAATTGGAAAAACAACAAAGGCAAAAGCCAGCGCAAAATATAAACGAATATTTTGTGGCACAAATGCATTACCAATTCCCGGCATCACCATAATGGCCGTTCCAACCCGAACAAAGGTCAGCATAAAGGCAAAGACACCAGTTGTTAGAAAACTGTGAAAATCATCGGGGGTCATATCGTTATTCCCCCACCCTATTTAATGGCAATGATTTTATCTGCTAGAAATTCCATGAATTCAATCAAGCTGGTCGCCATCATTGGCAGTCCGACGAACAGAGCAAAGAAAATCGAAAGAATTTTTGGAACAAAAACCAAAGTCTGTTCCTGAATTTGGGTTAAGGCCTGAACCAAAGCAACCAAAGTCCCCACAACCAAGCCAACCAACATCACAGGCGCACTCAACTCGATTGAGAGCATGATGGTATGGCGTATCAATTCAATGATTTCTTCTTCGGTCATACCGTCATTCTAGGCATTTGGAAGAAATGTGCAAG